>JAQSYD010000006.1 GCA_029256325.1 Clostridia bacterium
TGTCACCTTCTTTATCTTAAGAATGGCTGCATACTCTGCCAGAAGAGGCGGGGGTGGCGGCGGAGGAGGAAGAAGCTCCGGCGGTGGAGGTCGTTCCGGAGGCGGAGGCTCTTCCGGGAGATTTTAAGCCAATAAAAATATATCAATTCATGTATTGACAAATCTCTTGAATAGGAATACCATATAATTAAGATATTTCGCAAAGTGAAATATTTGGAGGATGAAACAATGTTCGATTTGGATCATATAGTGGATTTGTTTATTGAAAATATGAAAAAGCTCTTTTTCCCCGAAGACTGGATTGATCTGGATATGAAATTTTCCAAATTCGAGCTTTTTACCTTGCTGTTTCTTGATAAACGAAAAGAAATAACCATGACAGAACTTGTTGAATATATCAATTCACCCATGAGTACTGCTACGGGAATCGTTGATAGACTTGTGAAAAATGGTTATGTAACAAGAGAACGGAGTGAAACTGACAGAAGGATAGTCATGCTGAGGCCAACAGAAGAGGGCACGCAGCTGATCAAAAAACTGAAAGAGCTTATATCTGGATATCTAAGCATAGTGCTTGAAGATTTGACAGAAGACGAAAAACAGTCCATGACCCATATCGTGTTTAAGATCATGAATAGTTTGCAGACAAAGTTAAATCATACAGCACCGACGGAACAACGTAAAAATAATATACGAAAAATAGAAATAGAATAAATGCCCATGAGATGGGCATTTTCTAAAACAAATATTTCGGATTTCGTAGTATTCGACAAGAGAAATAAAGATGATAATTTTCATATAAAAACAAGGAGGAAAGTTCATGAGAATAATCTTATATACCGGTAAAGGCGGAGTTGGAAAAACTAGTATAGCAGCAGCAACAGCTGTAAAGAGTGCGGAGAAGGGCATGAAGACACTTGTGGTGAGTACCGATCCTGCACATAGTCTGGGAGATTCCTTTGATATGAAGCTGTCAAATGAACCGGTAGAAATCAAGAAAAATCTTTGGGCACAGGAGATCGATGCCATACATGAAGTAGAAGAAGGCTGGGGAAAGGTTCAAAAGTACTTTACGGAGCTTTTTACTTCAAAGGCTGTAAAGGATATCACAACGCAGGAATTGACGGTCTTTCCGGGGATGGAGGACTTGCTGAGTCTTCTTAGGATTCTGAAGTATTATAAGGAAGGCAGATTTGACACTATTATCATTGACTGCGCGCCAACGGGGGAAACCCTTGCTCTGCTAAGCTTTCCCGAAATGCTCAGGTGGTGGATGGAAAAGCTTTTTCCTCTAAAGAAAAAGGCCATCAAGGTTGCGGGTCCAATTGCAGAATCTCTCTTAAAGATTCCAATGCCTTCAGGGCAAGTCCTTGATGAGATTGACAATATGTATTATCAGCTGGATGAGATGAAAAAGATATTCTCCCACCGAGACATTACAAGTATAAGAATTGTTGTTAATCCGGAAAAGATGGTCATCAAAGAAGCGCAGCGCAGCTTTACCTACTTAAATATTTATGATTTTAATGTGGATGCCATCGTGGTAAACAGAGTAATACCTGAGAATGTGACAGATGACTATTTCAAGGTTTGGAAGGATATACAGAAAAAGTACAAGGAGGAAATCGTAGAGAGCTTTACACCAATCCCTATATACTATGCACCCCTATTTGAGACAGAAATTGTCGGTATGAAAATGCTTGATAGGATGGCTTCAGAGGTTTTCAAAAAGGAAGATCCTGTTGAAATCAAATATAACGGAAGGGCGCAGACCGTGGTCAAGGATGGAGAGGATTACATCCTGGCTATAGATATGCCATTTATGGATAAAAAGGATCTTAACTTGAATCAGAAAGGCGATCAGCTGATCATAAAAGCTGGCAGCATCAAAAGGAATATTACGCTGCCAAGAACGCTTCTGGATTATTCCATTAAAAAAGCGAAGTTCGAGGAAGAAATGCTGAAAATATGGTTTGGAAGTGATCAGAATGAATGAAGAAATCATTAAAAATTTAGTAAAGTATAAGTTGAATTTAGCGGAGGCTATTTTAGACAGCCTGCCGGAAAAGCTGTCACAAGATGCAAGAAAGCTAGGCAAGCTCATTCTTGATGGCGTGAATGAAAGTCTTCAAGAAATGAAAGAAAAGCCTGTTGAAAAATCAAAGTCTTCGGATAAGCTTGAGAATATAACAATAGAATAACCTGGTAAAATTACTATAAGCGCGCTCTCCATTTGGGGAGCGCTATTTGTTTTCTTTATAATCTTTTATTTTAAAAACCAATCATTTATCAAGAGAAATGATAATATATTAGGACTAGATAGACAAGTACAGTTTTGATTAGGAAAATAAGGAGGCAGTTTATGATGGAAAATTTATTTTTGGGAGCCATTATAGCTATAAAGGAGTCTATTGATTGCAATAAGGAGTTTTTGACAGAGTTGGATAGAGAAATTGGGGATGCTGATCATGGCATCAATATGGCAAGAGGCTTTGAGGCTGTGGTAAATAAGCTCCTTGCAGACCCACAGACAGATTTAGCAGCAGGGTTAAAAAAGATTGGTATGACTTTGTTGTCTACCGTGGGAGGTGCATCGGGACCGCTATATGGAACTGCCTTTATGAGAGCTGCAATTCCGGCTCAGGGTAAGACAGAGGCTAGCAAAGAATTGGGTGCTGAAATGCTGCAGGCGGCAATTCAGGGTATCAAGGATAGAGGCAAGGCTGTTTGTGGGGAGAAGACAATGCTTGACTCCATGGAGCCGGCCTACCATGCATTTGCTGAAGGTATTGCGAAGGATAAAGGCTTCTTGGAATGCCTGGAATTAGCTTGCTGCGCAGCGGAAGAAGGGGTGGAATATACAAAGACCATCATCGCAAAAAAAGGAAGAGCAAGCTATCTGGGTGAAAGGAGCTTGGGACATCAAGATCCCGGAGCTACTTCGGTTTTGATTATATTAAGGGCTCTAACTGATTTTTATCGTAAGAATAGCTAGGGGAGGCAATAAAATTGGTAGGAATAGTGATTGTTTCACACAGTATGAAGCTGGCAGAAGGGGTAAAGGATTTGGCGGAGCAAATGGCTGATCAGCAGCTTAAAATCATTGCTGCAGGGGGAATGGAAGATGGTGGAATAGGTACGGATGCAATGAAAATCTGCAGGGCGCTGCAGGCTGCAAATTCCGCTGACGGAGTTGTTGTTCTTGCCGATCTGGGCAGCGCCATTCTTAGTGCCCAGACAGCCATGGAATTATTGGATGAAGAGTATGGAAGCTTGATTAGTATAGCAGATGCTCCTATCGTGGAAGGTGCCATTAGTGCAGCGATTCAAGCATCCATAGGCGGCACACTGACTGAGGTCATACATGCGGCAGAAGAAGCGAGAGGTCTGCTGAAGCTATAGAATATTGATTACTGGAGGAAGGTTATGGTAGAGATAAAGCTTATTATGACGAATAAATTAGGCTTACATGCCAGACCTGCAGCTGAATTTACAAAGCTTGCAGCAAGGTTTAAAAGTAAGATCACATTAGAAGGAAATGGGAAAACAGCAGATGCAAAAAGTTTATTGATGATTTTGACCATGGGTATACGCCAAGGAGGAGAACTTACCGTAAAAGCGGATGGGCCTGATGAAATAGAGAGTATTGAAGCATTGAAAAATCTGGTAGAAGGTTGGCTTAAGGAGGGATAGGGTATATATCATTAAACTATGCAGCAGAAGCATTTATAATGCTTCTACATATAAAGAGCAAGAAAGAGTTGAAGGAGGTCAAAGCATGAAAAAGATCATTAACAATCCGGTAAATGTGGTAGATGAAATGCTGAAAGGTGTAGTGGCTGCACATCCTCAGTATGTGCGCAGGCTTGAAGGGCTTAATGTAATTGTACGGGCAGCTTCTCCCACTAAGAAGGTTGCTTTGGTAAGCGGAGGCGGCAGCGGACATGAACCTTCACACGGAGGCTTCGTAGGCAAGGGAATGCTGGATGGAGCAGTAGCAGGTGCTGTATTTACATCACCAACACCGGATCAGGTGTATGAGGCTATCAAGGCAGTTGACGGAGGAGAAGGCGTATTGCTGGTTATCAAAAATTATACTGGTGACATCATGAACTTTGAAATGGCTGCAGAAATGGCTGAGGCAGAGGGAATAAAAGTGGATAAAGTAGTTGTAGATGATGATGTGGCTGTTGAAAACAGCACTTGGACAACTGGTCGCAGAGGTATAGCAGGCACCGTGTTTATACATAAGATTGCTGGAGCAAAAGCGGAAGAAGGCGGAGAACTGTCCGAAGTAAAAAGGGTAGCAGAAAAGGTGGTTGCAAATGTGCGCTCCATGGGCATGGCACTTGCACCTTGCACCGTACCTGAAGTAGGCAAACCAAGCTTCACCTTGGAAGAAAATGAAGCGGAGATTGGAATGGGTATACATGGCGAGCCCGGTACACATAGAGAAGCGCTACGTACAGCGGATGAGATTGTCGATCATTTGCTTGATAAAATACTGGCGGATATGGATTTAACTGCAAGTGACGAAGTGGCAGTTTTGGTTAATGGGCTTGGAGGAACTCCTATGATGGAATTGTATGTGGCAAATCGGAGATTGGCAGAAGTATTGGGCGCAAAAGATGTTAAGGTTATAAAAACCTTTGTAGGAAATTATATGACATCCATAGAAATGGCAGGCTTCTCCATATCTGTTATCAAGCTGGATGAAGAATTAAAGGAATTGCTGTTAGCACCTGCAGATACACCGGCTTTGGTTCAGTTTTAGTAGTAATAGTGAATTTGGGGCTTCTTGCCCCTTTTTTATTGGAATGAATAAATAAGAATAATCATAAAAGTATTCTTGTATGGGTAAAACTTTGATAGAATTAAAATGTAATGGATTTTTAGAAGGGGGGATACGGGTGTTTCAGTCATGGAAGCTGAAGCCTATTTTGGCTTTAGGATTGGTAATTTCTATTGTTGTGATGAGTTTTTGTACAAGCATGGTTTATGGTTATGCAGAACCACCTTCTAAAATTGAAGAAAAGCTTGCGGGCATTTCTGAAGAGGAGAAGAAGCTTTTGCAAAGCTTATTTGTTTTGACACAGGAGATTGAGATATTTGAGCGTGAGGAAAAAAAGCTTGCTCTTGAGATTGAAGCAGCAAATCAAGAGCTCAAAAAACTTGAGGCAGAAATAGCGAAGGAACAAGCTATTTATGCAAGAAACCAAGAGGCACTAAGGCGCTTTTTTAAGACTTACCAAAGGATGGGACCGGGATCTTACCTAGAAATAATTATGGATTCGGATAGCATGTCAACCTTTCTGCGAAGGTTGAATATTTTAAGAGACTTGACACGCAATGTGGGGAAGCTCCTAGATATGCTGGCGGAAAGTAGGGACAAGCTGTCGGGTGAAAGAATGAAAATGGCAGCTCAGCTTAAGCTGATTATGGAAAAGCAAGAGCAGTCAAAAGAAGCTTTGGCGCAGAAATTGAAGCTCAAGAAAGAACAGGAAGAGTATTTGACCTCCCTGAATGAAAAAAGCAAGTTTTATCAGGAACAGCTTGCCAACATACAAAAAATGCTGGATGAGCTAAAGCCTTTGTTGTCACAGGCAGCAAAGGAGTTTTCCAATATCATAGCAGATGGCGGCATATCTGCAGATGCGCTGAAAATATCAATTTCTTTGTTTCGTATAAAGGGTACAATTGAAGAAAAAGCCTTTAATGATATTATTTCAAAGAGGACAAGCCTTGAAGCGCTTGAATTTACTTTTCACACGGACCAGGTCGTGATTACGATACCTGAAAAACAGCTCCAGCTTTCCGGCAAGTTTGTCATTCAAGAAGGCAATATTTTAAGCTTTCAACCGGAAGAAGGCAGTTTTTATGGAATGCCACTGGAGGTTGAATACATAGAAGAACTTATGAATGAAAGCAATCTTGCATTGGATCTTAAACGGCTTTTAGGTAAGAATATCCTGCAATCCATAAAGCTTCAAGAGGGATATATAGAATTGTTTGTTCAGCCTAACCTATTCTAGCACAGTAAAAGGAGGTCACAGCTATGATCGAAGCAAAAGGTGTTTGCTTACAGTATCCCGATGGTACAATGGCGTTAAAAAATATTGATCTGCAAATTGTACCTGGTGATATGTTATACATTACCGGACCTAGCGGCTCCGGGAAAACCAGTCTCTTAAAGCTTTTGATGGGGATGGAATATCCGACGGAAGGTACATTAAGGGTGCTGGGTCAACCAATCGCAAAGGGACAGGACAAGGGGATAAGGCATCTCAGAATGGCTATGGGACCTGTTTTCCAGGAGTTTAGGCTAATAAAAGGGCGAACTGCCTTGGAAAATGTTATGCTGGGTATGCGTTTTTTAAACACAACTCATGGGCACTTAAAGGAAGCTGCAATCCATACCCTTGCAAGGGTGGGTTTAGAGCATAAGGCATTTTCATTGGTGGAGAACCTATCCTGGGGAGAGTGTCAACGTGTTGCAATCGCTCGAGCGGTAGTAAGGAAGCCTGCAATTATTGTGGCAGATGAACCTACCGGCAATTTGGATAAGCACAATGCTTTAAATATATTAGCGCTTTTGAGCTCCTTTAGAGACAAAAGTACGGCAGTTATTATTACCACCCATGCAACTCACTTAATCGAAGGTGAAGAGGATGTGAAGCATATAAGAATGGACAATGGAAATATCCATTGGGAAAGGCCGAGGATGACTTAAATGAAGAATTTTATCTATAATATTGGCTACTTTCTAAAAGAGACGAAAACAATCCTGCAATTAAATGCAGTATCAAACATTTTTTCTCTATTGAGTACAGGTCTTATATTTTTTATTCTTGCCATGGTTATTTCGGGCTGGTGGGTGAGCAGTCAAATTGTAGAAGCCATCGAAGAGGAAGCAGAAATAAGCGTCTATTATGAGGAAAGCATGGACAATTATGAGGTTACCCAATTGATGGAAAGACTTAGAATTGTCAAGGGTGTTGTAGAAGTACGCTTGGTTGAGGAAGGTGAGGCCTATAAGCGGATGGAGGATATTCTAGGAAAAGATGCCGGTGTTTTGACTTATTTAGAGGACAATCCTTTTAATTCATTTATTGAGGTGAAAATCAATATGGAAGAAATGAACTTTGTCTTAGGAAAGATAAGACTTGTGACAGGTGTTGATTATATTAGGGATAACCAGGAGGTTTTAAAGAGAATTGAAAATATCTCACAGATATTGAAGCTCCTTGGAACCTTGATTATCACAGCAGTTGGCATATCTACTTTGGTCATTATAGGACACATCATCAGACTGGGAATATACAATAACAGAGAGCAGATCAATACGCTCAGGCTGCTGGGTGCACATGAACTGTTTATTGCATTTCCATTTTTGCTGGTGGGAATGATATTAACTCTAGGAGGCGGCGTATTGGCATCTGCTTTAGCGGCAGCTGCTATAAAATATATCTATGCCCAGATGGCAGGACCCCTTCCTTTCATTCCATTACCGCCGCAAGAAACTCTCGTATCGGGTATCGTCATAATTGTTATTTTTCTAAGCGCAGTTCTTGGTATTGTCGGTAGTGTTTTTGGGCTGTCATCCGCAAAAAAATGATTAAGTCTAGCTTATAGCTTCTAAGAAATTCAAAATATGAAAACAGACAAAAAGGGTGATTAATTTGAAAATGAATGGCAGAATAGAAAAGATGATCAATATCTCGGATGAAGATAAGCATTGTATGTATGAAATTATGGCAGCATATTATGATGATGTTGAAAAGACTGTGTTTTTAGAGGATATGGCAGAAAAGGATTGGTGTATTCTGTTATGCGATGAGAAGGGTATTATCAGAGGCTTTTCGACGCAAATGCTTTTGGAGTTTCAGGTGGATGGTATCAAGGTCAATGGTGTGTTTTCGGGGGATACCATTATTCAAAAAGAATATTGGGGGAATCTGGAGCTGGCGAGAACCTTTTTGAAGTTTTTTGTTGAATTCGGAAAAAACTATCCGGTGTTCTATTGGTTTCTAATATCGAAAGGCTACAAGACCTATAAGATGCTTCCCGTTTATTTTAATAGCTATTATCCGCGCTATGGCATGGCTACACCACAATTTGAAAAGTCTGTCATGGATGCATTTGGCCAATTCAAATATCCTGGCCAATATGATTCTGATACAGGGGTGATACATTATCATAATATCAAGGACAAGCTGAAAAAAGGAGTGGCTGACATTGATGAAAAAAGGCTGCGTGATAAACATATTGAATTTTTTAATCAAATAAATCCCAATCACATCAACGGAGATGATTTGGTTTGTATGACTGGTATTTCTATAGAGAACCTAAGAAGCTGCGGAAAGAAATTCTTTGGGGAGATTCCTAAAGATGTTTAACAGAATGCTGTGCTATTTAATGAATACATTTTGCACCATGATGTATAAAAGAGAGTATGGAAGCTTCGCAAATATAAGGGACGCATCAGAAGTGCAAAGGCAGCTTCTGCTTAGCTTATTACATAGCAACCGGAATACGCTTTATGGAGAAAGGTATGCCTTTGATAAGATCAAATCCATCAAGGAATACCAATGCAGCGTACCTATAACGACATATGAGGATTATAGCTGGTATATAGAAGAAATTAAAGCGGGCAGAAAAAATATATTAACTGAGGATGAAGTGATGATGCTTGAGTTATCAAGCGGCTCCACTTCGGCTTCCAAGTATATCCCCTATACAAAGACATTAAAGCTTCAGTTTCAAAAAGGGTTAAAACCCTGGGTATATAACTTGTTTAGCAGCTATGAAGGTATCAAGCATGGGCAGGCTTATTGGTCAATCACACCGGCTGTTCATCAGAAGCAATATACAGAGGGCGGTCTTCCTATAGGCTTTGAGGAAGATTCAGAGTATTTTGGATGGATGGAAAAGTATTTATTCAGATATCTATTTGCCGTTCCTTCTGAAATAAGCAAAGTAAGAGATATGGAGAACTTTAAATATTTAACAGCTCTTTTTTTATTGAATGCAAGAAAGCTGACCTTTATATCAGTATGGAATCCTACTTATCTCATGTTGATTATTCAAGCTATTGAACAATATGGCGATAGGCTGGTAGATAATTTAAGAAAAGGCGTTGTTACGCCTCCCAACGTGATGGAGGAGGATGTCAGGAAGCTTTTCAAGTTAAGCAGAAATGAAAAGAGGGCCCTTGAAATAGAAGAGAATCTAAAAGAGAAAAGACTTGATATGCTCTGGCCCAATCTAAAGCTTATCAGCTGCTGGACAGACGGCAACTCAGAAGCTTATGCACATTTGTTGAGAGAGCTTTTTCCCAAGGTAGAAATGCAGGGAAAGGGGCTTATTGCAACAGAGGCTTTTGTCTCCTTTCCCTTGAAAGGAGAATCGGGCGCGAGATTATCACTGCATTCTCATTTTTTTGAGTTTATTTCAATGTCTGATGAAAAAATTTATTTAGCTCATGAGCTGCGGGTGGGAGAGACATACTGTCTGGTGGTTACAACAGGGGGAGGGCTTTATCGATATAACCTACAGGATCTGGTGCTTGTTACCGGCTTCAGCGGTGCTTTTCCCAGAGTAAGGTTTATAGGTAAGAAGGACAAGGTATCAGACATTTTTGGAGAGAAATTGAATGAATATCATGTTAAGAAGACTATAGAAGCTCTTTTTCAGCAGTATGGCATAAAACCGGAGTTTTATATGTTGGCACCAAGCGGGGATAGATATGTTCTTTTCATAGATAGGATTGGAGCCGCGGATGCTTTGGCGCAAAAGCTTGATCAAGGGCTTAGGGAAAATTTCCACTATGATTACTGCAGAAGGCTGGGTCAGCTGCAGGAAGCTCAGATTTTTTTAACGGAAGAAAAACCCTATGAAAGCTTTGTTGAAGAATGTGCTAAGCGTGGCCAGCGGCTGGGTGATATAAAGCCGGCTGTATTGGACCTGCGCCAAGGCTGGGAAAATGTATTTAAAGGGAGAACTATTGTATGAAAATAGCTTTACTGGCTCCTGCCGGGGCAATGCATCGTTATAGCGGCAGCTTTAAGAAGTCCTTGCACTATGCACCCTTGACGCTTACTACACTGGCAGCCCTGGTGCCACAGTCCCTTCATGCAGAAATAGCGATTTATGATGAGACAGCAGGCTATATCCCTTTGGATTTGAAGGCTGATATCGTGTGTATAACCTGTATAACGGGCACCAGTCAGCGGGTTTATAGATATGCTGATTATTACAGAAGCAAGGGTATGACGGTCGTATTGGGAGGCGTTCATCCAACCTTAATGCCAGACGAAGCGGGGCAACATGCAGACAGTGTTGTCATTGGATTCGCCGAGCAAACCTTTCCGCAGCTGCTGATGGATTTTAAAAATGGAGAATTGAAAAGCAGATATATGCAAAACAGGGATTATACCATAGCCGGCAAGCCAATTCCCAGAAGAGAACTTCTGGATAAGTCAAAGTACATTACTTTGAATTCTGTAGAAGCAGTTCGAGGATGTTCCTTGCCTTGTACCTTCTGTGCTTATCCGGCTGCTTTTGGTAAAGCCATATATAAAAGACCTGTAAATGAGGTCGTGGCAGAGATTGAGATGCTGAATTCAAAGGAGATTTTATTTCCTGACGTAAATCTGATTGCCGATCGAGCCTATGCTATTGAACTGTTTACAGCGATGATACCGCTCAAAAAAATGTGGTTTGGATTGGTAACATCTTCTGTGGGTATTGACGATGAATTAATAAACCTGTTTCGTAGGAGCAGATGCAAGGGCCTGCTCATAGGCTTTGAATCCATAAGTCAGTCTTCGCAAAAGTTTATTCATAAGGGCATCAATCATGTTTTGGAATACAGTGAGCTGATGAAGAGGCTTCATGACGCAGGCATTCTTGTGCAAGGCTGTTTTGCATTTGGCAGTGACGAGGAAGACAAAAGCGTATTTGAGGCTACCGTAGAGATGGTTATTAAAGCAAAAATTGATTTGCCCAGATATTCAATACTTACGCCATTTCCAAGAACTCAACTATATCAGCAATTAGAGGAACAAAATAGAATCATAGAAAGGGATTGGTCCCTTTATGATGTTGAGCATTGTGTATTTCAACCGGCACAAATGACTCCCTTGGAGCTGGAGAAAGGAATTGAATGGGCATGGCGGGAAACCTATACATACAAATCTATTTTTAAGCGCTTGGCTCCTTTTCATATTTCTCCCTTTATCGCTTCTATTGTAAATATTGGATATAAGAATTACGCAGACAAGTTTACCAACTTTAGAAAAGAAGTCATGATTGACAACTCTGATATACCGGAAGTAGGGAGGTTGAAGGAGTAATATGAAAATTACTTTTGTCTATCCGGCAATAGGAAAGAAAGGTGGAGAAAAATACATATACACATGGAAGATGGAACCCCTTACTATTGCCATGCTGAAGGCATTGACGCCGCAATCTGTTGAGACTGAGTTCTTTGATGACCGTATTGAGTTAATAAACTATGAAATAAAAACAGATTTGGTTGTCATTACCGTTGAGACCTATACAGCAAAAAGAAGCTATTCTATTGCATCGGAATTTATGAAACGCGGGATTAAGGTTATATTGGGAGGCTATCATGTCACGCTGCTGCCGGAAGAAGCAAAGCAATATGCTGACTGCATTGTAACGGGCAATGCAGAAGGTGTATGGAGTGAAATGCTAAAGGACTTCTCTAATCATCAATTAAAACCGCGATATAGCGGCCATACAGGTTTTGATTTCATTCGGCCTGATAAAACCATTTTTCAAGGGAAAAAATATGTGCCTGTAACCCTTGTTGAAATAGGAAGAGGCTGTTGTCATAATTGCGAATTTTGTGCAATTACATCGTATTATCATGGAAAATACCACTGCAGAAGAAGTGAGGATATTATTGAAGATCTTAAAGAATCAAAGCATCGATATAGTTTCTTTGTGGATGATAACCTTATTGCAGATAAAAACAATGCCAGCAGGCTCTTTCAAGCTGTACAGCCCTATAAAAAGAAATGGGCAGGACAGGGCACCCTTGCTATGGCAAAGGATAAAGAGTTCTTAAGGAACATGAAAAAAAGCGGCTGCGATATCATGCTGATAGGCTTTGAATCCTTGGAGGAGCAAAGTCTGGTGCAGATGAATAAGACCTGGAGCATGACATTGGGAGAGCGAGATGAGCTTGTAGAAAGAATACACGATGCCGGAATCAGCATATATGCGACTTTTGTGTTCGGCTTTGATGGTGATACCAAAGAGACCTTTGACAAGACGTTGGAATTTGCAAGAAAGCATAAGTTTTTTACTGCAGCCTTTAATCATTTATTGCCCTTTCCGGGAACACCCCTTTATGAGCGCTTGAAGGCAGAAGACAGGTTGATATATGATCAATGGTGGCTGGAAGATAACTACAATTACGGAGAGCTGGCGTTTAAGCCTAAGAATATGTCGCCGGAAGAGCTGGCTGCATTATGCAGATGGGCTAGGAAGGAGTATGCAAACCTGCATACCGTTTCCGGAAGGGGCTTTAGCCTGATGAAAAGAGATTTTAATCCATTTCTTTGGGGCATGTATTGGGCGATGAACCTAAGGCTGGGGGAAGAAATAGATGAGAAGTTGAATATACCTATAGGGAGGGGATTAGATGAGCTTCCAAAATAGTCGGTTTGTGCTGGAAGTCGCGAAACCCCATGATAGCAGTGAAATCCTTGAAGTTATCGAAAGCGGAGATTTTCAGGGAGATATCTCGATTATGTACACCAAACAGCCAGATCCATATCTGTCATTGCAGGCTGAGGGGGAGAAGGTCATTATTGTGGTGTGCAGAGATACACAGAACGGTAAACTGTGTGGCGTCGGCAGCTGTGCAGTGAGAAGGGTGTATGTGGATGGAAGGATTTTGAGGGCCGGCTATCTGATGGGCTTAAGGATAAAGCCGGAATATCAAAAGCATCTGCCAATATTGCTTAAAGCTTATGCATTTATTCATGAATGCACCAAGGACGAGGTGGATCTATACTATACGACAATTTTACAATCCAATCACGAGGCTCAAAAGATGCTTGAGAAGAAGCGTAAGTCAATGCCCAGCTATAATCACATCGGCGATTACTGTGTCTATACCTTAAGAACCGGTGGACAAATGAAAGAATCAATCTATTCCTTTGAAAAAGGCGGGGATATGGAGGAAATCATTAGCTTTGTTCAAAGAGAGGGCAAACAGTACGATTTTTATCCTGTAATGGATGCAAAGCGTATGGAGAAAGATTTTCATGGACTAGAGAAAACGGATTTCTATACGTTGAAGGATTCGCAGGGCGAAATTATAGCTTCAGCTGCTGCGTGGGATCAACAAAAATACAAACAGTACATTATTACAGGATATAAGGGTGTCTATAAAACCTTATCCAAGCTCCCGGGGCTATTAAGGTTTGTGGGTTATCCACCTTTACCCCGTATTCATGAAACGGCTAACTTTTTTTCATTATCCTTGGTATGTATAAAGGATAATGACCCTGAAGTGTTCGAATATTTTATAAAGAAGGTTGCAGAAAATTCCAAGCAATATGATTTTTTTATTGTTGGCTTCCATGAAAGTCACCCTCTGCAAGCAGTTGTGAAAAGAATGAAGCATGTTTCCTATAAAAGTAAGGTTTATATTGTAGACTGGGATAACAGGGAGCATGTTTTAAATCATAGAAAGATCTATTTAGAATGTGGACTATTATAAAAGAAGCCTCTGCGAGATTCTGTCCTGCAGAGGCTTCTATATGGTTTTTGGAAGGCTCTTAAAAGTCGTCTTTGATTAATTTTTCAAAGGTATTTACATCTCTATCATATTCTAAGGGCATTACAGCGGGACCTTCAATGATATCTCCTTCATAGGTGAATCTGGAGCCGTGGCATGGACAGTCCCAAGACCTTTCTGCCGAGTTCCATTGCAGTTCACAGCCCATATGGGTGCATGTGGTATTTACTAAATGCAGGACACCTTTCTCATCTCTGAAAGCACCGATCCTTTCTCCATTTCCATTAATCACTTTTCCTTCACCGGGTTTGATATCAAAATCATTTGGCAGCGGAGAAAGCTTGCCTTTTATAAGCTCTTTGGCTACATTTATATTTTCTTTTATAAATTCTTTTGCGGATGCTGCGATGGTTTTACGTGACGGATTATAGACATCCTGATAGGGACTACTTCCCCGCACGATCAGATCGCTTAGAATCATAGCAGAAACTGTACTATTTGTCATTCCCCACTTTCCATAGCCTGTTGCCACATATAGATTAGGCGTGTCAGAGGTATAGTGGCCAATATAAGGAACATCATCCAATGTCATGCAATCCTGTGTAGACCATCTGTAAGGAATGTCTTCCACTGTAAAATGATCTTTGGAAAAGGCAATGAGTGCCTCGTAGTGTTTGGTTGTATCCTTGCCTTGACCTGTTTTATGATGCTCTCCGCCGATGATAATAAGCTCGCCGTCATCGCTGCTTTGTGAACGCAATGATTTAGCAGGATCTTCGGCAGTAATGTACATTCCACCAGGATACTTTTCCTTAACTTTAACCCCTAAGGCATAGGACCTTTCGATATATATTCTGGCGAAGTACATGCCATGCTTGTTATAGAAAGGATAGTGGGATGCGATAATCACTTTTTCAGCAGTAACTTTTTTTCCATCCTTTGTTGAAATGACATAAGCACCGTTTTCTTCTATATCAATAGCTCTGGTTTGCTCGTAAATGCTGCCTCCATTCTTAATTACTTCCTTTGCAAGCTCAAGCAGATATTTTCTGGGGTGAAACTGTGCTTGATTTTCAAAGCGAAGGGCAGCTTTGATTGGGATATCAAAAGGTATTTTTTCAACATAAGAAGCCTTTATTCCCAGCTTGGAAGCAGCGTCCACCTCGTCTTTAATTTTCTGTACATACTGATCCTGACGCGTAAACACATAGGCTGGTTGATGCATAAAGTCACAATCTATATGAAGCTCATTTTGGATTTTCTCTATCAAGCGGATTGCTGACTCATTTGCATCAGCATATTGCTGAGCAAACTCCATACTCATTTTACTTTTTATTTTGCTATATATTAGTCCATGCTGTGAAGTGATTTTGGCTGTTGTATGCCCGGTGGTGCCTTGCAGGATGTGGTCAGCTTCAAGTATTGCGACTTTTACGCCTTCTTTTGCAAGCATATAAGCACAGGAAATACCAGACATGCCACCACCAACAATTGCTACATCCACATTTATGTCTTCCGTTAGCTTAGGATAGTCCGTTGTAGGAGTCGATGCCATCCAGTAGGATTGCGGTGGTTTTATAAAGTTTTTATACTCATCTAAACTCATAGTTTTCCTCCAAAGTATATCTTATCAATTTTTATAAACTTATTTTTTACAACTGCTTGGGAAATATCCGCTTTCCATAAAACAATATAGTAAACTTAAAAGAGTTGCCTTCATATCAAGCAGTTGAGTAAGGCTATTTGGAAGAAATAACTGGTTGACATTGTTTGATATGTAATGTAATATATTTTATGATACGCATAATTATAAGTATCAGAGAATGTTGATCAGATAGATGCTTAACAGAAAAAATGATGCTCAGTAGTAAACTAAAGATCGTTCCTTGACTGCTTGATAGATATAAAATGCTTGTATTATAAAGACCTGTGTTAATATACCTTGTTATTGAGGTATATTGATATTGGTCTATATATTTACAATAATACAAAAATGACGTCAATGATATAGCACAATGAAATGAATAATAATACAAAATGAATGTATATTAACGTATTGTGTTTCACTTTTTATAATATTTGTAAGGAAAAGGAGAGTTTATATGTTTAATAGTATATTAGAAAAAATCATTTTACCTGATGAGTTAAAAAAGATTGCAGAAAGCGGCGTTTCGGTTATCGTGCCTAAAGATCGAAATCACCTCTTAACACTTGCAATGGGTAATGAGGATAATGACATCTTTGAGGTTGGGTATATTGTACCCGGAAATGGAAGGGTCATTGAGGCAACCGTTGCCAGATGCAAAAATGGTGCAGTTGTAAACTATATGGATCAGTACATGAGAAGAAGAGATCCTGATTGCATGGTTGTAGCAGATAATGGTGAAACAGATAAACCTAGATACAGAGATGTATATGGGGAAGAATTTCAACCTTTGCGTGATACAACCTTTGAGTGGCTAAAACAGAGAGATTTGATTATCATGCCGTTTATGGCCGGCGGCAGTGAATTTGGATATCCAGCGCTGCTTGTTGCTCCTGCCAATGCAGGCTTCTTTGCAGCAGCCCTTGCAGATCTCCAAGAATTCATTCCAAGAGATGAAATACCTGAAGGCTTTAAGCCAAAAGCAGTAATATACCTTGCTCCGCCATACAGACATACGCACTTTAGCGGCAAGCAGATCGTTGTGCACAATAGAATGGAGGATATGTATGAGTTATTTTCATACAATCTTTATCCAGGTCCTAGTGCCAAAAAAGGAATATATGGCGTACTGCTGCATATCGGAGAGCGTGAAGGCTGGGTTACTGCCCATGCTTCTACAGTTAAGGTCATTACACCCTATGAAAATGTTATTACCATCATGCATGAAGGCGCAAGCGGCAGCGGAAAAAGCGAGATGCTTGAGCAGATTCATAAAGAGTTAGACGGCAGAATTATAATGGCACAAAATACGATAACAAAAGAAAAAACATATTTGGATCTAAAAGAGACCTGTGAACTTCAACCTGTTACAGATGATATGGCATTATGTCATCCTTCTATCCAGAATGACAGTAAAAAGCTTGTAGTAAAGGATGCAGAAGAGGGATGGTTCTTAAGAATTAACCATATAAACAAATATGGCACGGATCCGCATTATGAAAAGCTTTGCATTCATCCAAAGGAGCCGTTGATATTTTTAAATCTTCAAGGAACACCGGGTTCCACTTGTCTTATTTGGGAGCATACAATGGATGAACCTGGCAAGCCCTGTTCAAATCCAAGGGTTATCATGCCTAGAGAGTTTGTTCCTGATATTGTAAATGAACCTGTTGAAGTTGATGTAAGGAGCTTTGGGGTAAGGACTCCGCCTTGCACAAAAGAAAAGCCATCCTATGGAATCATGGGTATGTTTCATACTTTACCTCCAAGTCTTGCATGGCTTTGGAGATTGGTTGCACCAAGGGGCTATGATAATCCAAGCATAACAGAAACTGAAGGTATGAGTAGTGAAGGGGTAGGAACCTATTGGCCATTTGCCACAGGTAAAATGGTAGATCAGGCGAATCTTCTGCTTGAGCAAATTATTGCTTCCAGTGGAACGCGTTATGTTCTTATACCGAATCAGCACGTGGGTGCATATAAGGTTAGCTTTATGCCTCAGTGGATTTCAAGAGAATATCTTGCAAGAAGAGGAAGCGCAAAATTTAGATCGGAGCAGATTGTTGAATCAAGATGTCCGCTTTTAGGTTACTCACTTGAGTCATTGAAGGTGGATGGAACCTTTATAGCAAAAGGCTTCTTACAGCCAAATCTTCAACCTGAAGTTGGAAATGAAGGCTATGATGCCGGAGCAAAGATTCTTAGTGATTTCTTCAAGAGAGAGCTTATGAAGTATCTGACACCTGAATTGAATCCTCTGGGAAGAAAAATTATTGAATGCTGTTTAAACGATGGTAAGATAGAAGATTATTTAGAATTTATTCCAATGAAAATGTAACAGAATGATGATAAAGTCCAGCTGTTGATTGCAACAGCTGGACTTTAACTATTTTTGAGTCAATTGCTATAATGCTATATTTACAGTGCATTTCTTCTGATTGCTTTCCATTGCAAATTCAATTAATCTTATGGTGTTTCTTCCTTGCTGTGGAGTTACAATCAGCTCATCCTTATGGACAAGTACATCATAAATATTAGCATAATATTCTCTGTAATCGCCTTTTTCACTTTTAACCTTGCCTGTTATGTCTAAACTATTGGCAGTGGTACAAATAGTGCCGTAGAGTGCTTCGGGCTCCTCTCCCCAATTGACTTTG
Organism: Clostridia bacterium; assembly: GCA_029256325.1. Taxonomy (GTDB): domain Bacteria; phylum Bacillota; class Clostridia; order Lutisporales; family Lutisporaceae; genus GWB2-37-7. Next base: position 18,080 of record JAQSYD010000006.1, read on the forward strand.
TTAAGCGGGGTAAAGCCAGCCTTCAGGTCTTCCTCTTGTACGTCCACTCCGAATTTTACAAAGGAGCCGTTTTCACCAAGCAATATAAAATGAGGAAGGGCAGCCCTTACAAGCATACCGGATTTTAGAGTAACCTTTAGGTTGTTGTAATGTAGAATAAGTTCAAAATTATCTGTTGTTTTTGCCACTTGTCTTTGCATTCTCAGATCGGCAGTTATTGCACTGGGTGTACCAAAAAGAGTCAATGCTTGATCTATCAAATGAGAGCCTAAGTCAAATAATACACCCGAACCGGGAATAGCATCCTCTCTCCAAGCCCTGTCCTTGATGTAGTTGCGATATCTATCCATATGAATTTCACATTCTACTATATTCCCTAGTAAACCGCTGTCTATTACTTTCTTAAGGGTCTTAAAATCGCTGTCCCATCGCCTGTTCTGGAAGATGGACAGCATTTTGTCCTGCTTTTGCGCAAAGCATATAAGCTCATCTGCTTCCACTGATGTAACGGTGAAGGGCTTATCTACGACTACGTGCTTACCTGCTGACATAGCTTCTTTAGCCAGAGAAAAGTGATGCGTATTGGGTGAAGCAATGACTACAAGTTCAATCGTTTCATCTGATAATATTTCTTTCACATCGGGGACCACCTTAGTATCTGGATAAAGCCTTTCTATAGCTTTGATGCTTTCTGGATTTGTAGTATATATTTTTGCAAGACTAAAGCCATCCAAGCTGGATAGAATGGGACTATGAAAAACACGACCAGCCATGCCATAGCCAATGATTGCTGTTTTTATTACTCTTTTCATACAGTCTCTCCTCCTCAATAAGCAATTGCTTCTTATACTAAATTTTAAACTAAGATAGAAGAAGGGTCAAACTTGAGTTTTTCAAGTCTGACCCTTCTTTTATTTTGTTTTTCAGCTCATTATTTCTTTAATTCTTGTTTTCCAGTTACTTTACTCTTTTCATCCATTTTGAAGGTTGCTTTCGCGTCATCAGTAGTAAAGTATACATTTCCATCTACGGTAGCATCTACTAATTGAAAGTTTTTAGCTGAAACATATACGTCACCCTTGAAGGTTCCGCTTTGAATTCTGGCTTCTGGACTGTTAATAGTCAATTTTGGTGCTGTTAAATTAAATCTGGCAGTTACATTACGTTCTTCATCTTGGGTGTATAATGCAATTTTTCTTTGATGCCGGTGTTGCTTATTGCTTTTTCAAAAGCAGCCTCTTCGTTTACAATGGATGCTGTCGTTGTTACATCCGGAGTTGTATCTGGTGGATTTGGTGCTCCGCCGCCAGGTTGCTCAGTTGCTGGTGGAGTTGTTGGCCCCGGAGTCGGTTCGGGTGCTGGCTGTGCACAGCCTACGAATAAAGATACCAATAGAACTAGCGCTAATACTAAGACTCTAACTTTCATTAATATTCCTCCTTGGTTATAATGTTGTTTTTTCTTCAAATACATTATAACCAAAACAATTTAAAATAATGTAAAAGAAGATTTTATTGTCTAAATAAAGTTTTATTATCAGACATTAAATGAATAAGCACTTATCATCAGCTGTAAGGCTTCTGATAAGTGCTTATTTTACTTGCAATCCTCTATTCTTTCAATTAAAGCCTTTACAATCCCGGATTTATCGTCAAAAGCTGTTAATTGCTGCAGCTTTACTGTATTGGGAACCTTAATTTCATGTATAAGCTGAGGTACATCGTATTTTGCATGAATGGATTCCGATCCAATAATGGTAGAGAAGTAGAATATTTCTGTTGCACCTTCTTCAACTAAGTGCTTTACAACATCTTTAGGTCTAGGATCTCTGAATTCCATCCAAGCTAGTTTTAGGTTTTTAGAAATGTAACCGTCCAGCTCCAGTTGTTTTAATATATCCTTTCTAAAGGAAGTTTCCTGCTGGGTTTGCGTATAGAATTCTTCATCCCATTCCAGGGGTTGACCATGCCCGATGAGTATTACTCCCACATTTTTTTTGTCTGAGTTTTTAGTGCTGCGGTTCAACGTGTCTACATATAACTGCTGCAAGGATTTTGAATCATACAGGGGTTTGGAATAGTGGATGCTCACACTATAATCTTTAAGGTTCAATGGTGTTATCATGTCAATAGCTTCCTGGGTATGACTGGATATGGTCACAAAGATATTACAGATTATTATGTTGCTTGCACCTTCGTTTAATGCTTTAATAACGGCAGTATCAGGGTGGGGTTCGTTTTCTAAATAGCTTATATAGAATTTGGTTTTTTGGTCACCTTTATTTTTGTATTCAGCTTCAATTTGCTTCATAATCTGCAAGCACTCGAAATTATGGTCGCTTTTACCTGCCATCAAATACTTTTCTCTTAGACTATAAAAGAAAAAAGGTCGGAAAGGATAAGGGATAAAATTGATTTTTTGTTCGTCAAATTCCTTCATCTGCTTTATCCAAGCATTAGGCGCATAAGTTTCAGGCTCCCCATGGGCTAATACTATAATTGCAGTATGACCAAGCCCAAGCCCAAGCCCAAGCTCGCCTTTTGTACGAGTAATTTGTGGAAGGGTTCTAGCTTCAGGTGTATTTAGAAAGGTATAGAATGTAATTAAATAGCCGGATATTATTAGGATTAAGCTTATTAAGACAGTAGTCCCGAACCTATGCTTGATTCTGAAACTTAAGTAGAATAGAAACATAAGTGTAAATAGTATAAAACAAGTAAAAAAAAGATAAAGGTTCATCTGTAATGGATGACAGGTTAAGTATTTTAAAAATGTAAAACCTAATACAACAGATAAAAATGAGCAAATAAGTAAATAACTATATTTCATTTTATCGCTCTCCTTTGATGATAGTTTTACAATATTTATATGTGTGATTATGGATGATATTGCAGAGTACCTACTAGCTAAGATCATGCAAATAAAAAAAGCGATTGGAAAACCAATCGCTTTTATGAATTGAAAATATTCTTAAGCTTTCATTTGATGATCTGTTTTTATAGCTTGTGACTTCTTGCCTGCAGCTATCAGGAATACTGCTAGCGCTCCTGCAGCTACTGCTAAGCCTACTGGATAAGCTATTGAAGTAGCAATCTTAAAGCCTTCCGGAGCAACTAGGATATAAGTGATTGAAACAGCAGTCATAAAAGTAGCTGGTACTGTTGCTATCCAATGGAACTGCTTCTTTAATGCCAAGTACATAGCTGCTGCCCATAGTACTATCATGGCCAATGTTTGGTTAGACCAAGCGAAATATCTCCAAACGATGTTGAAGTCAATCTTAGTTAGTACAAAAGCAATTACGAAAAGTGGAAGTGTTAATATGAGTCTATTCTTTATTGGGCCTTGCTTGAAGCCTAGGAAGTCGGCAATTGTTAATCTTGCACTTCTGAAAGCTGTATCTCCGGAGGTTACCGGACAAGCAATAACGCCTAATATGGCAAGTGCTCCACCAACTTTACCAAGCAGTGTGTTGGAAATTGTACTTACAACCCAACCTTGGCCGCCGTTAGCACCCATCTGTGCTGCCAGTTCGCCAGTGCTTCCAAAGAAAGCAATTGCTGCTGCTGCCCATATCAAAGCAACTACGCCTTCAGCAATCATTGCACCGTAGAATATGGATCTACCTTGCTTTTCTGAAGTTATACATCTAGCCATCATAGGTGATTGCGTTGAGTGGAAGCCTGAAATAGCGCCACAAGCAATTGTTACAAACATCAATGGCCATATTGGCAGGGCTTTTGGATGAAGGTTAGCTAAGGTGATTTCCGGGATATGATATCCTCCGAATATGATACCGCCTGATACACCTACAGCCATGATGATTAGGCACATTCCGAATATAGGATAAATCTTTCCGATTAGCTTATCTATTGGAAGCATAGTTGCTAAAATATAATATGCGAATATGACATAAACCCAGAAAGTTTTATCAAACTGTTTTGGAGTTAATCCCGCTAAAAGACCTGCAGGACCTGTCAAGAATACGACCCCAACAAGTACAAGAACAATAACGGAAAAGCCTCTCATAAAGTTCTTAAATCCGGTTCCCAAGTATTTGCCAACAACCTCTGGAATACTTGCACCATCATGTCTGACGGATAACATACCAGAGAAATAGTCATGAACGCCACCTGCGAATATTGAACCAAGAACGATCCAAAGGAAGGCTACCGGACCCCAAAGTGCACCGGCAATTGCCCCGAAGATAGGTCCTAGACCGGCAATGTTTAGAAATTGAATCAAGAAAATTTTCCAGACTGGCATGGGAACAAAGTCAACTCCATCTTCAAGTCTAACTGCTGGAGTTTTGATGTTTTCATCCGCACCAAAAGCTTTGTCCACAATTTTGCTATAAACAAAATAACCTACGAGTAAGGCTGCAATGGATAAGAAAAATGATACCATTAAGAATACCCCCTTATATAATTTTCATTCTAATTATATAAGATTTTCATAGGCAAATATTTAGAATTGCGTCAAATAACAAAATGGACACATAAAATGCATTTATATGCCCATAATCTGTTTAAATAATGCAATGTTCTGTCTGCTCACCGGAATTTCAGAGGTAAGTCCTTGCAGCTTAAGCATATAGGTATTGTTAAACCACGGAATAATCTCAATTATTTTATCTATATTAACGATATAAGAACGGTGACATCTGAAAAAGCTGCGTTGTGGAAGCTTTTTATAAAAATCCGAAATGCTTGAGGAAATTTTATATTGATCATCTTTTGTATATATAAAAACCTCATGTTCATTTGCTTCGCAATAACATATATCATGAATATTAACTACAAACAATTTATTATTTTTTAATAAAGTGATTTTATTGTTACTGCACTTTGCGGCTGTACAGCTTTCAAGTCTTTTCAAGGTGTCTACTATCCTGTTTTCTGAGTATGGCTTTAGAATATAATCAAAAGCTGCAACTTCAAAGGCTTCAATGGCATATTCGCTGTAAGCGCTTATGAAAACAAGGATTGGTTTTGTATTTAGTGTGTTGATCACTCTACTTAAAGCTAAGCCGTTTAACTTCGGCATATTGATGTCCAGAAAGATAACATCAACAGTATTTTTCTGCACATATTCAAGGGCTTTTATACTATCATCGAAGGTATCCAATATTTTAATAGAACTAAAATTTGAAATAAAATAACTTAATTCCTGTATGGAAGGGTATTCATCATCTAATATTATGCAATTCACGAGTTTGACCTCCATTTTCATAGGATTTAAGAGCTATTAATTGTTATTTTCTTGAAGTACAAAACTGATTCTAGTGCCTATTTTAAGTCGTTCGATGAAAAGACCTGTACCATAAATATATTTCAGTCTGCTGTCAACATTTGATATACCGATTTTATTTTCTTTTAAGGTTCCTGCATATACACTATCGATAACTTCCTGAGGAATACCTACCCCATCATCCTGTATTTCTATTTTAACCTCATCTTGCTTACTTCTTTTCACTTGAATGCTGACATTTCCATAGCCGGAGCCTTTTAGGATTCCATGTTTTATTGAATTTTCCACTAGGGGCTGTATGATAAGTGAAGGAATCTTAAGTTGTATATCTTCATCAATATCATAGGTCACGTTTAATTTATCTCCAAACCTTGCTTTTTCTATTTCTACATATGCTTTTACTTGTAATAGCTCTTTGCTGATATCTACAAAGGTACTTGTTTCTTCTATATTATATCTTAAGTAGGTAGAAAGATTCACTATTAATTCACGGGCACTATTTGGATCTATTCTTAAAAAGGATATAATTGTATTTAATGCATTAAAGAGAAAGTGTGGATTGATTTGAGCCTGCAGCGCCTTGATTTCTGACTTTGTAGCTAGTTCCTTAAGCTTGCCCACCTTGCTTATCTCAAGCTGTGTTGAGATAATTTGAGACAGGCCTATGGCTAGCTTTTCGTTGGTATAGGAAATGCCATTTTCCTTTGCATAATATAATTTCAAGGTTCCAATGATGTCGTCACCTTCTTTAAGAGGTACTACGATTGCGGACTTCAATCGACAGTTTTCTGAAGAACACTCAATTTCTTTTGAGGTGTGTAAAATCCGTATGGAGCCATCGTTTATAACTTGTCTTGTGACGGTTGTTTTGATAGGCTCACCGCTTATATGATGATCGGACTCTAGTCCTTCATGGGCTAAGATTGTATTCTTGTCGGTAATTGATACGGCAACTGCACCTGTGGAATCCTTAATAATGGCGCATATTTTTCGAATGGAATCGCTGTTGATATCTCTGAAATAAGGTAGGGTTTTATTGGCTATTTCAAGAGCTAATTGCGCTTGCTTTGCCGCAATTTGATCTTTTTCATTAAAAGTTTTCTGTATAAGAATGATCAGCATACATATTCCTAATGCATTTGTAAAGCTCATGGGGAAATAGATGCTTTTCACAATATCCAATGCACTTGTATAAGGCTTGGACAATAAAAGAATAAGAAACATCTCAATACTCTCGACAATAATGCCGCCCATAAGTCCATAAAACCATTTTTCCAGTTTGTTGCATTTTTTGTAAATAAGCGCTGAGACAAAGCCGGCTAGAACTGTAGAAATAGCACAAGGTATTGAAGTTATACCGCCAACATCATAAAAATATCGATGCAAGCCTGCAATAATACCCGAAACAATACCTACAAAGGGTCCGTAGAGTATTCCCCCCGTCATGATTCCTATAATTCTCGTATTTGCAATGGCGCCAAATACATCTGTGCCGGAGTAAGTACCAATAATACCGAAAATTGCAAAGGTTACAGATAGCACAATAAGATCTAGCCTTCTGAATTCATCTTTTTGCGTCAACCTCTTAAATACCGGTAAGTTTGTAATGATGAAGGCTATAATGATTACATAACTTAAATTGTTAATTAAGTTTTTAATTAAATCTATCATATTCCACCCTTGATTCTTTATAACTGCAAGTGGGTGTCGCAGTCTTTTAAACTAATTGCTGGAAACAGGAACAAAGCAGACAGGTAAAAAAATCAGTTAATCAATGGGTACCCATAGATTAACTGATTTTAAAATGATTCTATTAAAGATTTATTACTTCTTTAATTCTTGAACTCCGGTTACAGAGCTTTTTTCATCCATCGAGAATGTTGATTGAGCTTCTTCAGTAGTAAAGTAGATGTTTCCATCAACAACATTATCCACTAATTTGAAGTTGCTTACTGAAACATAAAGATCACCTTTGAATGTTCCGTGTTGAATGCTGGCTTCAGGACTGTTGATCGTTAACTTTGGTGCCGTTAATGTAAATCTAGCTGTTACATTACGATCTGCATCTTGTGTGTAAAGAGCGATCTTACGTTGTATAAGCTCATTGCCCTTTTCATCTTTTTTACCGTTCTTGAATTCACCATCTAGCACTAACTCTTTATCAAAAGTGATGTCATTTAATGCTGCAATGATCCATGTACCATCCTTGCTGATAGCACTTTCAAAAGCAGCTGCGTTGTCAACGATTGAAGCTGTTGTTACAACATCTGGTTTTACTTCTGGTGCAGGTGCTGGTGTTTCAATTGGTGCAGGTGTTGGTGCAGGTTCAGCAGCCGGTGCTGGTTGTTGAGCACATCCTACTGATAGTGTAGTTACTAGTGCTAATGTTATTAGCATTGCTTTTGCTTTCATTTAAAGCCCTCCATGATATTATGTATTTTGCTACTGTTACATTATAGCACTTGTTATAAAAAAAACAAGAATATTGTCGAATTTGATAATAATTTGTCGAAATTGGAGAAGTCCAAACCAGTATCTTATTATTTTGTAAAGGGTTCCTTTGCTCAGCTATAAGGAATCGTATACTGTTAATTGGTAATAATAGAAACTATAAAGTATGGGGTTCATGAGCCTATATATTCAATAGAATAAGTTAGAGGAGGTTATATGATGATTCCTGAAAAGATGTTGGGTGCTGAAGGTGCTCATGTGGTTAACACTTGGAATAGCTATTTAAAAATTACTCAAAATCAAGAAATATTGATACCAGCCGGTGGTATGAAAACTACAGAAGCCAATTTAAAAGAGAATCATAGGATTTTGATGACATTGGGAAGTCGGGAGGTTCAAGGCTTCCATTCCATGGGAACGGGATTTTTAATAAGCGGTACAGCGGTGTTTGTAGATCAAGGTAATGAATTAGATGAGACAAAACAGAAGTTCCCATGGGCAAGAGCTGTGTTGAAGGTTCATCCTCAATCCATTATACAAACCTTATAGCATAAACGGAAGGACTGCATAAATACCATGCAGTCCTATAATTCTAATTTGTTATTTTTTTGAACCAAGGTATGCGTCTCGTATTTTAGGATTCTCTGCAATCGCCTTTGCAGAGCCCTCTATGGTTATTTTTCCTTGCTCTAATACATAAGCTCTGTCTGCAATGGAAAGCGCCTTATAGGCGTTCTGCTCAACTAACAGAAGGGTTTTACCCATTTTTCTAATATCAGTTATGATATCAAACACTGTTTTCACAAGCAGTGGAGCAAGACCAAGGGAGGGCTCATCCAGAAGAATAAGCTCCGGGCTGCTCATCAACCCTCTTCCTATAGCAAGCATCTGCTGCTCACCGCCGCTGAGGGTTCCTGCAATCTGCTTTTCTCTTTCCTTTAATCGTGGGAAAAGAGTATATGTATTTTCAAGATCTTCCTTAATATTAGCTTTATCCTTTCTAAGATAAGCGCCCATCAAAAGGTTGTCTAGTACTGATAAATTGGCGAATATCAATCTACCTTCCGGGACATGAGAGATACCCAGCTTTACGACTTTGCTGGGATTCAGCGGAAGCTTGGAGTTGAGATACGTCACTTCTCCATCCTTATATTTTAGAAAGCCGGAAATTGTATTCAGTAAAGTGGATTTACCTGCACCATTGGAGCCTATGATGGTAACGATCTCGCCTTTATGGACTTCTATGGATACACCTTTTAGTGCATGTATTCCTCCATAGTATACCTGTAAATTATTAACCTTTAACATCTGCTAACCCTCCACTCCAAGATATGCTTCAATTACCTTAGGATTGTTCTGAATATCATAGGGGGTTCCTTCAGCCAGCTTGCAGCCAAAATTTAGAACCATGATTTCTTCGCATATACCCATAACTAAATCCATATGATGCTCGATAATCAACACGGTTAGTTGAAACTTTTTCCTGACATCATCTATCAACAGCATTAATTGCTCTGTCTCATCCGGATTCATACCGGCTGCCGGTTCATCCAGAAGCAGAAGCTGTGGTTTAAGGGCTAAAGCACGTGCAATCTCAAGTCTTCTCTGCAGTCCATAGGGAAGATTGTTTGCGATTAGCTCCCGTCTATCACTTAAACCCATAATTTCAAGCAGCTCGTTGGCTTGCAGCTTAAGCTGCTTTTCCTCTCTTTTATATTTGGGCATCATAAGTATTGAATCTAATATGGAGTAGCTGGCATTTTTATGACAAGCAATTAGTACATTTTCATACACACTGAGTCTTTTAAAAAGCCGAATATTTTGAAAGGTCCTTGTGATGCCGATTTCGGCGATTTGATAAGGCTCTTTATTTGTTATATTCTTGTTGCAAAAGATGACTTTTCCCTCAGAAACCTTATATACTCCCGTTATAAGATTGAATATGGTGGTTTTGCCGGCACCATTAGGACCAATGAGACCAGTGATGCTGTCCTTTTTTACTTTGAAATCCACATTACCCACAGCGGTCAAACCGCCAAATTTCTTTGTTAAGCCACTTAGCTCCAAAATATTCATTGTATATCGCCTCCTTCTAGACCTTGCTTGCCAGCCTGTTTTTTCAACCTCAGCCTGTTGTATAGCTTTTTCATGCTGGAAGGAGTCAACTCATAACCGCCCAATAGACCCTCCGGTCTGGATATCATAATAATGATGACTGCCAGACCATAGCATACCAATCTCCATTGAGAGAAGGATCTTAAAACCTCAGGTAAGGCTGTCAGGACCAAAGCACCAAGCACACTCCCGGATATGCTGCCTAATCCGCCAAAAATTACAATAATAGTAAGCTCGGTGGATTTGACCAAGCTGAACATTTTGGGTTGTAAGAAAGTCATGTAATGTGCCATTAGACCCCCTGCAATTCCCGCATAGGAAGCACTTATCATCAGCGAGGTTATTTTATGTTTAAATACGTTAATACCCACAATCTGAGAAGCAAGCTCTTCCTCGCGGATTGCAATCATGTTTCTCCCATGTCGTGAGCGTATCAGGTTTGCCAGCACTAAGACAGCTACCAAGTTGATGCCAAGCACATTCCATAGGTTGGTATAGTTTGGAATGCCTGGCCAACCTCTGGCTCCACCAAAATACTGCACATTATCGAGAATCAACCTGATTGCCTCACCAAAGCCTAAGGTTGCAATGCAAAAATAGTCGCCCTTAAGATTAAGAGTTACCTTGCCAATGATGGCACTAAAAAGTGCAGCCACCAATCCGCCTACCAGGAGAGCGGGTATGAAGGGCCAGTGGAACTTGACAGTAAGCATGGCTGACGTATAACCGCCTATTGCCATAAAGCCTGCATGACCGAAGGAAAATAATCCTGTAAAACCGGTCAGCAAGGATAATCCTAATACTGCCATAAGGTTTATACCAGCCAGTATCAATATACCTTCAATATATGTATTCATATTTAACCTCCTTTCTAAGCCTTATCCTCTGTGGTTTTGCCCATTAGACCCATAGGTCTTATGACCAATATGGTTATTAATAAAGCAAAAGCAATAAGATCCCTATATTGAGAAGATAGATATCCTGAAGTAAGTGTTTCAATAATACCTAATAATATGGAGCCTATGACTGCTCCGGGTAAGCTGCCCAAACCTCCAAAAACAGCGGCTATAAAAGACTTTATGGTTATGGCGCCTATTTGAGGATAAACGGTATACTTCATTCCAAACATAACACCGGCAATTCCTGCGAAAAAACCACCCAGTGCAAATACAATAACAATAATAACTCCGGTATTAACGCCCATCAATGCACTTGCCTTTGTATTATAGGCAGTAGCCTGAATGGCTTTGCCTATTTTTGTATAGTCAATGATATAGATCAGCAGTAAAAGGCAGATGGCTGAGGTGGCGAACATCATGACATCCAATCTCCCTATGGCCAAACTGCCGATTCTAAAGGGTTCCTTTGAAAAAATTTGAGGATAAGTTCTAAAGGTGGGTCCAATTGTTGCGATGATTATATTTTCCAAAAAAATAGAAGCGCCCATTGCGGATATTATGAAATATAGGAAGGGGGCCTTTCGCTCTCTCAATGGGCTATAGGCAGCTCTTTCAATAACCACTGCCAGCAATGCAGTTAGAACTGCTGCACCTATAAAAGCTACTGGAAAGGGCAGTCGATACACAGCTAATAGGAAGTAGCCAAAGTATGCACCAAACATAATGACTCCGCCATGGGCAAAGTTACTAAAGTTCATTATGCTATATACCAGGGAGTAACCTACAGCCATCAATGCATAGACACTTCCTATGGATAAGCCGTTGATTAATTGCTGAAAAAACTCAGTCATATTCAATCCTCCTTTGCATTTTAAAATTACGGAGCAGAAGGATGAGATCCTCCAGCTCCGCAATAGAAGTCTTTTTATAACGAGTAGGAACGTTAAATTCACCTTAATTTGTATGCTATATTGTAGAAGTATTTTTTACTTAGCTGAGAATTTTTGTTGGAACACATATTTGCCGTCTACGATTTTTATGATAGCTGCATCTTTTCCTTCAGGGTTATGCGTGTCTTTACCAATGATGATTTTACCGGTGATGCCTTTGACATTGCCGGTTTCTAATGCTGCAGCAATCTTTTCAGAGTCAGCCTCGCCAGCTCTTTGGATTGCATCTGCCAGCAGCAGGAAGGCATCATGAACCAAGTAGCCGTTTAGTTCTACGTCCTTGCTATACTTAGCCTTGTATCTTGCTTTGAAATCCTGAACCTCAGGATCATCAAAGTCAAGGTGATTTACAAAGTAGGAGCCTTCAACAGCATCTTTCGCCATGCTGATTAGCTGCTCTGACGGCCAGCCGTCGCCTCCCAGCAAGGTTGCATTAATATCCAGCTCTCTTGCTTGGTTTGAGCTTAATGCAACTTCCTTGAAGAAGTAAGGCATAAAGATAACATCGGGGTTAGCAGCTTTTATCTTACTCAGCTGTGGTCTAAAATCAACGTCACCGGACTTGAAGCCTTCCTTGGCAACTATTGTTCCGCCTTTTTTGACGAAGTAGTCTTCAAAGAACTGAGTTAAGCCTTGGGAATAGTCGTCTCCAACGTCATAAAGAATAGCTGCATTTTTAGCCTTTAAGACTTCGGCAGCATAACCTGCTGCAACAGCGCCTTGATATGGATCGATAAAGCATACTCTAAAGTTGTAAGGCTTAACCTTGCCGTCAAGCACAGTAACCTTTGGATTTGTAGCAACGGTAGCAATGTCTGGAACCTTTGCTGCTTCTAATACAGGGGCAATAGGTATCGCATTGCCGCTTGCATTTGGCCCGAGAATAGCTACTACCTTATCCTCGCCAGTAAGTCTCTTAGCTACGTTAACGGCTTCCTGGGGGTCGCCCTTTGTATCATAGCCTATAGCTTCTAATTTCTTTCCTAATATACCGCCCTTTGCATTTGCTTCTTCAATCAGCATTTTCACTGTGTCGAATTCGCATTGTCCCCATACTGCCTGGTCGCCGCTTAAGGAGCCCATCCAACCTATTTTAATGGTATCTGCTGCAGTATCAGAAGGAGCAGGCTTTTGTGCACATCCACTAAAAATCAATGAGAAAACCAACATAAGACATAACAGAACATAAACCTTTTTATTCATTCTTATTCCTCCTTATTTACTTTTGGTTTTAGCAAAATATTATTTATTATAATATTGATATGCTTTGTACACTTATAATAGCTCTATATTAAAATAAAAATTAACAATCCAAAATTGATCATAAAATTATCAATAATATGGATTTTCCATAACATGATTTTATGCAGCAAGCAGCCCTTGCATAGCTTATTTATTTAGAAGGAATATAAGTGAGATATGTAGAAAATAGCATGTATAAAAATTGGAAATTATGTATTGATAGTAGAATAAAGGAGGACTTGTAATGAAAAAGGCTCTGAAAGAAAGAAATGAAGTGAATCAAGCACTGACCTGGGACTTATCTGCCATATACCAGACAGAGGAGCAATATCTTTTGGCAATAGGTGAAGCCCAAAGGTTGACAGAGGACATAGAAAAAAACTACAGAGGAAAGCTGTATTCGGCGGATATGATCATTCAATGCTTAAGTCAATACAGAAAAGCCATACAAGTTATTAATCTTACAGCTACTTATGCACATCTAGCGGTAGCAGTTGATCAGACAAATACAGAAAATCAAGCTAGAAACATGAAGCTGGCCAATATATTTTCTAATTTAGAAAGTCGATTGAGCTTTGTAAAAAGCGAAATGATTGAAGTGGATCAAAAGGTTTTAGAACAAGCTATCAGAGAATCAAGGGAAGACAGTAATTATTTGAAGGAAATACAAAGAATCAAGAAATATGCACTTCATCCAGAGGTGGAAAGAGTATTATCTGCTTTATCAAGCACATTAAGTTCACCTTATGCCATATATAATAGAGCAAAACTGGCGGACATGGATTTTGGAACCTTTCATGTTGATGGAACAGAGCACCCCCTGAGCTTTGTACTTTTTGAAAATGAATGGGAGTTTGAAAATGATACCAAGGTGAGAAGAGCTGCCTTTGAGGCATTTTCTGCCAAATTAAAGGAATATCAACACACTGTAGCTGCTACCTATCAAACTCAAGTTCAGAAGGAAAAAACTTTAGCAGGCTTAAAAGGCTTTGACTCAGTAATTGACAGCCTGCTGTTTCCGCAAAAAGTGGATAGAACTTTATATAACAGGCAGATTGATATTATCATGGAAAAGCTGGCGCCGCATATGAGAAAGTATGCCAAGCTGCTTCAGAAAATACATAAAATAGATGAAATGACCTTTGCTGATTTAAAGATTGCAGTGGATCCGGGTTATGAACCGGAGATCACGGTAGAGGAATCTAAAAAGTATATTCATGAAGCCTTATCTGTTTTAGGTCAGGATTATCTAGATATGATCAAGAAAAGCTATGATGAAAGATGGATAGATTTTGTTCAGAATAAGGGAAAGTCTACAGGCGCATTTTGCTCCAGCCCTTATGGAAGTCATCCCTATATTCTGATATCCTGGACAGAGAGAATGAGAGAGGTATTTGTATTGGCTCATGAGCTTGGTCATGCTGGACATTTTCATTTGTGTCATCAATATCAAAATATATTTGATACAAGACCGTCCATGTATTTTATAGAAGCACCTTCTACGATGAATGAGATGCTTATGGCAAATTATTTAATGAAAACCAATGGAGACACTAGATTTAAAAGATGGGTTCTGTCCTCCATGATCAGCCGTACCTATTATCATAACTTTGTAACGCATCTATTGGAGGCTGCATATCAAAGAGAAGTATATAAGATTATAGATGAAGGTGGAAGTGTTCAAGCTTCAAAGCTAAATGAAATCAAGCGAGGGGTTCTGGAGAGCTTCTGGGGAGATACCGTAAAAATCAATGAAGGTGCAGAGCTTACTTGGATGAGACAACCTCATTATTATATGGGACTTTATCCTTATACTTACAGTGCAGGACTTACTGTGGCTACAGAGGTAAGCAAGAGGATTCTGGAAGAAGGACAGCCAGCCATAGATGATTGGAGAGAAGTATTAAAGGCTGGTGGAACAAAAACGCCCGTAGAGCTTGCTCAAATGGCAGGGGTAGACATTACAACTGAAAAACCGCTGCTCAACACCATAGAGCATATTGGAAGCATCATAGATGAAATTATTAAATTGACAGAAGAATTGGAAGGAATCACATTATAAGATTTGCCATACGAAGCTTACTCTTGCATAGTATCAAACAATGCAGGAGTAAGCTTTTTTAGTGCAAAAGAAACAGACTGAGAGAAATTGTTCAGTTATAATAAGTAAAAAGAGGAATTTTTATGAGATATAAGAACTATAAGAGTGTAGCACAAGGTGACTAGAAGAATTAATAGAGGGACAATATTTATATTATAGGGGTGAGTACAATGACCTATAAGGTGCTTGTAGCTGACGATGAAAAACGCATCAGGAAAATAATTGGAGATTATCTGCGGAATGATGACTATGTGGTTATAGAGGCTGAAAATGGAATTGCAGCATTGGAGAAGTTTTACACAAATAAGGATATACATTTAATCGTATTAGATGTAATGATGCCAAGCAGAAGTGGATGGGAAGTCTGTAAAGAAATTAGAGAGCAGTCAAATGTACCTATTATCTTTTTAACTGCTTTGGATGACTCTCGTGATGAAACCCATGGTCTGGATATTGGGGCAGATGATTATATCGTAAAACCCTTCCGGTATGAAATCTTTATGGCTAGAGTGCGTTCGGCAATAAGAAGAATACCCCAAAATATAACGAGACATTATCGCATGAATGAGGTAGAAATCGATACCATAAGCAGAGTGGTCAAGGTAAATGAAGAACGGGTGGAAATGAGTCCGAAGGAGTATGAACTATTGCTGTATTTGATAAAGAACCAGAATGTTGCATTAGAAAGAGATAAAATATTGGACGCGGTATGGGGCTATGATTTTTATGGAGATAGAAGAACCATTGATACGCACATTAAGAATATAAGAGCAAAGCTGGGAACAGTGGGTAACAATATAAAAACCATTAGAGGGTTTGGGTATAAATTTGAGGTGAATCTATGATTTATTCGATTAGAGTCAAGCTTTTTGCAGTATTTGTTGTATTACTTGTACTATTTCAATTTATATTTCTAATAGCGAATGCTTATTTTCTGGATGATATTTTTATCTGGGGAAATAAGCGAATCATTACTCAAATCTATTATGATTTTAAAGATAACTATGGCAAGACTTTCGACGAGGTAGAATATTTACATAATGCCAACAATGATTTCGGCGGAAACATCGCCGTTATTGATAGAAATAACAAGATTGGAAACAGTACATATTCTCGATTTGCCAGTGATAGAATGGGAAGAATGCTTATAAACATCCGTCAACCCATCGAAAATTTTACAAATCAAGAGGATGAAGATACTTTACTCATAGTTTCATCAAGCCAGGATGCGCGTTTTAATAATATCATCTTTATTGGCAAGCTGCCGGATAATAAGTTATTTATTGCAGAAAAGCCCTATGGCGTTGTATATGAAAGCAGTAGGATTGCAGAAAATTTCATCATAGTTTCTGGTATTGGGACTTTGATTATAGGATCCATTATCGTTTTTTTTCTTTCAGGCAGATTGGCAAAACCTATATTGAGAATTAACAATATTGCCAAGGAAATTGCTGAACTCAATTTTGATAATAAGGTAAAAATCACCTCGAAGGATGAACTGGGAACTTTGGGAAAAAGCATCAATTTAATTTCACATACCCTAAGTCAAGCCTTAAAGGAGCTAAGAGATGCCAATGCAAAGCTGGAGGAGGATATTGAAAAAGAGAGAAAATTGGAGCGAATGAGAAGAAAATTTGTATCTAATGTTTCTCATGAGTTAAAGACTCCCCTTAGCATGATACAAGGCTATGCTGACGGGCTTAAGCACAATATAGCTCAAAATAGAGAGGAATCGGAGTACTATTGCGATGTCATTATTGATGAGTCAGAAAAAATGAACCATCTGATTAAGGACTTGTTGGATTTATCCTCCTATGAATCCGGTGTTTTTAAGATTGTTAAGTCTCATTTTGATTTAGTAGAGCTTATTAAGGAAAGTACCGGTAAATTTCGTACTGTTCTGGAAAGCAAGGATGTAAAACTGGAGATCGTTACGCCAGAGAAATGTATGATCCATGCAGATCGTTTAAGAATAGAGCAAGTGCTAAGAAATTTTATGAGTAATGCTGAAAAGTATGTAGATCATCAAGGGAAAATTATTGTTTCCATGGAATGCAGCAATACCCATGTTCATATTCAATTCTACAATACCGGAGAATTTATTAATGATGCAGATATGAATCATATCTGGAGCAGCTTCTATAGAGTGGAATCACAAAAAACCGGTGCTAATATGGGTACAGGCCTTGGATTAGCAATCGTAAAAGCAATTATTGAAATGCATAAAGGCAGCTGCGGAGTATTGAATGCAGAAGCAGGAGTAAGTTTTTGGATTGAACTTCCCAAAGTATAATAGATATTTCATAAAAATGAGCCGGAGGGCTCATTTTTTTAACTTCAATCACAAAACCATCACAAAGTCATCACAAAGAAAACCTATAATTGTTATATAATGCTAATAATTGAAACTAGTGAATTGGAGGAAGATTATGAAGAAAATTATACCTTTTATATCATCCAAAATTTTTATCTCCATGGCGATTGTTGTACTTTTTATCGCAGGTGGAGCATGGTGGTATTTTAATAGCGATAGTAAAAATGTACAAAATACCTTTGCACAGCAAACAGCAACTGTTGCAAAGGGGGATTTAACATTGGCGGTTTCCGGATCCGGTGCAATTGCATCTGCAAACAAGAGTAATGTAGTATCAGAGGTGCAGGGAACTATTACTGAGGTATTAATAAGCGATGGGACTCAAGTAAAAGCAGGAGACTTAATACTTAAGCTGGATGATTTCCAGGCACAGCTTAATGTAAAGCAACTAGAGAACAGCATATCTCAAATACTTCTTACGCAGCAATATAACAAAAAGAGTCTTGAAGGAATTAAAACGGCAGCTCCTATTGATGGTGAGGTTACCGCTTTACAAGTAAGCGTTGGGGATGATATCAGCAAAAACACAACCCTATTGACGATTACAGATAAGGCTAAACTTAAGCTGTCAGTTCCCTTTAACAATAAATATAGAGATCAGCTTAAGATAAATCAGGAAGTGAAGGTAAATGTATATGATACAGCACTTGAAGTAGGCACCACCGTTAAAGGAACCATAACATCCTTGAGTAAAGCTTTATATAAGACAAATGAAGGTACAGAAGTCTACAATGTTGAAGTTGCATTAAACAACCCAGGCACAATTAAAGAAGGAATGATAGGCAATGTAGAGATAGATCTTTCCGGTGTAAAGCTGACCAGTGCTGAAAGCAGTACTTTAAGCTATTATAATAATGTTGTTGTAAAAGCAGCAACGGGTGGAACTGTAAATAAGATCAATGTTTCTGAGGGTCAACCGGTATCAAAAGGGGCTATATTGATTGAGTTTGATAATGATGACTTAGTACTGGAAATTGAAACCACTGCGCTAAAGCTGGAGGACTATTACAGTCAGCTTGAGGCAGCAAAGAATGAGTTGGATAAATACAATGTATATTCACCAATAGACGGCATACTCACCTTGAATGACTTAAAGGCGGGAGATGTGCTGAAGTCAGGAGATATTATTGGCTATACTGCTGATTATGATCATATGCAGTTTGAGATATCAATAGATGAATTAGATATTTCTAAAATTAAGTTGGGACAATCCACAAGCGTAACTGTTGATGCACTTGCTGAAACGAATACAAAGCCAATCAGCGGCTTTGTATCAAAGATATCTATAGAAGGAACATCAACAAATGGTGTCACTACATATCCAGTCACTATACAGATTGACAAAGCTGACAATTTAAAGAGCGGGATGAATGCAAATGCTGAAATATTGATAGCAAGAACGACGTCACAGCCGATAAAGCAGCGAGCAATACACCGAGAAATTCAAGGCTGAATCAATATGCCAATGGAGAAATGAGAGCTGTGGAAATCGGTATAAATAATGAAGAATATATTGAAATATTAAGTGGAGTGCAAGAAGGTGAAGCTGTTATCTTACCCTCTACCTCTACAAATCAAACCAATACTCAGAATCAGCGAAATATAAACGGTGGCGGAATAGCTGTACCGGGTATGGGCGGTGGAGTACCGCCAACAGGAGTTCGGATACGCCAATAGGGGGGATAGTAATGATAAATATAAGTGATATGTATAAGATTTACCGTATGGGTGATAACGATATCAATGCTTTAAATGGAATTGACACTCCTACTTCCGGTGAGTACTTTATAGATGGCCTTAAGGTTAATGGTCTAAATGACAGTCAGTTGGCAGATATACGCAATAAAAAGATAGGCTTTATATTCCAGGGCTTTAATCTGCTGCAAAAGCTTTCTGCCTTGGAAAACGTTGAATTGCCTTTGGTCTATCAAGGTGCCCCGGCAAAAGAGCGATATGAGAGATCCTTAAGGGCATTGAAGGCTGTAGGCTTAGAGGATAGAATTCATCACAAGCCCAGTGAGCTTTCTGGGGGGCAGCAGCAAAGAGTGGCTATCGCAAGGGCTTTGGCCAGCGATCCACCTTTGATTTTAGCTGATGAGCCAACGGGTAATCTGGATAGCAAATCAGGGAAAGAAATCATGGCACTGCTACACGAGCTGCACGGAAAAGGAAATACAATTGTTTTAATAACTCATGATAATGGAATCGCTATGCAGGCCAAAAGAGTTGTTAGAATTCAAGATGGAATGATCACTGAAGATAGGAAGGTGGTTTGATGGGATTCTTGCAAGCCTATAAAATGGCAGTCAAAAGTATCCGAAACAATAAGGTAAGATCCTTCCTTACGATGCTAGGCGTAATCATAGGAGTTTCATCCGTCATAGTTGCCGTTGCATTTGCACAGGGAAGCACCAAAAGTGTAACAGATTCAATATCACAGTTGGGAACCAACTTAATTCAAATTAATATTGTTGGCAGAAACAGCAATAGAAGCATATCCTATGATGAATTAAAGAAATTCAGTGAAGAAAACAGTGAGGAAATAGCAGCCATAGCCCCTCAAGTTACTTCGAATGGCACTGTAAAGTATGGAACAAAAAATACAGAAACATCAATAATAGGAACAAGTCCGGCATATGAAGAGATAAAAAGTGTCCATGTACAAAGCGGACGGTTTATGTTAGATATGGATGTAGACTATTTGCAAAAGGTTGCTTTGGTTGGAACAGCAGTAGTGAATGAATTGTTTGAGGGCGGGAATCCTCTCGGACAAAGTATAAAAATAAACGGACAGATTTTTACAATCGTTGGCGTATTGGAAGAACGGGGGGGCGGTCAAGATCAATCTGAGGATGATCAAATCATTATACCTGTAACTGTATCGCAGAGGCTGCTGCAATCCGCCGCAATCAGAAATTTCTCTATACAAGCAACAACCCCTGAAACCATAGATAGTGCAATGGAAAAACTAAATTCCTTGCTTTTTGAGGTATACAAAGATGAAACTGCCTATCGAGTTTTTAATCAGGCAGAAACATTGTCTACTTTAAATGAGGTAACGGACAGTATGACAGCAGTACTTGCCGGAATTGCAGCAATCTCGCTGGTGGTTGGCGGTATTGGAATTATGAATATCATGCTGGTATCCGTAACTGAAAGAACAAGGGAAATAGGAATCAGAAAAGCAATTGGAGCGAAAAAGAAAAATATCCTTGTGCAGTTCCTTATTGAAGCTGTATTGGTAACTGGAATTGGAGGTTGCATAGGGGTTATGATGGGTGTAGGTATCATTAAGTTTGTCATAGAAGGTATGGATATCGTTCCAGCGGTGTATTCAGTGCCTTGGATGCTTTTATCCTTTGGCATATCTTTAATAGTCGGTGTTATTTTTGGGATGTTTCCGGCATACAAAGCAGCTAGCCTAAATCCCATAGAAGCTTTACGACATGAATAAATATTTCCTCCATGGAATTCCTATAAAAATGTTCCGCTCCTTTAAAAAGGAGCAGAACATTTTTGTTTTTCCTGAAACTTTTAGGAATATTATGAGTCTAATGAAATAGTATAATTTGGCACCCTATACAGAGATCTGCTAGTTTATGAATTTATAGACACTTTTTTAACAATCAGGTTACAATTATATTAAGAATCCGTTACCAGGAAGGTTATTGCGGCGTGAATGTTAAAGTTATATATAAAGTATTTCTCTGTATAAAAATGATAAGGAGTAGTGTATGAAGAATTTTTTTAGAACTATTATTACCTTGGTCATCTTTTCAATGATGTTGCCTGTTTTTATGGTTTTTGGTGAGCCAGGTACATCAGAAAAGACTGATTTTCGCGGAGTATGGGTTTCAACTGTAGTAAACATTGACTATCCCACCAAACCGACAACAGATGTTGAAGTGTTAAAAAGCGAGGCTCTGAGAATACTGGATAATGCAAAAGATATGGGGATGAATGCAGTTTTTTTACAAGTGCGTCCCAGCTCTGATGCAATATACAAGTCCAAATATTTTCCTTGGTCTAAGTACTTAACAGGAAGCCAAGGGGTAGCGCCTGCTGATAATTTTGATCCTCTTGAGTTTTGGATCACTGAAGCTCACAACAGAGGAATAGAATTGCATGCGTGGCTCAATCCGTACAGAGTAACTAAAAAGGCTGGCAATGAACCGGCACATGACTTTAATTCTTTAGCACCTAACAATCCGGCTAAGCTGCATCCTGAATGGGTTGTTAAGCATCCGGATGGAAATCTTTATTATAATCCAGGAATCCCTGAAGTTAGAAAGCTTGTTATAGATGGTATTACAGAAATTGTACAAAACTATGATGTAGATGGCATTCATTTTGATGACTACTTTTATCCTGGAAATAGTTTTGCCGATGAAGCTACATATAAAAAATATGGAACAGGTTACACAGATATACATAACTGGCGTAGAGCAAATGTGGATACGCTGGTGCGCGATTTGTCCAAAGCCATCAAAGCAGTTTCTAAGGATGTAAGCTTTGGAATCAGTCCTTTTGGGATATGGGCAAATAAAGCGACCAATGCATTGGGCAGTGATACAAAAGGAAATCAATCCTTTTACAGCCATTATGCAGATACCAGAAAATGGGTAAAAGAGGGTTGGCTAGATTATATCGCACCGCAGATCTATTGGAATATTGGTTTCACAATTGCAGACTACAGCAAGCTGGTAGCTTGGTGGGAGGATGTCGTTAAGGATACCGGAGTTGACTTGTACATTGGGCAGGCTGCCTATAAATCCAACAATGCAACGCTGGATAGCCCTTGGTATGGAGTAGCAGAGATTGAAAAGCAGCTGCAATTCAATGCCAAGCGTGCAGAAGTAGATGGAAGCATATTCTTCAGCTATAAATCCTTTAAGGATAGACCGTCTTTGGCAGCAGTAGTAAAAGGGTTTTACCAACAGAAGGACGGTATCATAGCAAGTGTACCAGTAAATGTTGCTCGTCCTACAACCGGTTTGAAAACAAGTCTTAATCAGTTTTACATAACCGGTTCTTCAGATCCCAGCAAGCCATTGCTGTTAAATGGCAAGGTTGTTGAAGGACGTTCAAAGAATGGATATTTTGGCGTTTTGGTGCCGCTGCAAAATGGACAGAATATATTAACCTTTGCGCAAGATGGTTCTTACACAACAAGATCCATCTATAGACAAATAGCTGCTCCGGCTGCACCGGCTAAAATGACCGTAGCAGAGATTCCTGCCGGTTCTGCATATCCGCAAACACAGGAATATAGAAGTCCGGGTGAAAAGATAACCTTTACGGCGCAAGCACCTTATGGTTCTATAGTGACAGTTAAATTGGGAACTGAAACATATCCAATGCAGGCTGCCAATATAAAACCAAGTGGAGAAGGAATTTATGCTGATAAATATACTTATGAATATACAATTCCTAACTATGAAGGAGCTCCTAGAATTGTAGACCTTGGCGCACCAGAATATACCATGTATGATGGCGGACCGGCAAAAACACGAATAGCACCGGGGACAATAAGCGTAATCATGAAAAACACTGCTTTTTATGCTGAAGTGAACAAGAGTGTTATTAACACATATCAGACACCAACCACTGTAAATGGAGCGGCAAATGAGCTATACAGCGGCATGGTTGACTATATTACTGCAATCACCGGCAACTATATACGACTATCTTCTGGCTTATATGTTAAAAAAGAAGACGTTAAGACCTATACATCAGATATGCAATTGCGTTCGGTAGTTACGAATGCTGCCTATGTAACGGGAGAAAAATGGGATGCATTAAAGCTTGATATGTCGGGCTATGCAGCCGCTATATCGGCCTTTGATGGAGTTACCCTGAAACTTCAAATTTCTAAGGCATATGCCACAGCATTGCCTGTATTACCGGAGAATTCTCTTTTCTCCAAAGTTGAGTTGGTTAAAGATGATGATAAAGCTCAATATATTTTAACCTTAAAAAGCGATCAACGCATCGAGGGCTATTATATTGAACAGACAGCAACAGGCTTAAACTTAAACATTAAAAGGCCAGTAAAGCTAAAAGAAGGTCTAAAGCCACTGCTGGGTCTTACAATCATGCTGGATCCGGGACATGGAGGAAGTGACCCAGGTGCCATAGGTCCTTTAGGATTGAAGTATCCTGAAAAAACAATAAATCTTAACACAGCAATAAAGACAAAGGCAGAGCTGGAGAAGCTTGGCGCAATAGTACTTATGACAAGAACTACAGATAAGGATGTAACCCTGGATGAGCGTCTGACGGCTTCTAGAAATGCAAAGCCGGATATGTTTATTTCCATTCATGCAAACAGCATGGGCGATAATGTAGATATATCCAAAGTGGATGGTTTCTCAGTATTCTACAAGGAAAAATTGGCTCAACCTCTTGCAGATATGGTATTTAACAATACAATAACTGCATTAAGCCGTAACAGCAAAGGTCTTCATGTAAGAAACCTATATGTGACTCGAGGAACATGGACACCATCCGTTTTGTTGGAAAGTGGATTTATTCCAAATCCAAATGAATTTGAATGGTTGATTGATGATAACGAACAATTGAAATTGGCGAAGAGCCTTGCTGAAGCAGTAGTGAAATATCTTACTCCCCAAAAACTTGAAGCTACAGTAATTCAATAGAACAGAGTTTTTAATAACCTGATAACTATGGTGCCAGGCACTATAGTTATCAGGTTATTTGATTAAAAACAATGTTTCCATGGAATGATGGCGAAATAAAGTTTAGAATGGTATTGTATAGTTTTGTTGTTACGAACAATGCAATAACTATAACATGAATAAATTTAGGAGACAACAATATGATGCTACCTGCAATATGCTTTGTTGAATAGTTAATTTAATATTGAGAAACAGCTTCCTGCCTTGTCAAAAACTTATACCTTTGACTGGCTTGTTTTGATGTTTTCTTATATTCAACAAAGTAGTATAACGGTGCTATAGTAGTCTTTAAATTTATGATGAAACATATGCTTATTTCATAAAACCGTACTGCAGGTACGGTTTTATTTTTTGTCCTATAGGTCATCACTATAGGGTTACTTGCTATGAAAAAAGACTGCAAATAGACAATCTTGTATTGTTTACTATTTGCAGTCTTTTTTTGTTTTTGAAAGAAGGTGAACTTATGCCAGTTACTAATGCTATGACAGCAAACGGATAGAGTAAAGAACGGAGGTTATGATGAATAAATTGACTTTGAAATGGGCGTTCAATGCGATTGCCCAAGATAAGATAGAACGATATTGCCATAATTGCAATAGAAAGGTAATTTTTACAGATTCTAAGAAGCGGAGAAGAAACGCCAATGGCAAGACCATATATGAATATGCTATTTATAAATGTGAAAAAGAACATACTTGGAATAAGCTTCTTAAGAGCTACAGTGCGCATACAGATATTGAAGGTTTTCTTGAGGAGGAATCGCAAGAAGTACTCCAGTATGAGACACCAAAGGAGCTAATACTTGCAGAAGCTATAGCAGACGGCTTGCAGGAAATTGAAATATATGTAAAGAATATAAATGAAAGACAGCGGCTGGATAAATTATTAGCACTGCATATAACAGATTTGAGCAGAACTCAAGTAAAGCTATGGATTGATTGCGGTAAAATACAAATAGACAATTGTCATGTAAAGCCTGATACACGGATTAGAAACCATCAAACAATCCAAATAAGACTTTAATTAGACCTTGGTGAAAACCTGAATCTGTGGTGCCAGGCACCACAGATTCAGGTTATGTTAAAATAAGCTATAATAAATGTAAGGACGGTGAGGGTTATGTCTTTAATAAAACCTAAGAGATTACAAGAAGGCGACAAGGTTGCCACAATAAGCTTATCCTGGGGTGGAGCTGGTGATGAGGATATACTTTGGAGATACGAGGTGGGGAAAAAACGACTGCAAGAGGAATTTGGTTTAGAGGTAGTAGAAATGCCGAATACTCTAAAGGGAACAAAGTACATCTATGAGAATCCTGAAAAAAGAGCGGAAGACTTGATGAAAGCATTCTCTGACCCATCTATAAAGGGTATTTTTACATGCATAGGCGGTACTGAAAGTGTAAGATTGCTGCCTTATATAGACTATGATGTAATAAGGAATAATCCCAAGATTCTTATAGGATATTCTGATACGACAGTTACTCATTTTATATGCAGAAAGGCAGGCATATCAAGCTTCTATGGAGCATCGGTACTGGCAGAATTTGCAGAAAATGTACAGATGTTTGATTACACGAAGCATTGGGTTCAAAAAACTCTTTTTGACAATTCAATGATAGGTAAGATTGAGCCATCCTCAGTTTGGACCAGTGAGTATTTACCGTGGGAAGAGAAAAATAGAAATATCCGGAGAGCAGTGCAGCCACATACAGGCTATGAGCTGCTGCAGGGAAAAGGTAAGGTGCAAGGATGTTTAATCGGCGGCTGCATGGAAGTGATGGAGATGTTGAAGGGGACTGAAGTTTGGCCTGAGCTGAAGGCTTGGGAAGACAGTATTCTCTTTTTTGAGACATCAGAGGATAAGCCTGATCCTACCTATGTGGAGTATTGGCTGCGCAATTATGGGTCTTTAGGTATTTTACAAAGTATAGGAGGTATCATATTTGCCAAGCCTTATGATAATCTTTATTATGAAGAGTATAAAAATGCACTCATAAGGGTTGTACGAGAAGAGTTGAAGCTTGTAAATCTACCTATTTTGTACAATATGAATTTTGGTCATACAGCGCCTATGTGTGTGTTGCCCTATGGAGCACTGGCAGAAATTGATTGTGAAAAAAAGAGTTTTAGTATTATGGAAAGCGGTGTTGTATAATTGTTCATATTCATATCCTGATAACTGTGGTGCCTGGCACCATAGTTGTCAGGATTTACTTTCCGGTAAGACATTTGATATAAATCTTAAGAAAGTCTTAAGATTTATATCAAATGTTTTGTAAGGATTGCCTGTTAGTATTTAACTGAGGCAGGTGATGAATTTTGAAACAGCAAATATGCGTTGGAGGTTGACACTATGGATAAATTGAATGTACTTGTTTGTGATGATGATAAGGCGATTGCGGATGCTTTGGAAATATACCTGAAGTATGAAAACTATGGGGTCATAAAGGCAACTAATGGGATTCAAGCACTAAAGGCATTGGCGGAGCAGGAGATACATCTTATTCTTATGGATATCATGATGCCTGAAATGGATGGATTATCTGCGACCATTAAAATACGAGAAGAAAAGAATATACCCATTATTATGCTTTCAGCGAAATCAGAGGATACAGATAAAATAACAGGCTTGAATTTCGGTGCCGATGACTATGTGACAAAGCCCTTTAATCCTTTGGAGCTCATGGCAAGGGTAAAATCACAAATGAGGCGTTATACTTCTCTTGGAAGTATTGCTGTCAAAAACAATATACTTAAAACAGGCGGCTTGGAGCTTGATACTGAAGCAAAAGAGCTGCGTGTTGACGGAGAAATCGTTAAACTAACAGCCACTGAATATGGAATCATTCTTTTTCTAATGAAAAATATCGGGCATGTTTTTTCCATCGCACAAATATATGAGCATGTATGGGATGAACCTTCCTATTCAGTTGAAAACACTGTTTCAGTGCATATTAGGCGTATCAGAGAAAAGATTGAGATAAATCCAAAGGATCCAAAATATTTAAAGGTGGTGTGGGGTATTGGATATAAAATTGAAAAATATTAAATATTTAACCGGCACAAAAGTGATTGCAGTTATTCTGGCTTGGCTTTGCTTTATGAGCGCAGCAGCTAGTGGGATATTTTTAATTTACAATCAAGACGTAATGCACAATAGCAGCTATTATACAACAAATAGTTTTAACTCAGAATACTCAAGACTTGTGCATAATGCCATAGAGCTTCAGATTAAGTTAAGAAATGAACCTGGAATCATTGTTTCCAGCGCTTCTCAAAGCACTGTTTCAGACAATGCGGAGCGATATCAGGTCATTAAAAACAGATTAGAAGGTACAGTGAATTTTTCTTACTATATAAAAAACACTGCTACGGGAGAGGTTATCAGCAATGTAAATGCAGCCGATCGTGTGGCATTGCTGAAAAAACAGCCTTCCTATTTATATTTAAAACAGGGGGTATCCGGTAACAATAATCTATGGTATCAAGATGATATAGCAAAAATGCTTTCAGGAACGAACTATGAGGTTCATACAGCTGTGGTGGAACCCTTAAAGCCAGGGGATGCACTGTATGAAGAATTCACTAATTTTTCTAGGGTTAAAGCCGGTATACCCTATATGATACCTGCACTGATCGCTTCAATCATCCTTGGGCTGGCATCTTTTGCCTATCTGGTTTGGGCTGCAGGACGCAGAGAACAAAGTGGAGAGGTTAACCTCCTGTCGGTGGACAGAATTTATACAGATGTTCATACGCTTCTGGTTTTTCTTGCAGCTGTACTATCTATAGCCATTGTGACAGAAGTATCCAACGGCGGCACAATAATTATGTTTGTCGGCGCAGCCATTATTTTTGGCATAGATCTAGTCATTGGTCTCACATATATATTATCGATGGTTCGACAGTTTAAGAAGAAGCAATTACTAAGAAATTCGTTGACCTATAAGCTTTATAGCGCAGCTAAGGAATATGTGGTATTGGCTTTTAGGGGCAAGCTTTTTAAAGCTTGGACATTGCTTGTGTTGTTAGGGTATGGTGCAATCAATGGAGTATTATTCGCAATATTTTTATCAACCTGGCGATATAATGGTGCTTTTGAATTCTTGTTTTCAGGGCTATTATTGCTGGGATTCAACATTGCTGCAGTATATTTTGCTGCAAAGTCTCTTAGAAGCTTAGCACAGATTATGGAAGCTGCCAAAGAACTTTCTTCGGGCAATCTTGATTATAATTTGGATACAAAGGAAATGTCTGCAGCTTTTGCAGGCTTTGCAGAAGATCTGCAAGGGATGCAGTCAGGCTTGAGAAAGGCTGTTGCAGAGGCGGTAAAGGGTGAGAGAATGAAAACGGAACTTATCACCAATGTTTCTCATGACTTAAAGACACCCCTGACATCCATCATAAATTACGTTGATCTGCTTAAAAAAGAAGAGTTGAAAAATGAAAATGCGAAGGAATATGTTATGGTTTTAGAAGAAAAATCAGCAAGGCTAAAGCAGCTGATAGAGGATTTGATCGAAGCCAGTAAAGCTTCCAGCGGAAATTTATCCGTAACTGCAGAAAAGGTTGATATGCATCAGCTTGTGATGCAGGCTTATGGGGAATATGAAGAAAAAATAGAAAAAGCAGGCTTGGATATTCGTACAAATACTGTAGAAAAGGATGTATTTGTATTGGCTGACGGCAAATATTTGTGGCGTATCATTGAAAACTTGCTGTCCAATGCATTGAAATATTCTATGCCGAACTCCAGAGTGTATATTAGTGTTGAAAAGAATGAGAAGTATGGGGTTTTAACAATAAAGAACATATCTGCTTTTCCTCTTGAGATTTCTCCTGAACAATTGACAGAACGCTTTGTTAGAGGGGATGCCTCAAGAACGGCAGAGGGTTCGGGCTTGGGCTTATCAATAGCACAAGGCTTGACGAATCTGCAGGGCGGAAGGTTTAAAATAGATATCGATGGAGATTTGTTCAAGGCTACTGTAGAAATCCCTTTATGGGTAGAAATATAGCAATTAAAGTCAAGAATAGGACATCCTTTATCATTTATCCTTAAGTAGGAGGTGAGTACATGGAAAGCTGGGAAAAAATAAATGCTGTTCAGCGCATGCAGGATTATATTGAACAGCATATTACAGAGCCTATAACGCTGCATATGATTGCGCAGGCTGCGGGGTATTCACCATGGCATTCTGCGAGAATTTTTAAGGAGCTTTTGGGAAAGACCTTGTTTGAGTATATCAGGGCACTTAGGTTATCTCATGCGGCGGTTAGACTTCGTGATAACAATGATGAAAAGATTATTGATATTGCTTTTGACTTTGTGTTTGATTCCCACGAAGGTTTTACCAGGGCTTTTTCAAAGCAATTTGGCGTAACACCGCATTATTACAGCAAAAAGACCCCGCCTATTAAGCTTTTTATGCCCAACCGAATCCGTGGATATTACCTTACTTTACAAAAAGGAGATGATAGGATGATAGAAAAACCTAAAACCAATACCGTGTTTGTTCAAGTTGTTGATCGACCGGCAAGAAGGCTGATTTTAAAAAGGGGCATCAAGGCAACTCATTATTTTGAATATTGCGATGAGGTCGGTTGCGATGTATGGGGATTACTTTCCAGCATCAAGGATGCCATATATGAACCTGTAGGAATGTGGCTGCCTGAGAATATGGTAAGACCCGGCACATCCGTATATGCTCAAGGGGTAGAGGTATCTGCCAATTATGCCGGTGAAGTTCCGGAGGGCTTTGATATGATTGACCTGCCGCCTTGCAAGATGATGGTTTTCCAGGGCCAGCCCTTTGAGGATGAAAAGTTTGAAGAGGCAATTTCCGAAATATGGGAGACAATGAAAAGCTATGACCCTAAAATATACGGCTTTGAGTGGGCTGATGAGGACGCACCAAGAATTCAGCTGGAGCCGGCAGGGTATAGGGGATATATTGAGGCAAGGCCGGTTAGACAGATGATCAACAAGTAACTATCACTAAAAATATATTAAAGTCCCATGTCGAGCTTAGCCCTCGACATGGGACTTTTCATGATCTGCGAATGTTTAGTCACTTAGTGCTGCTGCAAGATTCATTTTAGTTTATACATGACAAAGTCTTTACCATAGCTTTTTTTCTCAAAGTTCTCATTAAGGTATTTGAGATAACTTCCTTTGTCATTGTAGATATAGTTTTTATATACCAGAAAATAATCTGCGCCTTGTTGGATATAATAATTCATTTCTTCTACCATTTCTTTTGGGATGTGCTCGTGATATTTTAGGTTGGCTCGCCATCCGGCTCTATCGCTAAGGGTTAATATTACTGGATGAAAGGTACTGATAATAATCAAGTCTTGGGGCTGGGTATAGGTATCTATTATTTCTGCCGCCTGAATAAGCCAATGCTGAACTTCGAATTCCTTTTGCACGGACAGGTAGGAATGATAGGCGAAAGCAAATATAAGCAGCAGTAATACGGCTTTTATGATATAGTGTTTGTTCCAAAGCATGCCAATTATTTTGCCTGCCAAAAGAGCTAGAATTGGAGCCAGCATAATAAGGTAGTATTTAAACTTAATTACTGATACAATCAATAATACCTCCAGCAGCATAGCAACAGCCCAATAAAGAAGGGGTCTTTCTTTTTTATGCAGTACTGTAAGCATGCCTATAAGGGCTAGAAAAAGTATCGGTTTTCCAAAAGCTTCCGGAAGCTTTTCGGTAAAAAACTTCATTGCTTCAGTTGAATTCATAGCCGTTAAGAATTTTGGGATGATATGTTTGACAGCGATGCCGGTTACAAATTTTTGTTCAGCAATAGTGCCTAACCATAGAAAATACAAGAGGTTTGGGATAAGGGATATTGCTGCAAATACCCAGAGCTGCCATTGCTTTAATATTTTGAAACTGTATTTTTCAAGGCACATGGCTATCATTGCCAAGCCCATAAATGCTGCCGGCAGTTTCTGTGATATAGCCAGACAAGTAAATAAAGCAGCTATTATAAGGGTAGAAAAATGCTGGTTATCCCTCCATTTCAGGAAAAAATAAAAGGCACCATTGAAAAAGCAGAGTAAGGCGGCCTCCGGCATAATAGCTCTTGAAAAATAGATGTTAATAGGGAGTATGGAATATATCATAATGACAAGCAAAGATTGCGGCATGGGAAAAAATATTTTTGCTACGAGGTACAGGTAGTAAACTGAAAGCATAAAGAAGCTAATAGGCACCAAACGGGCTAACCAAATATGATATCCAAACACCTTGTACAGTATAGCGATCAAAAAAGTAGTGATCTGAAATTCCAGTTGCACATAGATGGGAGGGACTCCATCGTAATTGAACTGAGGATAGAAGATGTTAAATTTATATTTTATAAAGTTTCTTGCAATAGACTCGGTATCTGTTTGTCTCCACAGCTCGCCCATTTCTGCCGTAGAGTTGTTGATATATGGTATTCTTAAAATAAATATAAATAGAAATACCAGGACAACTATCCAAAGCTGTCTGTTTCTATAAAGAACTCTACCGGACAATCTTATTCCTCATTTCTACTTGTTAATAATAAAAACTCCGCATATGATGGCAATGATCCCAATTATTTTATTGATGGTAAAGGGCTCATTGAATAAGAATCTAGAAGCTAATATAATAATGATATAGCTAATACTTACCATTGGATAAACATAGCTTAAATCATTTTTAGTCAATATCTTTACCCAAAGTAGAAAGCTGGTGCCAAACAACACAAGCCCAATAATGATGTAATAGTTTTTTATGATTGATAATAAGCCTTCAATATTGAAATTTATACTTCCCAGCCTGTTTGCTCCTACCTTGAGCAGTATCTGGCCCACTGCACCCATGATAATGGATGTAAGTATCAAAGCAATATTCCTCATCTTAGACTCCAATCCTTGTTTTGGGTTTGCGCACCTTTAGGGCTAACCTCATGTAACCCATAATTGTTTTCTTTACATTCATTTTGCTTTGACCTTCCTTAAGGTTGTATTCCAAGACCAAGGGGTACTCTCCCGCTTTGACACCGATCTTGCCCGCCTTTGCCAGTATTTCTACCATACATTCAAAGCCCTTGGAGTTTAGTACTTTTCCTCCATATTGCTCGATGAGCTTTTTTAAAAAACCGATATGATATGCTCGATAGCCGCAGGAGTAGTCCTTCACATTGTGAATATGGAACACCAGCCTGCAAAATACCATGGCTCCTCTGCTGTATATTTTTCTTATCCGGGATAAGCCGATTTCCTTTCCTCCTTTGGTAAAACGTGATGCGATTACAATATCTAAATTTTTGAGAAACAGCATATCGATCATATTGGGAATAATATTCGGATTGTGAGTATTGTCAGCATCAAAGGTGATCAGAACATCCTGATCATCAAGATTTTTAACTGCATATTGCAAAAGGGTATTCATAGCGTTTCCCAGACCTAAATTCTGAGGGTGGTTTATATAGTTTATATACGTAAATTGACTGCTGTATTTTTTTAAGACTGCCTCTGTGTCATCTGTACTTCCATCATTTACGATAATAACATGAAGACTGTTGCCAAAAGTAGTTTTTAAGCTGTTTATCTTATCCAGCAGTTTGGCAATATTTTTTTCTTCGTTATATGCAGGCAGGCCGATTACATATTTATGATTCATAGTGATCCCTTTCCAGTGTTGTTTATACTGCTAATATATAATATGATTTGGAAGTTTCCTTATTCATTTACCTTTTCAGTATATTATTTGCAGTATTAGTAAAAGGAATACAATAAATAAGTTGTAAAAATTTAAAATCCATGTTATTCCAGTATTGACAAAAATAATACATAGTTATATTATTATATTGAACGATGTTAAATAATTAAACTGCGTTTAATATAGAGGATAAGGTGATGGATTATGACTAAGGAACGTCAACTGCGCAAGCAAGAAGAAATAAGAAATATAATTTTGGAAGCAGCTAGAGATATCATCTCACGGGAAGGTGTCAAGGGACTCTCTATACGTAAGATTACAAATGCCATAGAGTATTCTCCTGCGATTATTTATCATTATTTCAAGGATAAAAATGAAATCATCGAGACGCTGGTTGGAGAGGGATATAAAAGAATATTGGACTCCTTAAGCAGTGTTGCAAAAAACGAAAGTGAGCCGGAAGAAGAAATCAAAGAGGTATTTACAAAATATATCAAAGCAGCTTTGGATAATAAAGATGAATATATGGCTGTTATGCTGAATGATGATCCCTTGGTCAAGCAAAAAACTATCATCCTTGAAAAGGGTATTTCACAAAAAAGCAGAACAATTGGTATATTAAGTGAAACCTTAAAAAGAGGAATACAACAAGGGCGCTTCGCAGCTTTTGATGCAGAGCTAACTGCTCAGATCATGTGGACTTCTGCTTTTGGTTTGACCATGAAGCTGATGATAGAAGCGGACATACCGAAGCAGCAAGTAGATGATTTGGTAGAGAATCATTTTAGAACTTTATTCTATGGAATCATGAGAAGAAAGGAGGAGGAGTAAAGTGAAAAAAATATTGAAAATAGTAGGGCTGGTTTTTATATCTGTCTTTATATTATTGATTGGAGCAGTTTTCGCAATAAAGTCTATGGGATTGTCAGAAGAATTGCCGGTCATTCAAATTGGTAAGGTAGATTTAAGTAAGATAGAAGATGGAACTTATACCGGAGAATGTTCCGGGGGACTGGTTAAGGCAGCTGTTGAGGTGCAGGTAAATCAAAATCAGATCGTAGAAATTAAGATCCTTAAGCATGAAAACGGCTTGGGCAAAAAAGCAGAAAAGGTTATAGATGAAGTAATCAGACAGCAATCCTTGGATGTAGAGACTGTCAGTGGTGCCACAACAAGCAGTAAGGTTATCTTAAAGGCTGTCGAAACAGCTTTAAATAAAAATTAAATGGGGGTTGAATAAAATGAGTATACTAATTGCTTATGCAAGCAAACATGGCTGCACAGCACAGTGTGCAGAAATGCTGGCTGAAAAATTTGATGAAAAGGTGGATTTATATGACTTGAGGTCTGGAAAGTCTATGGATTTGTCACAATATGAAAAGGTGATTGTTGGAAGCTCAGTATATGTAGGTAAGGTGAATAAGGAAGCCACTGAGTTCTGTACAAATAACCTGGAAATATTAAAAAATAAAAAAATTGGGTTATTTATATGCGGCTCCCAAGAGGGAGAATCCTTAAAACAAGAGCTTGCTGCAGCATATCCGCCGGAGCTGCAGTCAAAAGCTATTATTCTAGACTGTTTTGGGGGAGCGTATACATTCGGTAAAATGAGTTTTATGGAGAAAACCATCGTCAAAGTCATTGCTAAGACAAATAAGGATACTTCGACAATACAAGAGGATAAAATAAACAGCTTTGCGCAAGCATTAAAAAATGCGTAGACTTTATTTGTTTGAGGAGAGTTTGATATGAGGAATAAGAAAATAGTGACAGTGCTTGTTGTACTTATTGCAATATTGGCGTTTATAGCATCCGCAATTGGGGTATTTTCTGGGCAGAATGAAATTGCGGTGGAACGCCAGTATCAATCTATCCGTGGTGAAAGTATAAGCTTATATGGCAAGGGAATCTATCAAAATGATTCAGTATCGCTAGCAGCGCAAGGTATTGCACAAGATGTTGTAACCCTGATTCTGGGAATTCCAATGCTGCTGATTTCTTTGATTCTAGCAAGAAAAAATCTGCTTAGGGGAAGGCTCTTGCTATTGGGAACAGTAGGTTACTTTTTATATGCTTATATCTCCTATTCCTTTTTGTGCATGTATAATCCATTGTTTCTGGTATATGTAATGCTGATGTCCCTAAGCTTATTTACTTTTATACTATGCATCATGTCCATTGACGTGGAAGCCTTAAAAAGCTCCTTCAGTGCAAGGCTGCCTGTCAAGTTTATAGGAGGCTTTCAGATATTCATTGCATTTATACTGCTTATGCTTTGGCTTGGGAAGATTATTCCATCGCTTATAAACGGTACAACACCAATAGGCCTAGAGCATTATACAACCTTAGTCATTCAAGCAATGGATTTGGGAATTATTGTACCTGTTGCTTTATTATCTGCAATACTGCTTATAAAAAGAAGGCCTTTTGGATATTTGCTGTCCTCTATTGTTATGATAAAGGGACTGACAATGTTAACCGCTATAACTGCCATGATCATAGGTCAGGTTCTTGCCGGGGTTCATGTAGGCATGGTTGAGATGACAGTATTTCCAATTGTTAACTTGGTTGCGATTTTCTGTTTAGTAATCGTTCTAAAAAATGTTGAAGAAAAAAACTATATCAGCAAAGCACGAAATTATTCAATTTAATAGGAAAAATATAAAATAGTAAATCCCCTAAGATAGTAATTCTATCATAGGGGATTTATTGCTTTCATTTTAAATCAGTTTTTTTACTGTGAAATTATCTTCTAACAGGGTCCAATTTTGCGGATATGGGTATCCCAAAGCCCAATAGCTGATTCCGGCTAAACCATAGCTTTTGACTGTGTCAAATTTTGCCTGAGCGCTGCGGGCATCCTCAAACCAAACCTCGTGCATACGCCCTAATACGTCCATATAACGATAGAAGGGGGATTGAGATACAGCATCATATTGAATATTTGCATTATACTGTGCAGCTCTGGCAATTGCCTCTTGAACACTGAAGGTTTGTGCTTCTTGGCCTTGAATATGAGGCAGGAGCCAATCTCTCGCATAGATCTGGAAGCCAAAGTATATTTTTTCCTTAGGCATAACAGTTAGAGCATAATCCAACACACGTTTTATTTGGTTTAGTGGTGAAATCGCTTGAGGTGGACCTTTACGCCATCCCCATTCATAGGTCATTAAAACCACAAAATCTGCAATTCTTCCATGAGCTTCGTAGTCATGAGCCTCATACAGCAAACCGAGCTGCTGCCCACTCACCTTTGGGGCTAACGCTGTAGATACAAAGAAGCCTTCTGCATGCAGACGATCTACAGCCTTTTGCAGCAATTGGTTATAGGGTTCTCTATCTATCGGAAGAACATTTTCAAAATCTATATTTAGACCTTGATAGCCTTTTTGTTTCATGATAGTAATGATATTTGCTAATAGTTGATCAACAATTTCGGGATTTGTCAGCACAATATGGGCTAGGTTTTCCCCTTTGGCGGTAGAAGTAAAATTCGTAATTGACATCATAGGCACAACTCTTTCTTCCAGCGCAGTCTGTATTGCCTCATCATCCTTTATTGGCTGAAGTGTGCCATCCTCCCTAATCAAGTAAGCAAAGGGGCTTAAGTAGGTCAAGTGCTCTCCATCCTGTCTTACGATAGGTATGGCACTTTCGCCCAATAAATAAATATAGCCATTCACATCAATGACGGGTCTCGATTTGCGTGGTATGACCAATACTGTTCCCGGATAAACAAGATTAGGATTCTGTATGTCATTTACCTTTAATAATTCTGATAAGGAAACAGCATACCTTTGAGCAATTTGAGACAATGTTTCACCATATAGAATGCGATGGCGTCTGGCGGGTATATATAGAGAAAGCCCAGGGTAGATATTATTTGGATTTACAATCTGATTGGACTGAATAATGGACTCTATGGTAGTGCCATAGATTTGAGCAATTCGCCATAGAGTTTCTCCGGGGATGACGGTGTGGAAAACATCCTCTGTTGGTATGATGATGGATTGTCCGATAACTAATTGATTTGGATTGGGAAGTCCATTTACTTCAATCAATTTTGGCATACTGACTCTATAATTAGCAGCAATTCTCCACAAAGTATCACCGGGTTTAACCACATAAATAAGCATTAACAACCCTCCTTTACTGCATCTTATTTCTAATTTATGCTTCAGGTGTAAAAATGTGATAGTGGTATATAGAAAATTACCAAGCAGCATATTAATAATATTGAAAAAATATTATTAATATGATATTGACAATAGTGTGTGGCGTACAGTATAATGGATTTAGATGGAAAATATAGTAAAGAGTCCTGAACAAAAAATAAACGAAGTTTTGCTGTGAAAATTAAGGAGTTGTTAAATTGGAAAGTAAAAATACAGATGCATTGTTTGACAGTCTTGTACTGGAGCTAAGGCGCGGAACGATCATCATAAGCGTATTGAGTCAGCTAAAGAAACAGCAATATGGCTATTCGCTTATTGTACGGCTTCAAGAAAAGGGAGTTGAAATAGATGCCGGAACCTTATATCCCTTGCTTAGAAGATTAGAGAAACAGGAGCTTTTAGAAAGCAACTGGGATGTAGAAAGTGCAAAGCCAAGAAAGTATTATAAGCTTAGTGCTTATGGAAATACAATTTATGATAAGTTATGTCAGCATTGGACGGAAATGGTTAGAAAAATGGATCAATTGATGAATGAGGAGGGTGTGAATTAAATGAATCTGATCGACAGATATGTATACGCAGTTACAAAAGGTTTGCCTTACAAGCAAAGAGAAGATATAGCAAAGGAAATAAGGACACTGATAGATGATATGCTTGAGCAGCATCAAGAAGATGTACCCTATGAGGAAAAGGTTAAAAGAGTATTATTGGGCTTAGGGGATCCAGAGCTGCTGGCAGACAGCTATAGGGAGTCAAAAAGGTATTTAATAGGACCGCAAAACTTTGAAAGCTACTTTTTTATATTAAAAATAGTATTGGGCGCAGTGTTTTTAGGCATCACAATTGCAACAGTAGTAGGAAGCTTCTTTGAACCGCAGGAAGGAATAATTGGCATCATAACAAGTTACTTGGCGATCTTATTTTCAGCTCTGATGCAGAGCTTCGCTTGGGTAACAGCAGCCTTTGCAATAGCAGAATACAAAGGAGTTAACCTCTTGGATAAAAAGGATATTAAAGAGGGCTGGAGCATAGCAGAACTGCCGCAGCTTCCCGAAAAGGATGCAGCAATATCCAAGGTAGAAACAGTCTTTGCAATTATATTCTCAACTATTTTTATAAGTATAATTTTGTTTGCTCCACAGGCTTTTGCTGCGTACATCAGTAGCAGCCCAGGCAATACAATCGTAATTCCGGTTTTCAATATTGAAGTTTTAAGTCGGTTTAAGATACTGTTCGTTGCCATATTTATATTAGGAATACTAAAAGAAGCCCTCAAATTTTATTATGGAAGATGGACACTGAAGCTTTCCATTCCGGTAGTAATTTTAAGTGTAGCTTCAGCAGTATTGACGATATCGATATTTGTAAATCCTGATATTTGGAATGCAAATTTTGCACTAGAGGTAATGAAGCATTTTGAGATAAACATTGGCGAACTAAATATGTGGAATAGTCTTAAAACCGGATTGATAATCGTAATTATATTGTCTACTTTAATAGAAATAGTAACATCGTTGTATAAAGGCATAAAATATAACCAATAAAAATAGAGCTATGGACCATAAGGATCCATAGCTCTATTTTTAAACTCTTAGAAAGATTTAAATACATCCTTTTTTACTCCGCAGATTGGGCAATGATCAACATGGTCTCCAATTTCAGTAAAGCCGCATATAGGGCATACATATATTGCTTCGGAGCCAATGTCTTTGCCATCCTTAGCAGCATTTTGAGCATCCTGGAATAGTTTTGCATGTATTTTTTCCGCTTCCAAGGCATAATGGAAGGACTTTTGTGCATCCTTCTCTTCTTGAAATTTAGCTGTTTCAAGATAAACAGGATACATTTGGTCAATCTCGTGAAGCTCACCATTTATAGCACCCTGAAGGTTTTCAACGATACTTGTATGTCCAAATACTGCTCCGGCTGCAACAGTACTATCACCGACTTGCTGCTTAAGGACATTAAAGTGATTTTTTGCATGAGCCCATTCTGCATAGCCCACCCCTCTAAATAACCTTCCTATATTGGGGAATCCCCCTTGTTCTGCCGAGTCTCCCCATATTAAATATCTCATATGAGCCATACTTTCTCCGCCATAGGCAGAGCGCAAAAAATCTGCAGTCATTGCGTTGTTTACCGCCATCGATATCATCTCCTTAAAAATCTTATACTCATATATATTATTGCTTAGGAAACAAGTATTCATTCTGTTCAAATAAATATTTATGGATAAATATGGTTCTATGAAAGGAAGGGCTATAATTAAAATACAGGTATTGATTTTGTGGAGTGGGTATGCCTAAATCGAATTTGGAAAAATGAGGGAAAAGTGGTAAGATGATATTATAGAAGATGTAATAAAGGAGGCAGTACATATGGAATCCATAAGAAGCCTTTTCAAAACAAGAAAAGGGGTTTTTATACTTGCAGTATTGTTATTCATAATCTTGATAGTCAGTATAGCAATTTATATTTTTGCCACGGGTAGGACTGAGAGTAATGCCTTAGAGCTGTCCTATCATGCAGAAGAACTTTTGGAATATAAGACAGCTTATGTTGGTGACAACAGTAAGGTAGTAAATTTGATGAGTAGGTTGCCCTATGGTGAGTTTCTTGCAAGTACTACGCTTCAAACTAAAATTGCTCCCTTTGTTATTACGGCGGAATATACTTTTGAACCTCTAAGCTTTGACAAGGAGCAATTGAAGGCAAAGCTTTCTAACAATGCGGCAGTGGTATTCTCCTTAATTGAAAATGCGGATGTTATTCTGTATAGAGCAGATGTTGGAGGAGAAGTTACCACCTACGACTTTGCAAGAGTAGAATTTGAGAAAGAGTATGGTGTAAAGTTGTGGGATCTCTCGAAGGATGCAGAAAGCTTTGAGAATTTCTTGCAAAGCTTGGTGTTTAAGGTAGGTACTTTTCCGAAAAAATATTCTTTGGCGATGTCAAGTGCACCAGGCATACAGCTTACAACTTTTTACTATGGAGATGCTGATATTGACAAGGTGCACTACTCCACAGATGGAGGAATTCTTTTTACTTGGGATACCAGCTCCGGAAGAATATCAAATGGCAAGCAAGAAATAGAGATTCCTTATGGTTTAGAAGCATATTGGTCCCCTTTATCTGCCAATACAAAAGAGCTTAGTAAAGGAGATCATATTGTAACGATTGCATTATATGATAAAAATGGCAATAGCCTAGGAAAAAAGCAGATCGTAATCACCAGTGACGATAATTTCAGCTATGCAGTGAAGCCCTCTTTGGGTATCATCATAGGCATGAATAAATCCGAAGAAAGGGCTAGAAGTATAGAGGAGGCAATTCGCCTTGCAATATTGGCAAGGGGAGGAGCCTATCGTTCTGGGGAAACTGCAACAGAAGGGCATATCATACTGGAAGTGACGGAGGATGGTCCTCAAATTAAGGTTTATACAATAGCCAGCTATGGAGCTTTTGGATTTGAAAATGGTGTATTTACTAAAATAAGTGGAAGTGGTGCAATACCAACGGTGATTACCCTAGGAAAAAGCGAAGAAGGACATCATGTTTTACTGGAATATAAAGAACCGCTGGATGGCGCCGGATATACGGATTCAATAAAAAAGATGTTTCCCAGTTGGCTGCAGCAGGAAGTCCTTGCCGCCCAACACTATTATTCAAACCTTGCGGAGCAGCAAGAAGAACAGGCAGCTGATTATTTAAAGAGTATTGGAAGAAATGCTGAGGTGCGTGCAGCTCATGTGAACAAGGTGCTTGCAAATATCAATGTGGAAGCTTCAAACAAACTCTTCTCAGAGCTGGGCAAGTATGATGCCTTCATAAATACCTGCCCCTATTGGATAGGTACTATAGAGCAAATTGAAAACGGAGTAAGATACATCTATGAAACGTCTCAAGAAAAAACCAAGGATGGGTATGATCTTGTGATTTTTAAAAAAATGAATCAAGACGGAACTGTAATTAAAGAAATTAAATACAAAATTGTAGGAAGTGAACCTCAGCTTATCGAATAATTTGTATATGAACGAGCCTGCTGGAATTCATGAATGATTAAAAATTAAAACCACTATTTAACCTTGATTAAATAGTGGTTTTTCATTTCATATAATGGGTGACAAAAGCATTACTTCCTCGTTTTCACGATAAATTGTATCAAATTGTGATATTGGCACAGGATTACGGCCAATGCCCGCTTCTATGGTATATCCAGGTCTTCTGTAGACTTCTACGAACCAATCTTTATAGCCTGCATAGGCAGCCTCGTAAGGCACATTGGCAACGGTATACCCGGTGATGTTGGAAAAAATCTGAGCAATCTGCAATGCTCTAGGAGGCTGTATGCCTTTATATAACCAGTAGATTACCCTGCCTTGTGTATGATATGCGATAACCAATTTGAAATTGTGCTGCCTTGTAAAATTTACTAGAGCTTGACTTTCAGGCTCTGATAGGGGGGCAGGACCGCCATATCTGGTAGGAGCCGGACCGGTTACACCTAAGGAAGGCTCTTGATTTTTTGCTTCCTGCCAACTGGCGGGATAATTTCTGTTTAAATCAACACCCCGTGTATTTGCCTTCCATACTTGAGAAAAGGGTAATCCGGTATTGTTCCAGCGAAGCAAATCAGTATAATAGGGATTGCTTGGCTGTGGTCCGTCTAATGCAATATTTACACCATCGGGATTCACCATTGGAATAATATAAATGCTGCTGTTTCTGAATAGCTCTCGTATGTCATAGCCTTGAATTTTTGAGCCTGTTGCGTATGCACGGGCGTAGTTTTCTATAAATTTCATCAGCAAAGGGGTCGTGATCCACTCGATTCCGTGATGGGAGCCATTGTAGAATACTTCTATAGGGCCGGTTCCTAATCTGATGTAGTACAAGTTTTTACCCAATACACTTTTGCCGGCTACACCCACCTCTAAGAAGGGATAGCGTGCTTTTAAACCTCTAATATCTCTTTCCATGATTTCATACGTATAATCAACGTCTGTAAATACTACATCTATGCCATAGGGAACTGTTATTTGCTGTCCTATTTGCAGATTTGCCGGGTTCAAGCCGGGATTTGCTGTAAGTACAGCATTAAGCGTAGTGTAATAACGAGCAGCAATTTTATAAAATGTATCCATAGGTCGTATGGTATAAGTGTCATAGCCTACTAAAAAACTCTCGAAAAATTTGCTGGTAGAAGGACCTACTACACCGTCAGGGGTTAAACCATTATCCCGTTGAAACTCTATAACTGCTTGCTGGGTTTTTGTGCCGAAAACGCCGTCAATGGCTCCGGGATCATAACCGATTTTGCCAAGCAGACTTTGCAGCAGCTTAACCTCAGTACCTCTAGATCCCAATCTTAATACTTCCACAGTATCACCTCAAAACAAAGATTTACTATCATAGTATTATTTACATGCATATAATGTTACGATAAACAAAAAAAGAGTCCCATACCGATGTATGTGACTCAAATCTAAGGTAAATAGGACTAGTTTTCGATATCTATATCAACTTCAGGAATTTTGATTTGGTTAACCCTATAAAAGCCATATCCAAGAACTACAGCTGCCAGCAACCATGACAAAATAACTGCGATCATATGACTTACATAAGGCAATAGCAATCGATCCTCCAATATCATTGAAAGTGCAGTATGCATTAGAATGGCACCGCCAATATAAATAGTAATTTTATGCTTTTTCATTAAATCAGCAACAAATTGACTTCCGAAGAATATAATAGGTATATTTATCATCACACCCAATGCTATAAGGCTTGTACTTCCATGAGCAGCGCCTGCTATGGCTAAAACATTATCCAGTCCCATGCTTATGTCAGCAAGTATTATACTAACTATTGCTTTCCAAAAGCTGCCTTCAGACTTAACATTAGCGTCCTCCTCCTCGGCATCTTCATTAATTAAGTCCCAAGTAATTTTAAGTAATAATATACCGCCTACCAGCTTTATGGGCAGCCATTCAACATCCATTATTACAGTGAGTATTGAAGCAAAGAATATGCGGATTAAAATGGCACCGGATATTCCGATGATACTAACAAGCTTGGCCTTCTTCGGATCAATATTTCTAATAGCCAATGCGATTACGCCTACATTATCTCCCGATAAAACTATGTCTAGTAAAGCAATTTGAACAATAGGTAAGAGAACATTAATCACGCCGTCCATTTCTACACTCCCTTGTACATAAAATAATGCATCTGCAAAAAACAGTAAAGTTTGACGAATTTGAAATATCTTTTTACAGTATAGTACTGAAATGATGAGAAGGCAAATTTACAAAACTAATAATAACTATAAACAATAATTATAGCTCATAGGAATTTGATAAAATGTGATATAATGTATTTCATCAAAAGCTGTCTTCACTTACTTCTTTACTAGACCTTGGCATAGGGTTGACATGGTCATAGCAGCTTGCTAAATTGTTTTTAAAATGTAACCCTAATTTATAAATTTGTAGTATAATGGAGAGTGTTTGTTTATAGTAACTCTTTGGAGGTAAGTAAGAGCTATGAATCTAGGCTATCTCAAATTATTTAATACACTAGCTACGGAATTAAGTTTTTCAAAGGCAGCCAGCTTGCTGTATATAAGTCAGCCGGCCGTTTCCATTCAAATAAAAAAGCTGGAAGAGGATTTGGGCTTTAAGCTTTTTGACAGGGTTGGAAAACACCTGGCGTTGACAGAAAACGGAGATATTCTTTATCAATATACAAAGAAGATATTTGATTTAGTTGATGAAGCGGATATCGTATTAATGAATAAATACAGCAATTTAAAAGGAATCGTGGAAATTGGAGCTAGCAATACACCTGGAACATATCTGCTTCCCAGGATTATGAGAGAATTTAGTGAGACCTTTCCTGAGGTAATTGCAAATCTTCATATAGGAAATACTTATGAAGTGGAAAAGATGATTTTAGAAAATAGAGTGGATTTTGCCATCAAGGGCGGAGATGTTATATATAATAGCAAGCTTTA
Source organism: Clostridia bacterium (assembly GCA_029256325.1). Classification (GTDB taxonomy): domain Bacteria; phylum Bacillota; class Clostridia; order Lutisporales; family Lutisporaceae; genus GWB2-37-7. The sequence continues at coordinate 62,065 of JAQSYD010000006.1, forward strand.
TGTAGAATGGCTGGCTGAGGACGAGATTATATTTATAACCTCTCCTAAAAGTTGTTTAGCCGGACGCGAATACGTTGATTATCACGAGCTTGAAAAATGCAAATTTATTGTACATGAAAAGAACTCAAGGCTATATAATTTGGTGCAGCATATATTGCAGGACATCGATTTGCTTGATAATATCACCATGACGATGGGGCATGTAGATGCTATAAAACAAGCTGTAAGACTGGAATTAGGTATAGCGGCAGTACCAATTTCAACAGTGGAGGATGAGCTAAAGTCAGGAAGCTTATGTCAATTTAGAATAAAAGGTAAGAGTTGGTTTTATCCATATAATTTAGTATATAACAAGGATAGGCATCGTTCTCCTGCCTCAAGAAGACTGATGGAGCTTGTTAGGGAACGCATGAAGGAAAAACGTAGTTAAATTGAAACCTCGAGCTGTTGAATAGCTCGAGGTTTATTGTTAATATTCTATTTACAGCTTTAATGCCTGTGACAATTCTTCCTTATCAAAGCCTCTTATTTCTTTGCCGTCAATAATGATAAGAGGTACTGACATATAACCTTTTTTCATTAATGCTTTTCTAGCCTGAACATCCTTTGTTATATTATACTCCGTATAGCGAATATTGTTTGCGCTGAGAAATTCCTTAGCTGCATGACAATAGACACAGGTTTCACTGGTATAGAGTTCTACATTTCTCATATATTCAACCTCCTATAGAAAGTGAGCTGTAGTAATCTTACGTAGTATAATATATTCAAAAGAAGGAAAATTGAAATTTGTCCAATCCTATTGTGCTAGTGAATTCCGCCAACGTATTCTGAACAGCGTGATTCTGTGTTTTTGCAAAGGGCATCTGCTACAACGGTAAGGGCAACAGTTTTTTCCTCTCCCGTAAGCATATTTTTTAGCTTTACAAGACCTTTAGCCAGATTGTCTTCTCCTAAGATCAACTCATAGGATTCGTTTTCCTTGTCTGTGAATTTGAGTCTTAATTCCATCATAATACCTCCTTAAAATATAAAAGAGCCATGTAAGTTTTCACCTACATGGCTCTAAGTTTACTTCCATCGTAGGCACAAACACATATAGTGCTTGCGCCTAGTTCTAATTCCTAGCTGCAAGCACTCTGCCTATGATGATGTATCGCAATATTTAATTGTGCTTTTATAATTGTTGTCATGATAGAGTCCCCTTTAATTGTTTTAAATATAATAACACTCTATTATATGAATATCAAGCATAATATTTGCTTTTTTTAACCTAAAAAATCCGGATTGCTTACATATTCAGAACGGATTGCTTTCTGCAGTATTGTAAAGTCAACATTTTCATCTGCCAGCTTTAGTTCACAGGGAAACTTTGCCTTGCATTTCTCACATTCCAGATATTCTTTGTCACTAAGCTGCTCTCTATAGTCAAATAAAAAAGAAAGGCCTTCATTTTCCTTGCTCCATTGTTCAGTGTCAGGCGTATTTATTTTATATGTGTATAAGTAAGCGGCTTCTCTCTTCATGGTGAAATAAGTACCATTGCATTTAGGACAATTCAATGATTGATCTATTTTCAATAATAACATTCCTTTCAAATTCAGGTAATATTATTATTCCAATATTTATCCACACTATAACAAAATAAAACAGCAAATTTTGCTATAATATACTTATAATAGACTTCTTTATAATAAGGGGTGGGTGATTGGCGTATTTGTTTCATTATGCTATAGTGTATTTAAAGATATAGTACAGGCAACTATAGCGGACTCAACATAAAATACAGTTTTTTCTACATAATAATAAGTATTACTATGCAAATTAACATAAGACAACAGAGGAGATGAATTTATGGGTTGGAACAAGGTAACAAACTTGACAATGCTTACAGATTTCTATGAACTGACAATGGGTAACGGATATTTTGTTCAAAATTATAAGGATAAAATAGCATATTTCGATATGTACTTCCGAAGGGTGCCGGATGACGGCGGTTTTGCAATTATGGCTGGAGTACAGCAGCTTATTGAGTATTTAAGAAATTTAAAATTTGAGGACAAGGATATAGAATATTTAAGAACAAAGAACTTTGATGAAGAGTTTTTAATTTATTTAAAGAATTTTAAGTTTAGCTGTGATGTGTGGGCAGTGCCGGAGGGAACGCCTATTTTTCCTAATGAGCCTATTGTAATTGTTAGGGGTCCTGTAATTGAAGCACAGCTGGTAGAGACTATGGTGCTGATATCTATAAACCACCAAAGTCTAATAGCTACAAAGGCAAACAGAATTGTAAGAGCAGCACAAGGCAGAACGGTAATGGAGTTTGGATCCCGTAGGGCTCAAGGCTATGACGGTGCGGTGCTTGGTGCTCGTGCAGCTTATATTGGCGGTTGTGTGGGTACCTCCTGTACCATCGTTGAAAGGGATTTTGATATACCTGCGATTGGAACCATGGCGCATAGCTGGATACAAATGTTTGACAGCGAGCTGGAAGCATTTCGGAAATATGCCGTAACATATCCCGACAACTGTACTCTTTTGGTGGATACATATAATGTATTGAAGTCCGGGGTGCCAAATGCAATAAAGATCTTCCAGGAGGAAGTAGTGCCAAGAGGCTTCAGACCAAAAGGCATAAGAATTGACTCAGGAGACATCACCTACTTATCCAGAGAAGCAAGAAAAATGCTGGATAAAGCAGGATTTAAGGATTGTAAAATTGTAGCTTCAAACTCCCTGGATGAGCATTTGATTAAAGAGCTGCTGACTCAAGGAGCCAAAGTTGATTTGTTCGGCGTTGGGGAGCGTTTGATTACTTCTAAATCAGAACCGGTATTTGGCGGTGTATATAAGCTTTCTGCCATTGAAAATGAAGGCGTGATAACACCAAAAATCAAGATTAGCGAGAATGTCGGGAAAATAACCAATCCCGGTTTTAAGCAGCTGTGGAGATTCTATGATAGAGACAGCGGAAAGGCCATAGCTGATGTAATAACCTTAGCCAATGAGCATATAGATGATAATTCTCCTTACGAAATATTTGATCCGGAGCATACCTGGAAAAGAAAGACTGTAACGAATTTCCACGCAAAGAAGCTGTTGATCAAAATATTTGAAAAAGGACAATGCATATATCAAAGCCCTGACTTAAATACCATTAAGGAGTATTGCAGGCAGCAGGTAGAAAGTCTGTGGGAAGAGGTTTTGAGATTTGAGAATCCCCATAATTACTATGTAGATCTATCCAAGTCCCTTTGGGAGCTGAAGGAAAGACTACTTTTAGAACATCAATAAAAGTAAGAATAGAACAGCAGAAGCCATGCAAAAAATGTAGGCTTCTGCTGTTTTTTATGTTTATCTTGACATATACGATGAATTGAAATATTATAAGTATAATGGTTATGCATTAATAACTATTATACTTATATAACATTATTAAAAATTTATTTGAGGTGATCATTTGGATAACAAACAATTTGAATCCATAATAGACAGCTTATTTATTATTGTACCGCTATTAAAGAAAGACCTAATGAAGCCCGAGTCGGATAATATGCAAAATGATTTATCGTCCTCGCAGCTGCAGATACTTTTTTATCTGGAGGATATGGGCGTACAGCCTATGTCTGAAATAGGAAAGTATCTCCAAGTAAACAAATCAAACTTAACCCCTTTGGTGCAAAAACTGATAGACAAGCATCTGGTAGAACGCATACAGGATGATCAGGATAGGAGATACGTAAAGATTGGTCTTACAGAAAAAGGATTCGCGCAGCTAGGCAACCAAAAAGCCAGGATCGCAGAGAATCTGAAAATAAAGCTTACTAATCTGAAGCCGGATGAGATGCAAAGGTTTGATGCTTCATTGGCGGAAGTAAAAAATATAATGGTAAAGTTCTTATCATAAATTTGTGGGGTGCAGCATGAAAAAGATTATAGCATTTGTAGGAAGTCCCAGGAAGAAAGGCAACACCAGTGATGTTGTAAATCAGGTTTTAAAAGGAGCTATAGACCAAGGTGCAGAAGCGAAGATATATTATTTAAATGATATGAACATCAGAGGCTGTCAAAACTGCCTTTATTGTCGTAAGAATGAGGGATGCCCTATAAAGGACGATATGGTGGAGGTCTATGAGGAAATAAAGACTGCAGATGCTGTAGTTATAGGCTCACCGATATTTATACATCAGGTGTCTGCACAGACCAAGCTTTTGCTGGATAGACTTTATCCCTTAACTGATAGCAGCCATAAACCTAGATACGGCAGCAAAAAGCTGTTATTTGTGTATTCACAGGCGGCTCCATTAGCAGTGTTTTTTAAGAGGTATTATCGCTATATGAGAAATGCGCTTAAAGCCATGGGTTTGATCTATGCTGGGGATATTATTGCTACCGGCAGCATAGAGCCTGGCTGCGCAGCAAAGCAGAAAAAGCTTATGCATAAAGCCTACAAAGCAGGTCAAGCACTGGCCAGATAAGCTGAAAGTAAAAATTGATAAGGTATTGACATGTATAAGCCTGCAAGGTAGTCTGTTTATATGGACTTTTTGCAGGTTAAATTTTTGATTTTCTGAGAAAAGTATATATAATGTATAAAATTAAACATTTTAATATGAGGTGAACAAATGAGTGGAATTGCAGGAAGCGGCTGTGATGTGCTGCTGCCATTGGGGGAATTAAAGCCCTTAAATGAAATAGAAAGAAGTATAATCAAGGGTTATAGGAAGGTTTTGTTGTCAAAGTTTATTAGAGCAATTAAGGACTATAAGATGATAGCTGATGGAGACAGAGTTGCAGTTGCAATGTCCGGAGGCAAGGATAGTCTTGTAATGGCAAAGCTTTTTCAAGAATTGCAAAAGCATGGCACCATAAAGTTTGAGCTGGAGTTTATTGTGATGGACCCTGGATACCATGAAAATATAAAGGAACTGTTGATCTCCAATTGCAAGCATTTGGAGATTCCAATTCAGATATTTGAATCCTACATATTTGATGTAGTGGATAGAATCGCGAAGGACTACCCATGCTATATGTGTGCGAAAATGCGGAGAGGGGCATTATACAACAAAGCACAAGAGCTAGGCTGCAACAAAATGGCTTTAGGACATCATTTCAATGACGTGATTGAAACAACCTTTTTAAATATTGCATATACAGGCAGCTTCAAGACGATGCTTCCTAAGCTTAAGTCCACAAATTTTGCAGGTTTGGAGCTTATCAGACCCATGTATTATATTGAGGAAAAGGATATAATAAGCTTTACACAAAATAGCGGCATACAGGCACTTAATTGTGCTTGCATGGTGGCTGCCAAGAAAATCGGCAATAAGCGCTATGAAATTAGGGCACTTATAGAAGAGTTAAAAGGTCGTTTTGAGAATTTCGATAAAAAGCTATTCAAGGCGGCAGAAAACGTAAATATGGAAGCCATATTGGGCTGGCAAAAGGGTGACAAGAAGTATTCCTATTTGGATTTCTATGACGGGGAAGATTGTGATGAAGAATAATGCTTACATGGTAAACAATTATAAGATACTGGCAGAAAAATTTGCAGATGAGAACGACATAGATAGGGCCTTAGTGTTTTATAATAAGGCCTATCAGTTAAAAGAAGGGCGCAGGGATGTAGAGCTTCTTCTGGATATGGCAGTGTTTTATGATGAGTTGGGTAAAGAGCCGCTTGCCATTGAGAAGTTCCAAGAAGTAGTCGCAATAAATCCTGAAGATGCCAGAGCTTATTATGGGCTGGCAATGATATATGATAATAATAAGCAATATGATGAGGCCATTGGATTATATAAGAAAGCGATTGAGCTGGATGGCAAGTATGATAGAGCCTATTTTTTTCTGGCCAACGTTTATGATGAAAAGGGTGAAAAGGAGAAGGCTGTTGAAAATTATAAAAAAGTAAATGAGCTAAATCCGGAGGACTTTTGGGCATATGTGAATCTTGGCGTTATTTATGAGGAGCAAAATCAAGATGTGCTGGCCAAGGAAGCCACAGAAAAAGCGTTACTACTTGAACCAACGCACTATAAGGCTTTGTTTAATATGGGTGTGATACTGAAAAAGCTGGGAAATATTGAGGAGGCAAAGGAATACTACAATAAGTCCATAGAAGAAGAGCCATACTATTCCTATAGCTATTTAAACCTCGGCGTCATATTCATCGAGGAAAAGGAGTATAAAAAAGCCATTGTGATATTTACTCAGGGTATAGAGAATAATCCTGAAGCAGCGTCTTTATTTTATAACAGAGCTTGCTGCTATGCACAGCTGCATAAACCGGAAGCAGCTTTGAGGGATGTAATAAAAGCCCTTGAGATTTACCCTGAGCTATTGGAATTTATGAAATCAGACAAGGAACTAAATTCTATCAGAGATTTGGATGCTTATAAAAGCCTTTTTGAATGAAAACAAAGGATTTTGATAGTAAACTGCATAATTTGTTGCATTTGACGATTTTTACCTAGTATAAACGGTTTTATAAGGTTGCATTAATATTTTTTAGTGCTATATTAGCATATGTAACTAAAATAAGGTTAGGAGATGGAAAATTGCTACAGAATCATGTGTTTATTGCACTAATAATTTTCATACTTACGTATACAGCTATCATTTCGGAAAAAATCAATCGAACGGTTATTGCTTTATTTGGTGCTGTATTAATGATTATTTTTCAAGTAATACCCCAAGAGCATGCCTTTGGTGTTATTGATTTTAACACCATCGGTTTATTGATTGGAATGATGATAATTGTTATTATACTCAGAAAAACGGGTATATTTCAATATATCGCTATTAGAACGGCGAAAGCATCAAAAGGAGATCCTTGGAAGATATTTTTAATGTTTTGTGTGATTACAGCCGTAGCTTCAGCGTTGCTAGACAACGTTACAACGATATTATTGATAGCACCTGTAACTTTGGTTATTACAGATACATTGAAGTTAAATCCTTTCCCCTTTTTATTCGCAGAGATTTTCTCGGCTAATATCGGTGGTACAGCAACGTTAATAGGAGATCCGCCAAACATTATGATTGGTGGTGCTACTGGTCTGGGCTTTATGGAGTTTGTGTATAATCTTACTCCCGTGGTGATAGTGATCTTTATCGTTACATTGTTTATCATGAAATTTATTTTTAGGAAAGAATTCAAAGTTACAGAAGAAAATAAAAAGAAAGTACTTGGTTTTGATGAGCATAAGACGATACAGGACAAAAAGCTTTTAATACAGAGTGGTATCGTGTTAGGCATCACCATTCTTGGATTTATACTTCATCAGACTATTCATCTAGAATCAGCGACAGTAGCGCTGTTTGGAGGAGTATTGCTGCTTTTGGTTAGTAAGGTGGATCCCGATGAAGTGCTGATGGAAATTGAGTGGAGTACTGTATTCTTCTTTGTCGGGCTGTTTATCTTGGTTGGAACCCTTGAAGAAGTAGGCGTAATTAAGGTGCTTGCAGAAAAGCTGGTCGCATTAACGGAGGGTAATATTCGAGTAACCTCCATGTTAGTACTTTGGTTTTCAGCAGTAGCATCTGCTTTTGTAGATAATATACCTTTTGTAGCTACCATGATACCTTTGATACAAAATATGCAGGCCATCTCAGGTATCGATGTGATGCCGCTTTGGTGGAGCTTAGCTTTAGGGGCTTGCTTAGGCGGGAATGGTACAATCGTAGGAGCATCTGCCAACGTAATTGCAGCAGGTATGCTGGAAAAACGAGGTACGAAGATCGGATTTTTACAGTATCTGAAGCTTGCCTTCCCCTTGATGCTTGTATCGATAATCATTAGTACGATTTATTTACTGCTATTCTATGTTTAATGGATATGCTATATAATGGTATTAGAGCGATATAAATATAATTTATAAAGAGGTGCCTGTATTATGAACTATTTGAACTTTGAAGCGAGTCAACATGAAATGAAATTAATCCAAATGGGAGCCAAGGTAGAACAGATCAATAGCAAGATGTGCTATATTAAATTTGTAATAGAGGGCATACCTGTAGAGTATGTATATAATTTGAATAAGAAAAACAAATACTTTTTGGAAAGGATCAAGCCTTATCCACTGGCGATAAGATCCTATGAGAATGTTGAAGATTTAGTAAAAGTTATTGATGTAGATATTAAACAGTTTAGAAATCTGGTAAAAAGCAAGAATGTTAAAAGCTTTGTAAATATTACCAAAGAGCTTATTGAAATCATAAAGAGATTTGAGGATTTGATTTTGTATTATAATGTACCCGCTGATGAAGTTGAGGTCATTATGAACAAGGTGAATGAGATCCATGAGGAAATCACCAAAACAAAAGAAACATCGGATAGAGTATTCCATGATAAGGATCCTGAAAACTTATAATAATAAAAAGTCGAGGAACATTTGCCCTCGACTTTATTTATAGGGGATACGTTAGCGAATAGGTCTGATAAACATCTGTGTCCAGTAGGGAACACCATTCTTGTTTGTTGCATAACCTACTCCTATCTGTGAAAAGCTGGGACTCATGATATTGCTTCTATGCCCTGGTGAATTCATCCAAGCAGTCATGACCTGCTGTGGTGTTTTTTGTCCATAAGCAATATTTTCACCTGCTGAGGAATACTTGATGCCAAAGGATTCCATCATCCTAAAGGGAGATCCATAGGTAGGTGATTCATGAGCAAAATAGTTTTTTGATGCCATATCAGCGGATTTATATCTCGCAACTCTGGATAGCTCCCAGTTTTCCTTTAAAGGCTGCAAGCCTTGTTTTGACCTTTCTATATTAACCAATCTTACGACTTCGCTTTCTAAGGCTTTTATACCCTGCATAGTAGGAACTGTAAGCTTTTGCCCTGGATATATCAAGTTAGGATTTGATATTTGCGGGTTGCTTGATATGATTTCACTTACTCCAACCTGATACTTCACCGCAATTTTCCACATACTGTCTCCATATTGAACCGTATAGGTTACGGTTTCTTGTGCCGAAACCACACAAACAAGCATTGCTGTTACTAGTAACAAACTAATCAATAGCTTTTTCATTTTTTTCTCCACCTTCTATTTGAATTTCATTTGTCTATCATTTATTTTTTGATTCGTGGTGTTTTTTATGTTGCAGAGATTGTGTCAATGTAGTCATAATGATGCTGTATAAGCAATAGTTTACAAATTATTTATGAATAATAAATGCGTATCTTAATGAAGTAAAGTGTGAAAAAGATTTATAGTTTAGCAAATTCTGTTTATTTTTTAACCATTAAAATGTTTGTTGAAAATGTAAAAAATTTGTAGTATTATGTAGAAAGTATGTAAGATTGTACATAGACTGTGTGGAAATATTCACAATTCTGAAGGCTCATTTAATTCATGAAAAATAAAAAATTGGAGGTAAATTTAATGGCAAAAAATGCAGCACGAACTGTAAAGTTCTCTATCAAAGCAAAGCTTATTCTATTGATTGTAGGACTATTGTCTATTTCCATCATTACGCTGGGATTTTTCAGCTATACAAATTCTAGAGAGGTACTGATTGAAGAATTTGTGGACAACTCAGAGATCATAGCAGCCAAGCTTAATGAGACCCTAGACACTTTTCTTATTAGCAATGAGCAAAATATAGAAATGTTAAGCAATAATTTTAACGTTACAGATATATTGTGAGTAAGCCTGAAGAAGAGCATATATACTTGTTTAATGCGCTTCAAAATTATCAAGAAGCGCATCCAGATATACAAACTGTATATCTGGGTACACATACAAAGAAAATGTTCTTATTTCCTCAAGTAGGATTACCGGCAGACTTTGATCCGACTTCCAGGCCATGGTATCAGGATGCAATTAAGGCAAACAAGATTATATGGACAGCACCCTATGTAGATGTAGGTACAGGTAATATGGTCATTACAGTTGCCAAGCCTGTGAAAAACTCCAAAGGTGAATTAACAGGAGTTGTTGGAGCGGATATATCTTTGGATGTATTTATGAAAATCGTTCAAGCTACTAAGCTTGGTGATGACGGTTACTTCTTTGTAGCTGATAAGCAGGGAAAAACTCTACATCATAAGGACATTGAGCTGGTTGGAAAACCAATATCTGTCAAGGAGCTTTTTGACTTTGCTGTTAAAGGACAGGATGGAACTCTGGAATATGAATTTAAAGGAGATAGCAAAGTAGCTATTGCAGTAGAGAATACAAAGGTCGACTGGATGATCATGGGGACTTTCAGCAAGCATGAAGTAGATAAACATACAAAGAAGGTCATAAATGCTACAGTATTATCCGGGCTTGGAATTGGGGTTATTGCTGTAATTGCAGGTATTTTAGTTACAACTTTAATAGCTAAATCTATTTCAATGTTAGCTAGGGACCTGGAGAGTATCGGAAAAGGTAATTTTAAGACAAGGTGTAAAGTGAAGTCCAAGGACGAAATAGGACAACTTGCAGCTACAGTAAATAATATGGTAGAAGACCTGTCAAGTCTCATGCAAAATGTGATGAATATTTCTACCTCCGTTGCTTCTTCTTCTGATTCCTTGGCATCTGCGGCGCAGCAGACTAATGCATCTACAGAAGAGGTTGTCAGAGCGATTGGTGAGGTTACTGAAGCAGCCAACGATCAAGCTAGAGGCACTGAAGTAGGTATGCAAAGGACAAGTGAGCTTTCTGATAATATTCAACAAGTAGTAGGTTCGGTAGAGAACATCACTGAAAAGTTTGAAAAAGCAAATAGCCTTAATGAAAAAGGGATAAGCACAGTAAAGATATTGACGGATAAGACTGAAGAGAGCACCGTAGCATCAAAGCTTTTAGGGGAAGTCATCATGGGTGTGGACAGCAGCACGGATAAAATCGGAGCTATCATAGGTACCATAGGACAGATTGCCGGACAAACAAATCTTCTGGCATTGAATGCATCGATTGAAGCTGCAAGGGCAGGCGAAGCCGGGAAAGGCTTTGCAGTAGTGGCTGACGAAATAAGGAAGCTTGCAGAGCAGTCCTCACAAGCAGCAGAGCAAATAAGAACACTGATTCAGGGGATACAGGCACAATCTAAGAACGCAGTAACCACCATGGAGTCATCCAAAACGGTTGCTAAGCATCAGGAAGAAGCGGTTTCACAGACAGAAGCAGTATTTGCTCAAATTTCTGCAACGATTGCAACGATTTATGCTGAGATTGAAAGCATCAATAAGCTAAATAGTTCAATGATTCAGAAAAAAGAGGCAATAACCTCTGTCATGGAAGGCATTGCTTCTGCTTCTCAGCAGACTGCTCTATGGCACAACAGCTGAACAAAGAAATCATGAAGTTTGAAATATAATGATAATTTACAAAGAGCTTTGGTTATGCCAAGGCTCTTTTTTGCAACCCTTTTAGTAAAGATAAAAATATACTGCTATTCAATAAATTATTTCTGCATATTTTTCTTGAATTTTCAGAATCCAATAGTATAATAAACATAACTAAAGTCAGGAGGGAAAAATATGACAGATAAGATTAAGAAGATTGCACTTCTTACGGGGGGCGGAGACTGTCCCGGGCTAAACGCAGTAATACGTGCAGTAACAAGAACAGCGATACTTAAATATGGTTATGAGGTCATTGG
>JAQSYD010000129.1 GCA_029256325.1 Clostridia bacterium
TTGTAGCCATAAAACCACCTTCCTTCCCAACATCTTAATTTTATCATATCCTATATTATATGTCAAATAAAAATAAATATTATATCAAATTTCAAATTTGTTAGTCAATCACTTATTTAAATATTTTTATGTCAGTTTAATGACATAATTCATGAAAATCACTGCTTGTCCTTGTGCCACAAGGCTTCTGGACTTCTTGTGGAATAAAATAAATTTTGGTTTACATATATTTACAACTTAATAAAACATGGAAAATCTTCCACATTTTATTTTAAAATTGTTAACCAAAATTTATCGACCGCTTCAACGCTTTGTTGACGATTTTTGCTTAATTTGTGGTAATATATAATAGTATAGAAATGTTCAAAATATAGCAAATTCTTTTGAATATGTAATTGAATTAATACAAGGAGGTAGTTTAATGATTGACAATCTAAATGTTGCAAATGCAATGACCATCAAGCTGGACCACCAGCTGCCAACAATGCCAGAATTTCAGACCGGCATTAGAAGAGCTCCAAATAGAGGCTTCAGATTATCTCAATCTCAAACTGAAATTGCCCTTAAAAATGCGCTGAGATATGTGCCGGAGGAGCTGCACCAAGTACTGGCACCTGAATTCTTAGATGAGCTTGTAAAATATGGACGTGTATATGCATACAGATATCGTCCTGTAGGTAGAATTTTCGGAAAAGCTATTGATGAATACAAAGGCAACTGCACAGAGGGAAAAGCTTTTCAAGTGATGATTGATAACAATTTGGACTTTGAAATAGCCTTATATCCCTATGAGCTTGTTACATATGGCGAAACGGGCCATGTTTGTCAAAACTGGCTGCAATATAGACTGATTAAAAAATACTTGGAGGTCATGACAGAGAACCAAACTCTTGTTATCGAGTCAGGTCATCCTTTGGGATTGTTCCCATCCAAGCCCGATGCCCCAAGAGTTATCATAACCAATGCTCTTATGATCGGCATGTTTGACAATCAACAGGATTGGGAAATAGCTGAACAAATGGGTGTTGCAAACTATGGTCAAATGACGGCAGGCGGCTGGATGTATATCGGTCCACAAGGTATCGTTCATGGTACCTTCAATACCATCCTTACAGCAGGAAGAATAAAGCTTGGAATTCCAAGCGATCAGGACCTTAGAGGAAGATTGTTTGTCACCTCAGGCTTAGGAGGCATGAGCGGCGCTCAACCAAAGGCGATAGAAATTGCCAATGGAGTAGGCATCATCGCTGAAGTAGATTTATCTCGTATAAAAACCAGATTTGATCAAGGCTGGGTGTCAAAGATATCCGATGACCTGAAGGAAGTGTTTGATACTGCAAAGGAATATATGGAGAAAAAGCAAGCCATATCCATTGCATATCATGGCAACATCGTAGATTTACTGCAATATGCAGTTGATAATGAACTGCATATTGAATTGCTGTCAGACCAAACCTCCTGCCACGTGGCATATGATGGAGGCTACTGCCCTCAAGGCATTACCTTTGATGAAAGAACAAATCTGCTGGCAACAGACAGAGAGAAGTTCAAGCAATTGGTGGATAAATCCTTGAGAACTCATTTTGAACTGATAAAGACACTGGTAGAAAGAGGCTCCTACTTCTTTGATTACGGCAATGCTTTTATGAAAGCTGTATATGATGCCGGCGTAAAGGAAATATCTAAGAATGGAATCGACGAAAAGGACGGATTTATATTCCCATCCTATGTTGAGGATATCATGGGTCCAGAGCTCTTTGATTACGGCTACGGTCCCTTCAGATGGGTTTGTTTAAGCGGCAGGGATGAAGACCTTGATAAGACAGATAAAGCGGCTATGGACTGCATAGATCCAAATAGACGTGGTCAAGATAGAGATAACTATATATGGATTAGAGATGCTAAGAAAAATAAGCTGGTAGTTGGTACCAAAGCGAGAATATTATATCAGGACGCTGAAGGCCGTACCAGAATAGCGCTTAGGTTTAATGAAATGGTGCGAAAGGGTGAAATAGGTCCCGTCATGCTGGGCAGAGACCATCACGATGTAAGCGGCACTGATTCACCATTCCGTGAAACCTCCAACATAAAGGACGGAAGTAATGTTATGGCAGATATGGCCACGCAGTGCTTCGCAGGCAACGCAGCAAGAGGCATGAGCCTTATCGCTCTGCACAACGGCGGCGGCGTAGGCATAGGCAAGTCCATAAACGGCGGCTTTGGTCTGGTGTTGGATGGCTCTGAGCGGGTTGACAATATCATCAAGTCAGCTATGATGTGGGATGTTATGGGCGGCGTTGCCAGACGTTCCTGGGCGCGTAACCAGAACTCCATAGATACTTGTATAGAATACAACAAAAATTATGCCGGGGCTGGCCATATTACCATCCCTTATGTACCAAAGGAAGATTTGGTAAAGGATTTGGTTGCCAAGGTATTTAAGAAATAGGCTTTACATATACTGTGCCATCCTGAAGGAAGTATGACTGAAGGGTCTTAAGATTCTTCACTGCGTTCAGAATGACATTCTAAGCATACTGGAGTCAAACACCAGCTTTGCTGTCATCCTGAGGAACGAAGAATCTTGCAGATGGAAGCTTCCAGATAAGATTCTTCACTGCGTTCAGAATGACAACGCTTTGCGGGGTATAAAGCATAAGAAACAGATATATATAATCATGTAAATACAAGTAAAAGACAACTGAGGAGGAGAAAAATGTTTAATAGGATAATTGAATGTGTACCTAATTTTAGTGAAGGCAGAAACATGGATGTCATTGAAAAGATTGTAGCACCCTTTATAAAAACGGAGGGCTGTAAGTTATTAGACTATAATCCGGACAAGGATCACAACAGAGTGGTTGTAACTGTTATAGGCGAACCGGAAGCCGTTAAAAAAGCCTTGGTGGAAGCAGCAGGTATTGCTATAGCAAATATTGATATGAACAAGCATCAAGGCGAGCATCCAAGAATGGGCGCAATAGACGTTGTTCCTTTTATACCTATTAAGAATGTTACCATGGAGGAATCTGTTGCTCTTGCCAAAGAGGTTGCAGAAGAACTGGCAGGCAAATACAATCTTCCAATTTACCTATATGAAAAAGCTGCATCCAGTCCACAAAGAGAAAATCTTGCAAACATCAGAAAAGGCGAATATGAAGGCTTCAAAGAAAAGATAAAACTGCCTGAGTGGAAGCCTGATTTCGGACCTGCAGAGCAGCATCCAACAGCAGGAGCTACAGTAGTAGGTGCTAGAATGCCTTTAGTAGCCTTTAATATCAATTTGGCTACAAGCGATATAGAAATAGCCAATAAGATTTCAAAATGCATCAGACACATTTCCGGTGGTTTTAGATTTACAAAAGCTATGGGTGTTGATTTGAAGGAAAGAGGCATCGTTCAGGTCTCCATCAACATGACAGACTATACAAAAACTGCACTTTACAGGGTGTTTGAGACCGTTAAGTTTGAGGCTGCACGTTATGGCGTAAATATTGTTGGCAGTGAAATCGTTGGTCTTACACCTATGGAAGCTCTTGTAGATACAGCAGCATATTATTTGAGACTAGAAAATTTCAGCATGAATCAGGTACTTGAAAATAGAATATTAGAGTAAAATCGCGGGCAGACACATGGGTCTGCCCCTACATAGTATATTAAACCGTAGGGGATGACCCATGTGTCTGCCCTCAATTTAATCTGAAAGGAGAAATTTTATTTATGAAATCAGATATAGAAATAGCTCAACAGGCCAAGATGCTGCCTATCAATGAAGTTGCAGCTAAACTGGGCATACAAGAGGATGAAGTAGAAAACTACGGCAAATACAAAGCAAAGATCAGCTATGACATATGGAAGAGACTTGAGGGTAAAGAAGATGGCAAGCTCATATTGGTTACAGCTATCAACCCCACTCCAGCAGGAGAAGGAAAATCCACAACTACAGTTGGTTTAGGCCAGGCACTTAACAAAATAGGCAAAAATGCATGCATAGCACTTAGAGAACCTTCACTTGGTCCTGTATTCGGTGTTAAGGGCGGTGCTGCCGGTGGCGGATATGCTCAGGTAGTTCCAATGGAGGACATCAACCTTCACTTTACAGGAGATATGCACGCAATCACTGCAGCAAACAATTTATTGTCCGCTGCCATCGATAATCATATCAACCATGGCAATGCCCTTCAAATTGACCCTAGGCAAATCGTATGGAAGCGTGTATTGGACATGAACGATAGAGCCTTGAGAGAGGTTGTGGTGGGCTTAGGCGGCAAGGCCAATGGCTTTGTAAGAGAAGATGGTTTTATGATCACAGTTGCATCTGAAGTTATGGCGATACTTTGTCTTTCAGATGGTCTGATGGATTTGAAGGAAAGATTAAGCAGAATCGTATTTGCCTATGATTATAACAGCAATCCTCTTACTGTATCGCAATTAAATGTTCAAGGTGCAATGGCACTGCTTTTGAAGGATGCTATAAAGCCAAATCTGGTGCAAACACTAGAAAACACACCTGCATTTATACACGGCGGACCTTTCGCAAACATTGCTCACGGCTGCAACAGCATCATGGCCACAAAGCTTGGATTAAAGCTTGCTGATTATGTTGTTACAGAAGCAGGCTTCGGTGCCGACCTTGGCGCTGAAAAGTTCATGGATATCAAATGCAGATTAGGCGGCTTGGCACCTGCAGCAGTTGTTATTGTAGCAACGATACGAGCGCTTAAAATGCATGGCGGTGTACCAAAGACAGAGCTTACAGCGGAAAATCTGGAAGCTGTCAACAGAGGCTTTGCAAATATGGAAAAGCAAATTGAAAACGTCAGAAAGTTCGGCGTACCTGCAATCGTTGCAATCAACAAGTTTGCTACGGATACTGCTGCCGAAGTTCAGCTTGTACAAGAACACTGCAAGAAGCTAGGCGTCGAAGCCTCATTATGCGAAGTGTGGGAAAAAGGCGGAGAAGGCGGTGCAGATCTGGCACATAAGGTTGTTGCAGCTGCAGAACAAGCCAA
The DNA here is from genome assembly GCA_029256325.1 of Clostridia bacterium. GTDB lineage: Bacteria > Bacillota > Clostridia > Lutisporales > Lutisporaceae > GWB2-37-7. The sequence goes on from JAQSYD010000129.1 coordinate 5,013, forward strand.
CGAGTTCCACTTCCTATACGATGAGAAGGACAGCATAAAGAACAAAATAGGCAAAATTGCCAGAGAAATCTACGGTGCTGATGATGTAGTATTTACACCTAAGGCTTCTAAGGAAATTAAGAAGTTGGAAGAGATAGGTCTGGATAAGCATCCGATATGCATGGCGAAGACGCAATACTCACTGTCCGATAATCCAAACTTATTGGGCAGGCCAACAGGCTTCAAGATCACTGTAAAGGAAGTAAGAGTATCTGCCGGAGCCGGCTTTATCGTGGCTTTAACAGGAGACATTATGATTATGCCGGGACTGCCAAAGGTTCCTTCAGCAGAAAAAATTGATATAGACGAGAATGGAGTTATTTCCGGATTGTTCTAATAAATATAAACGGCATGTGATGATCACATGCCGTTTTTTTATGTTTAATTGATATCGCCTCTTATGCTTGATGTGTTGTTGGTCTTCTATACTTGAACCATTGATAGAATATTCCAAAGCCTATTATCGCAATACCTATCACGTCAGTATACAAGCCCGGATCTATAAGCGCAAGTCCACCGAGCAAGAATATAATTCTTAGTATTCCATTTACTTTTCCTAATATATAGCCTTCCATAGCAATACCTATACCAAACATACCTATTAAGGATGTAATTGTTATCTGAACGATTTCAAGCCCCGTTGTATCAATTAGCAGCAACTGAGGATTGATTACAAACATATATGGTATCAGGAATGCCGCTATGGCAAGCTTACTGGCATTTATACCCGTTTTTATCGGATCACTCTTTGCTATTGCAGAACCTGCAAATGCAGCAAGCGCAACTGGTGGTGTAATATCAGCGATGATTCCGAAGTAGAAAACAAACATATGTGCTGTCAACGGATTCACGCCCAGCTTCAATAGTGCCGGTGCCGCTATGGTAGAAGTTATAATGTAGTTGGCTGTAGTTGGCGCACCCATTCCAAGTATCAATGAAGATATCATGGTCAGGAATAGCGTTGGTAAAAGCATTCCGCCAGCCAATGCAACAAGTCCATTCCCCATCTTAAGACCTAAGCCTGTAAGTGTTACAGTACCAACGATTATACCTGCACAAGCACAAGCTATTGCAACGCCCAAGGCACCTTTTGCACCCATTTCCAATGCTTCAAGGAATGTCTTCAAATTCATTCTTGTTTCTTTTCTGATCATGCCTACAATGACTGCTGATAAAATTCCAAAAAGGGCAGCCTTAATGGGTGTTGTACCGCTCATAAGCATGTAAACAATAACGACGATAGGTAATAACAGGAACCATCTTTCTCCAAGAACCTTTGCAAGCTTTGGAAGTCTCGATGCATCAAGACCCTTCATGCCTGTCTTTCTTGCTTCCAGATCAACCATGATCCAAATTCCTGTAAAATAAAGTAATGCCGGAATTACTGCAGCTTTTGCAATACTGCTGTAAGGTATTCCGATAAACTCAGCCATTAGGAACGCCGCAGCTCCCATAATAGGCGGCATTAACTGACCACCGGTTGAAGCTGCTGCCTCTACCGCACCTGCAAACTCAGGCTTATAACCCAAGCTTTTCATAAGTGGAATTGTAAAGCTTCCAGTACCTACTGTGTTTGCAACTGAACTGCCTGAGATTGTACCTGTCAGTGCACTGCTCAGTACTGCAACCTTTGCCGGTCCGCCCACTGCTTTTCCCGCAATGGCATTGGCAAGGTCAATGAAGAACTTACCTATTCCCGTCTTATCCAGGAAAGCGCCAAATAGTATAAATAGGAATATGAAGGTTGCGGAAACTGCTATAGGTGTTCCCAGTATACCTTCCGTTGTATAATACATATGGCTTACTATTCTCTCAACAGAATAGCCTCTGTGGTTAAAGAAGCCAGGCATATATGCGCCGAATTTTGCATAAAGCAAAAATACACTGGCAATTATTACTATGGGTAATCCAACAACTCTTCTTGCAGCTTCCAATACAAATAGCACTGCAAGGATGGCTACAAAAATATCCATTGGTGTCTGATCCCCGGCTCTCATAAGCAAACCGTTATAATTGAAGGCGATGTATAAGCCTACAAGCCCGGATATAACAGCCAAGGTAATATCGATCCAGTGCATTTTGTTCTTAGGCATTTTCTTACTGGATGGATACATCAGATAAGTTAATACAAAGGCAAAGGTAAGGTGAATTGACCTTTGCAGCTGTGCCGGTAATACACCAAAAATAGCGGTATATAATTGAAATAATGAAAACATAATTGCGAGTGCTGTAATAAACTTCATTGCAAAGCCAGAGAGCTTTCTAAAGTTTGATTCTTTGTCATACTTTGCTATAATTTCATCCAGATCTAGCTCCTGCACTTGTTCTTTAAGAATTTTATTCTTGTCCATGAAATCCCTCCTCTATTTTTTATCTTCATCAAAGGATGTTTATAAGACAACTCCAGAGTTGATTATATTCTTTTTAATTTGTACTTAATA
>JAQSYD010000130.1 GCA_029256325.1 Clostridia bacterium
ATGTACTATGTCAGCCTTAAAGGTTTGATATGCCTCATTTTACATATCTCAAATCATAATTCATTAATTAGCTTTTCAGATATTTTAATAAAAATTAAACATGCATGTATGTTTAATTCTTCATAGATATACTTACCATAGCGAGCTGGTTTACATTTTGATACTGTATTTGTATTAGAAAAAAATATGTGTTAAAATAATACAGATATCATGTAGGAGGTCGAAAGCAGTCATGAACATAAATGAAAAAAGTATGGCAAATGAATTGATAAAAAAAGCAATTGAGATTTTCTCTATAAAGGGTTATGTTGCTACAAATCTCACTGATATCACAGATGCCCTCGGAATATCTAGGGGACCTGTTTATTACCATTTCAAGGATAAATACGGTTTATACAAGGCTGCTTTTGAACGTTTCGACAAGGATGTCCGTGAGTCACATGGCAGAATCATTTCTCAGGATAAGCACATCATAAACTTTATGGAGGATGTCATTTATGATTGTGCAGAGAGAAACACCAGATTTGGTACAAACTTTTTTTTCGGCATAGATACTGTAGAAGAGCTGTCTCCTATCAAAGAACAGTATGATAGGATGAATGCAGATATCTATCAAGAAAAAATTGATTATGTTAATAAAGCAAAAGAAAAGGGTGAGGTAAAAAGAAGTATTGATCCCAAACAAATTGCAGATTTAATATATATTATATATTTAGGACTGCTAAATGCCCTTCAGATAAAAATGCTCTCAGATTATTCTGAGGGTGAAGTAAGAAACCTTATTAGGATCCTGCTACTAGGCATAGAGCGATTTTGCTGCGATTAAGCCCTTTCACAATAGACAATATTGTCTCAGATATAGAATTTATAGACTTATTTACAGAAAATCCTCTGTTGAAAATATTCAACAGAGGATTTTATAATTTTAACTTTACTTCCTAACCACCAAGGCGACTGCCCCACAATGGATGGTGTGTTCTTGTTAGCATATGGACATGGTACCTGTTCCCATGTCCCTTACACAATCATTTACAACAGCTAGGCTGTCATAATGCATTCACTCTTAGACCCTGACTTTACATCCTTGCCTTTCGGGACGTTTGCTCTATAAATTACACCTTTTAACTTTATGTTGCCTCATTGGGCATTTACTACATTAACAACGCTCATTTTTTCAATCTTCTTTGCCGGTGAAATTACTGCAATAAATGTTGTCAGAATTGCTGCTGCTATTGTAACGATTAAAACCGCTAATGGCGGCTCCCAAAGCTGCCCCCAGTTAGATGTAATCAGCATTCTGAAGAAGAAGCGGTGCAGGAGCAACCCTAAAACACCCCCAGTAATACTTCCTGATATAGCATAAGCTGCGGCTTCGGCTCTAACCACCTTTTTTAGTTGCTTGACGGACATACCTACCGCTCGCATTACGCCATAATTGCTCATTCTGCTGGAAACACTTGCGTTTACTGTATTGATAATGTTAATCAGAGCAACCAGCGCAATTACCATTAAAAATCCATAAACAAATACCGCCATAGTGTAGTAACCTGTTTGGACTTCACTATTACGCTGCTGTTTGTCGAGCAACTGCATTTCCGGTGTAATAAGTGTTCTTACCTGTATGGAAACATCTTCATCAACTTGCATATCGATGATAGTGTAATCCGATTTTCCGGTCAGAGCAGTAAAGGTGCTTTCAGAGCAAACGATGTTCCATCCATCACTTCCCGCATCAAATGGCACATCAGATATGATACACGCAATTTGAACATTTTGAGGTTCTCCTAATATATTTAGAGTAAAAGTATCCCCAACACTCCAGTTGAATTTCTGCGACTGCCTATAATCAACCATTACGCCGTTGCCATTCTTAACATCATCAAGATTTCCGGAAAGCAGCATTTCTTCAGCCCATTCAAATTGCGGCTCATCATAAGAAATCAACATAGCAGTGCTAGCCCCTTGTTTATCATTTACTGGAATATCATAATAGAACATACGGCCGTATACCTTCTGAATGTGCGGAATTCTTTCTATTTCTTCAATAAGAGAATGGTCAAGCAATATCGAATCCTCCGCTCCTCTAACAGACAGATCAGGTGCATAAGGTTTTAAAGGGTTTAAAGCATGGTTCATAAAGGTAATCAGGACTGTAAAACACATAAACGATATAATACTTATTGCAAACGAGCCTGCAATCAATACCATACTCTTTTTATTGGAAAAAGCGTGGCGAAAGCCCATTGCCGTATCTACATGAAACCGGTTTGTATTTGATGCCTTGCTTATTTGTCTATTATTTGTATGGTTGATATTTCCTGTTACAGCAGCTTGCGGAGATACCCTTGCTGCGTTTTTGGCAGGTGAGCTGGAAGCAATCATAACCACTAGGAACCCAATTACGGTACCAGCGGCAATGCCGGGCCAGCTCACTTGCAGCATCGGCATTGGCGGGATATCCTGCAAACTCAACGTATTTAAGAAGAAAATCGCTATCCACAATACCCCGCATCCAATCAGTAACCCGATTGGAATTCCTTTCAGGCAATATTGAAAACCTTCCAGCAGGATATATCGTTTGATTTGTTTTTTGGTAGCACCAAGACAGCGCAGAAGGCCAAAAAATTGTGTCCTTTCCAGTATACTCATATTAAAACTGCTGGCAATCATAAACGTACCTGTCATCGCAACAAGGACGAACAGGATAAACGCCGTCAAATAGAGGTCCTGCATCGATGAGTCGTCGCTCTGACCCATCAGTCCAAGCAGTCTGGTGTTTGTAGAAACCTGCTCTTCTGCTAAACCATATTCTGCTTTGATTTCTGAAAGTGCCCGGTTGATATTCACACCGCGTTTGAATTGTATATAATAATATTCCTCATACAAATCGGATGGAAGCGCATGCATACCTGCCATCGACAGAAAAAGACCGTGGGCATCGCTTCCCTTCAAGCTGGAGAAATCACCGTATGTTCCGGTAACCTTATACTGCCGTGCCTGCCCATCGCTGAAAGTAACCTCTATCGTGCTTCCGATGGAAAGGCCGAATTGCTCAAGCCCCTGCCTATCAAGAAGAGCCTCCTTAGGAGAAACCGGATAGGTACCCTCGGTTACATCCAGATTCATCTGCGTTGCCATGTCCTGTTTGCTGCTTTGAACAAACAATTCTTTCCCATGGAAAGTTGTATCTTCAGCCATTCCCAAGAAGCTTGATATTTTTACATCGCCTCGTTTGTCAATTTGTTCGGCAATGCTGTCTGATATGTCTGTAATGATAGCGTGAAAGTTTCCATTTTGGTGGATATACTCATTGATTTGAGCCTTAACGCTCATATCGGCCATACCAAAAATAGCTGTTACCAGCATGACGGATATAGCAATACATACCACTGTAAGCCTGTTTTTCTTTTTGTGTACTTTTGCATATTCAGAAACAAGGCCAAGATAACTTTTCATTCGATGTATCCCCCCAAGTCTGTGAGGATACCGTCTGACACCTGTAACACGCGATCAGCTGTAGAGGCTAGGCTTCGGTTATGCGTAATCATGATAATGGTCTGCTGATAGCGTTTGGAGGCTGCTTTCAAAAGCGAAATTACTTCGCTGCTATTTTTACTATCCAGATTTCCAGTCGGTTCATCAGCAAGAATCAACATTGGGCGTGTAATCAAAGCGCGACCAATCGCTACGCGTTGCTGCTGCCCGCCTGATAACTGGCGAGGCAGATGGTTCCGCCTATCCTTTAAGGACAGCACCGTAAGGATTTCTTCGACATATGCCTGATCCGGCTTTTTATAATCGAGTAATACAGGAAAAGTAATATTCTGCTCGACATTAAGTTCAGGTATCAGATTGAACGCCTGAAAGACGAAGCCAATGTTCCTACGTCGGAAGATAGTAAGCTTTTCATCATTCATGTTGAATATGTCGTTACCGTCAATGCGCACCATGCCGGAGGTTGGCGTATCAAGCGCCCCTATCATATTAAGCAGCGTACTTTTTCCAGAACCAGATTCCCCAACAACTGAGATAAATTCTCCTTTTGCCACCGAAAAGCTTACGTTTTTTAATGCATCAACTGCTGTTTCACCAGTTCCATAGGTCTTGCAAACGTTAGTTACTTCTAATAAATTCATATCATCTCACCCCTTTGGGCATTATTACTTGACAGCCCTTGATATATCAGGCAAAAAATAAGTTCATTTGCAAACCAAAGCAGTAAAAGAGTGCCAAAGATTTGAAGAAGCATCAGCACACCCCCAAAGCCAAATGTAAATATATTTGCGATAAGACCGCCTATCAGAATGAATTCGGTAAGAATAATCAGAATCGGCTTTGTACTTACGTCAGCACACAGGACAATCACAAAGTAAACAATACTTTCAATCATCATGAGTACATCCCAATAAACTGGCAGTATACTAACGTGATAACGAAAACAAACGATTAAAAGGATACCAAATATAATCAGCAGGCAAACAAAAATAAGTCTCGCATAGTCAACAGCCCCGAGAGGTGTTTTCTCACGAAAAAAATAATCCGCAATGCTCAAAATTCCATTGAAAATCGTATACCCGGAAATAATATAGACTATGTCACTAAGCAAAAATTCCGGGAAGAAAAATAGCACAGTTCCAATTATACAGACAATAGCCGCACGAAATATTGAATATCTCTTATACTTCTCAAATAATGAATTCAAAATAAATCCCACCTTTCTATGAAGGTAGGTTAACATCTGCTTCTTACTCTTACATGAATTCTGGCTTACAATTTAGTAAGGTTAAGGAAACTCATAACGAATATACTGCCTTCTCCTAAAACACTATCTACTGTTATATTACCGTCATGTGCTTCCACTATCGCCTTTGCAAGCGGCAGTCCAAGGCCAATACCTTGTGTATCTTTTGAAAAACGGCTGCGGTAAAACCGCTTGAAAATATGATGTATATCCTCCGGGTGAATGCCGCTCCCATTGTCCCTTACGGTTATCTGTGTAACCGCAGGAAGCCTTTTCCACTCAATAGTGATCTGACTGTCTGCGCCTGTATGGTCAAGGGCGTTTTTTACAATGTTGCTGATGGCTTCTGTCATCCATACCTTGTCACAAAAAAGCTCAATATTATCAGACCCCGATAAGATGATTGTTTTCTGCTCCTCCCTGGAACGAAATTCAAAATGTTGATAGATGTCATTTATCATATCTGCTATGTTTTCGGGTGATTTCTCTATGATAATAGACCCGGCATCCAGTTTAGTAATTTTCAAGAGGTTTTGAACAAGTATTTCTATTCTGTCAATTTCTTTTTCTGACTTAATAGCAAATTCCCGCATGCTTGCTATATCTTCCGTTTCATCTTGCAAAAGCCCGTTGTAAATATTGAGGGCGGCAAGAGGTGTTTTTAGCTGATGAGAAATGTCAGAGATCGTATCTTTCAAAAACTCCTTTACTTTTTGCTCCTTTACAGCATTAGCGTCGAGTGCCGTAGCCAGTGTGTTTACCGCATGAAACAGCTTATACAGGCTGCCCTCCCGGTTACAGTCAATGCGTGCATCCGTTTCTCCCGAAAGATATAAATTAATTTGTGTTATGGCATCTTCCATAATTTGATTTTGCTTCCGAATATATAAAAAGCAAACGCCTAATATGCATAGGGTAATTAGAAGGGAAAGAATTAAAATCGCAAGGTTCAGCGCACCCCCTAATAGCCATATGATAAATTGGCACAGGACAATAAAACTACCCAATATACAGGATATTACCATAAAAAAATTTTGAATATCTTTATTAGTAAAAATGTTCATTGCGCCACCTCAACTTATTACGTTCCACTTATAGCCCATGCCTCTGATGGTCAACAGCATTTGTGGATCACCGGGGTTCTGCTCTATTTTCATTCGCAGCCTACGGATATACACAGCCAACGTATTATCATCAACATAGTTCCCATCTCCATCCCAAAGCTTATCCAAGATTTTTTCTTTGGAAAGTATGATGTTAGGGTTTTGCATAAGCAGACAAAGTAATCGGTATTCTGCTGTTGTTAAATCCAAAAGCTCTCCATCCTTATAGACTTGTCCTTGTAATAATACTACTTTTATCCCGTTGGATTTGATTTCTGTGTCAACCTCTCCAAAATTCTTTGCACGCCGCAGCAGAGCATTAATTCTTGATAGGAGCACACCTAACCTAAAGGGTTTTGTGATATAATCATCCCCCCCAATATCAAGTCCTGTAACAATGTTTATTTCTTCATCTGATGCAGTTACAAAGATGATTGGAACTTTGGAAACCTGACGCACTTTTTTACATACCTCGAAGCCGGAGCCGTCGGGCAGTGATAAGTCCAGAATCAGCAAATCATATTTGCCATCCATCCAAACTGCGTTAGCTTCTTTTATGGTTCGGGCAACATCCAACTCAAAGCCTTGCCTCTTTAATAAATAGGAAAGCCCATCAATCAGGCTTAGATCATCTTCAAGGAGTAGTATTCTTTTCATTTTTTCCCTCCTATTCAGTATTATCTGAGACAAGCTACAGGTTTCCTTTTTCCTGCACCACTTAAATCATCCTGAAGAGCAATAGTAATTCACCATACGTCCGGTAATGCCCCGTTTTACTTCAGCTTCTTTGACAGTCAGGTAGTTTAAAGTTCCCAGTACAACGCTTAAGAACTTATTGCACAGCATAAAGCTCTAATGACTAAATCTCAGCAGAGCTATCCTAACTTAATATTATATCCCTCTAACCACCAAAGCTACGGCCTCACAATGGATGGTGTGTTCTTGTTAGCATATATTGTCTAAAGTTTTTCAATTTCTTTTCTTAATAATTCTATTGGATACATCCCACCTAATGAAGAACATATTAACTCACCCGCCCATTTGTTTAGTTCTACTAGGTTTAATCTTTCGCTCGGTAGATGGTATTCTATCTTCCATGTAATATGGATGAGAAATTCATTTATTTGACTTATTATACTCCTATCATGTGTTTTTGTATATTTCACACTTCCGCAATTTCCAATATATTTCCTTACCTTATCTGAAGCGAATCCCTCAGCTATCAAGGTTTCTTCAATAGAGTCTAAGACTAAGCTATCGAACTTCTTAAAGTGTTCTGCTTTCAATCCATACAACACAATACAATACCGCGTTGCATTATTCATCAATATAACAGCCTTACGCCTTTCAAACGTAAACAGGTTGGCATGCCAATCATAGAATGGTTCATACGCTGTATTCCCTACAGTTTCAAGCTGTATTTTCATTGCATCAGCTAATTTCTTAGTGCATTCTATTTGCATATACTACCTCCTTATTACATGATTTATTATGAAAAAGGAGTAGCTTTTAATAACAGCTACTCACATCTAAACATTATTCAATATATCATTTAATCGATCTTTCAGCTTTGGTATATCGTTTACTATTGTCACCCATACGTCTCCCATTTTTAGAGTTT
>JAQSYD010000131.1 GCA_029256325.1 Clostridia bacterium
GAGTAGACTTCCATAAGGAAGTCTACTCTATTTATACCATATGCCATATCAACACTAACAAACAGGATTTGGGGGAAAATTTATGAGTTTTCAAATATTCTTACAGCATTTAGTTAATGGTATCTCCCTTGGCAGCTTATATGCATTGTTAGCTATAGGCTATACTATGGTTTACGGGATTTTAAGGCTTATTAACTTTGCTCACGGAGATATATTTATGCTGGCAACTTATATTGCATTTTACAGCGTAACAACCTTTTTACTTCCTTGGTGGGCAGCTTTTTTAATTGCAATTATTTTAACTTGTTTATTAGGAATCATTCTGGAAAGGGCTGCATACAGACCATTAAGAAGCTCACCTAGAATTTCCATTATGATATCTGCAATCGGGGCTTCCTTCTTGATTGAAAATCTGGCTATCGTAATATTCGGAGGCAGACCTAAGGCATTTCCAATAGCTCCTATTTTTTCGCATATACTGAAAGTAGGAGATGTTTCAATTTCAATCGTAACAATCATCATACCTATCATTACAGCAATTGCTTTAGTCATACTAAATTATATCGTAAACAAAACAAAAACTGGCATGGCAATGAGAGCCGTTTCTAAGGATTATGACGCTGCAAAACTGATGGGTATAAATATCAATCATATTATTTCCTTTACCTTTGGAACAGGTTCAGCTTTGGCTGCAATCGGAGGTATGATGTGGGGACTTAAGTATCCACAGCTTATTCCTTTGATGGGTATCATGCCGGGTCTGAAATGCTTTATTGCAGCGGTTATAGGCGGAATAGGAAATATTAAAGGTGCGGTATTGGGCGGCTTTATACTGGGACTTGGTGAAATCGCAATTGTTGCATCCTCACCTGCACTATCTGGATATAGAGATGCCTTTGCTTTTGTTCTTTTAATCGTAATCCTGTTAGTGAAACCCACTGGTCTGATGGGTCAAAATTCAGCAGAGAAGGTGTAGAATATGAAGAGAGAGAAAGTAATTCAATCACTAATATCTATAGCAGTTGTAATAGCAGTATTGGCTGTTGTTAACGTTTTTTTAAGTAAGTTTCAAGCAAGAATATTTAACCTTTGTGGTATTTATATTATATTGGCCGTCAGTATGAACTTGATTAATGGATTTGTAGGATTGTTTTCCTTAGGACATGCAGGATTTATGGCAGTTGGTGCCTATACCAGTGCTTTGCTAACAATGTCAAAGGAAATGAAGGAAATGAATTTTTTCCTTGAACCTATTGCACCATGGCTTTTAAATTTGAATGTACCATTCCCAATAGCAATCATCATTGGGGGTTTAGTGGCTGCACTGACCGGTTTTATCATAGGTGCACCGGTGCTAAGACTGAATGACGACTATTTAGCCATAGCAACCTTGGGGTTCAGTGAAATAATCAGAGTAATATTTACAAATACCCAGAGTATTACCAATGGCGCACTTGGTTTGAAGGGACTTCCGAGTATTGGACTAACAGGCAAGCCATGGGAAGCATACTGGTGGATATGGGGTTTAGTTATCATTACGGTAGTATTTATGCTACTGCTCATTAATAGCACCTACGGTAGAGCTTTTAAGGCAATCAGAGAAGACGAAGTAGCTGCAGAGGCTATGGGTATAAATCTTTTTAAGCATAAAATGATGGCTTTCATCATAGGCTCTTTCTTTGCAGGCGTAGGTGGTGCATTGCTGGGTCATTTGATGGGAACCATTGACCCGCTGTTATTTAGATACCTGCTAACCTTCAACATCGTATTAATCGTTGTTTTGGGAGGAATAGGAAGCATTACAGGCAGCGTTATTTCAGCTATCGTCGTTACAATAGCAATGGAGGTATTGAGAGTACTTGATGGTACAATTCAGATAGGATCCTTGGTTATCAACGGAATACCTGGAACACGTATGGTAGTATTTTCAATTTTATTGATGTTAGTAATTCTTTTCTATCAAAGAGGGCTTATGGGTACCAACGAGTTCTCCTTTGATTGGTTTAAGAAAATAAAATTACCATTTAAAACAAAAAAAGCAGAGATTAGCTAAAGGATGTGAGAAAGTGGCTCTTTTAAAAACTGATAAATTGACAATAAATGAGATTATAGGGCTGATTGGTCCCAATGGAGCGGGTAAAACAACCAGTTTTAATATGATAACCGGTGTATATACACCAACTGCAGGAAGCGTAATTTTTGAGGGTAAGAATATAACAGGTATGAAGACCCATGAAATAACAAAGCTGGGAATAGCACGTACTTTTCAAAACATAAGACTTTTTAAAGAACTCACTGTTTTAGAAAATGTAATTATAGCGAATCACATGCGCTTTGGATCTAATTTGTTTTCTGCTATTGTGAAAACGCCTGATTATCGTAAAAAGGAAAAGAAGGTATATGAGAAATCTATATCCTTATTGAAGGCTTTAGGATTAGAGGATTTACAGAACGAAAAAGCTTCAAATCTGCCTTATGGCAAGCAAAGAAGACTGGAAATTGCCAGAGCACTGGCTACAGACCCTAAGCTTCTGATATTGGATGAACCTGCAGCGGGGATGAATCCTCAGGAATCCATAGAGCTAATGGAATTTGTTAGAGAAATAAGAGATAACTATAAGTTGTCTATATTGATGATCGAACACCATATGCAGGTCGTTATGGGCATATGCGACAGAATATACGTATTGGATTATGGCATTAAAATAGCAGACGGCATACCAAGCGAAATCCAGAACAATCAAAAGGTTATCGAAGCTTATTTGGGGGTGGAATAATGTTAACGATTAGCAACTTGCATGTGCACTACGGTGGGATTCATGCGATTAATGGCATTAATTTAGAGGTACCCCAAAATAAGATCGTTACACTGATAGGTGCAAACGGTGCTGGTAAAAGCTCCACATTGAAAAGTATAATGGGCTTGGCGAAAGCCTCTGATGGCAGTATAAAGTTTAATGGAGAAGAAATTACAAATAAGCCTACAACTCAAACCGTATCAAAAGGAATTGTATTGGTACCGGAAGGAAGAAGAATCTTTCCTAACCTTACAGTAGAAGAAAATCTAATATTGGGCGCATATATAAGAAAAGATAAAGAGCAAATAAACAAAGATTTAAACTGGGTTTACGAGCTCTTCCCAAGATTAAAAGAGAGACTATGGCAAAAGGGTGGAACACTGTCAGGCGGAGAGCAGCAGATGCTTGCAGTAGCAAGAGGTTTGATGTCAAAGCCTAAACTGATGATGATGGATGAACCGTCACTGGGACTTGCACCACTCATTGTGAAGGATATTTTCAATATCATAAAGGAAATTCATAAAAACGGTGTTACAATATTGCTGATTGAACAGAATGCCAAAGCTGCTCTTGAAGTAGCAGACTATGGCTATGTTTTGGAAACAGGAGGCATTGTGCTGGAGGGACCTGGTAAGGAGCTGTTAAAGAACGATCAGGTACAGGCAGCTTATCTGGGAGAACATAAATAAATATTAGATAGAAACATCTCTCTTTTGAGAGGTGTTTTTTTTCTTGATGAGTATTAAAAATGGGACGAGGTCTGAAAATATATTCGAATTTGTACCGATTTTGGTACGAACTGTGCTAAAAAAAAAGAAATGTTTCTGGAGGGCTTCTGCAGCATAGTCACTTATAATTGGCACAGCTATTGCTATATTTAAAGGGAGGAAGACCAAATGGCAACTTTTTTGGATAATAAAAGCCCTTGGTGGCATGGCCAGGGGCTTTTATTGCAGTGATGCTGCTAGTAATGCATCTTATTCTTATAGAAAGCAAATTTTACTTGCTATATAATTGAATTATAAGCTTATGAGGATAGGGTGGGGTAATATGAATTATAAGAGACTGCTTGAACTGATACTTGTGAATTTGGATGAAGGTATTATCGTGACAGATTCAATGGCCAATATTACCTTTTATAAGGAGCCTGCGACGAATATTGGAGGAATAGAAGCCAAAATGGCAATCGGGATGAATATACTTGAGGTCTTTCCTGATCTTACTCCGGAAACCAGTACATTTTATAGTGTGATAAAAAGCAAAAGACCTTTGATAGAGCATATACAGCATTATACAAACTATGAGGGTAAGAAGGTATCTACTGTCACTTCAACGATTCCAATCATAGAAAATAATGAATTAGTAGGCTGCTTTGAGATTTTCAAGGATCTGACTCAGGTCATGGACTTGTCTGAAAAGGTTGTCCGATTGCAAGAACAACTATACAAAAAGAATCATAACGAGAAAAGTAATGAAAACAGCAGTGAGGCTTCGTATACATTTGAGAATATCATAGGAAAAAGTGTTGGCTTATTGGAGCTTAAGAAAAAGGCACGTATGATTGCCAATAGCAGCTCACCTGTCCTCATTTATGGAGAGACTGGAACTGGAAAAGAACTGTTTATACAGGCTATACATAATGCAAGCAGCAGAAGGAGTAAGCCTTTTATAGCGCAGAACTGCGCAGCATTGCCCTTTAATTTGCTTGAGTCCATACTTTTTGGAACTTCTTCAGGCAGCTTTACGGGAGCGAAGGATAATCCAGGGCTGTTTGAACTGGCAGATGGGGGTACCTTGTTTTTAGATGAGATAAACTCTCTTGAACTTGATTTGCAGGCAAAGCTTCTTAGAGTATTACAAGATGGTGTAGTACGAAGAGTAGGTGCAAATAAGACGAAGAAGGTGGATGTGCGCATCATGGCATCTACCAATGAAGATCCTGTTCGGTTGGTGCAAAAGAAGCATTTAAGAGAAGATCTATATTACCGGCTTAACGTTATTTATTTGGAAATACCACCTTTAAGAGAAAGAAAAGAAGATATTAAAAGCTTAGTTGATTATTTTATTGACAAATACAATAAAGCATTGGGCAAGAATATATCAGGCATTTCACATGAGATAGAAGAAGTGCTTCAAGCCTATTATTGGCCGGGGAACATTCGAGAGCTGGAACATGTAATAGAAAGCGCAATGAACTTTGCTTTTGGTCATAAAATATTTCTTGAAGATATCAGTTATAACTTTAGAAAACCGCTGACACAAAGGGCTTATGTTCATATGGGTGAAGAAGCAAAAGCATTCGACCTTGATTTAAATCAAGAAGTGGAAGGATATGAGCTGCAACTGATTAAGAAGGCAATAAGGGCAGCTGAGGGAAATTGTACGAAGGCTGCAAAGCTGCTTAAAATTCCGAAGCAGACATTACATAATAAACTGAAAAAATACGATATAAAGCTGGTTAAAGATATTAAATAAGCGAATATGAGCAGTGAGACATAAATGCCTGCAAATTAACAATAGTTTAAAAGAGGTGAGCTTTATTGAGTGGGATACTATTCAATATACAGAAATATTCTATACATGACGGTCCTGGAATACGCACCACAGTTTTTCTAAAGGGTTGTCCCTTAAGCTGCACCTGGTGTCACAATCCGGAGAGCCAAAGCTTTCAAAAGGAGCTGATGCAATTTAACAACCGTTGTATCAGCTGTGGAGAATGCATCAAGGTATGTCGCACAGGCGCATTGAAATGCAATGAAGGACATATTGATAGAAATGCTGAATTGTGCACCATGTGTGGGTTGTGTGCAGAAATATGCTGTACCAATGCGCTGGAAGTTGCCGGGCGAGAAGTAAGCGCTATGGAGTTGATGAAGGAATTGGAAAAGGACATTATTTTTTACGATTCTTCAAAGGGTGGAATCACTGTTTCCGGTGGAGAGCCCTTGTCACAGGGGAAGTTTACTTTAGAACTGCTGCAGCGCTGCAAGCAGATGGAGCTTCATACAGCTGTTGATACCTGCGGCCTTGGAAATTCATTGATGCTGGAGGAAATCAGCAAGTACACTGATTTATTCTTATTTGATATAAAGCTTGTTGATGCAGAGCGGCATAGAAAGCATACAGGCGTATCCAATGAGATCATATTACAAAATCTTAGACTGTTGTCAAGTCTAGGGAAACGAATCTGGATCAGGGTGCCTATTATTCCGGGTATAAATGATGATGAAGAAAATATTGCAGCAACGGCTAGGCTGATCCTGTCAACAAGCGGGGTTGAGCAAGTAAACTTACTGCCCTACCATAATGCTGCCATGGAAAAGTATAGGCGGCTCAACAAGAAGTATGAATTAAATGATATAAAAATACCACAGAAGGGCGATATGGATAGAATTTCTGAGATGTATCGATCCCATGGTATCAATGTTTTAATTGGAGGTTAAATGTATGAATAAGAGAGTAAAAGTGCTTAGGCAAAGAAGTCTGGATGCAGAACCTACCATAGCAATTGAAAGAGCTCTAATTGTTACAGATACTTATAAGAAATTCAATGGAAAGGTATCTATTCCGATGATGAGAGCACTCACCTTCAAGGCTTTGATGGAAAATAAGGAAATCTGCATCAATGATGGAGAATTAATCGTTGGAGAAAGAGGACCAAAGCCAAAGGCTACACCTACATACCCAGAGCTTTGCTGTCATACCCTTGAGGATTTTGAGATCATAGACAAGAGGGAAAAAACATATTTTAGAGTCAGCAAGGAAGATTATGAAAGGCATAGGGATGTAGTAATTCCTTATTGGGAAGGAAAGTCCATAAGAGATTTACTGCTATCCAACATGACCCAGGAATGGCTTGACTGCTACTACAGCGGACTATTTACAGAGTTTATGGAGCAGCGAGCGCCGGGTCATACCGTAGCAGATGACAAAATGTACAAAAAAGGAATGCTGGAGTTTATTAAGGATATAGATGAACAACTAAAGGCACTGGACTACAACAATGATATCGATGTATTTGACAGACAGGAAGAGTTGAAAGCAATGCGCATTTGTGCAGAAGCTATTATAACCTATGCAAAACGACATGCAGACAAAGCCTTGCAATTGGCCGAAGAAGAATCTGATGCAAAACGTAAAGCAGAGCTTTTAAAGATTGCAGAGGTATGCAGTCATATTCCCGGAAATGCACCAAGAACCTTCTGGGAGGCATTGCAAACCTATTGGTTCGTACATCTTGGTGTAATAACAGAACTTAACACTTGGGATTCCTTCTGTCCAGGCAGATTGGATCAACACCTGTATCCTTTCTATAAGAAAGAAATCGAAGCAGGTACATTGACAGAAGAGCAGGCAGTGGAGCTTTTGGAGCTTTTCTGGGTTAAATTTAATAATCAACCGGCACCTCCCAAAGTAGGTGTTACTTTGGCAGAAAGCGGCACTTATACAGATTTTGCAAATATTAACAATGGCGGATTAAAAATCGATGGCTCAGACGGCGTCAATGATGTAACCTATTTAATATTAAATGTCATTGATGAAATGAGACTATTGCAGCCCAGCTCGAATATCCAGCTAAGCAAGAAAAATCCTGACAAGTTTTTGAAGCATGCAGCTAGAATCATTGCGAAGGGCTGGGGACAGCCGTCAATTTTTAATGCTGACGCAGTGATAGAAGAGCTTGTCAGACAAGGCAAGAGCATAGAAGATGCCCGATGCGGCGGTACCAGCGGATGCGTTGAAGCAGGTGCATTTGGAAAGGAAGCTTATATACTTACGGGTTACTTCAATCTTGTAAAAGTTTTGGAAATCACTTTAAATAACGGTACCGATCCAAGAACAGGTAAACAGTTAGGGATAAAGACGGGGGATCCGAGAGAATTTAAGGGCTATGAAGGTCTTCTGGAGGCATTCAAAAAACAAGTGCATCATTTCATTGAAATTAAGATTCGCGGAAACAACATCATTGAGACACTATATGCGAAATATATGCCGTCCCCATTCTTATCAATATTGGTGGATGATTGTATCAAGAAGGGGAAGGATTACAACGCAGGTGGAGCAAGATACAACAGCAATTATATACAAGGCGTTGGTATAGGCACTTTAACAGACAGCTTTGCAGCTATTAAGCTTCAAGTATTTGAAAAAAAGAGCATGACTATGGAAGAAATGCTGGAGGCACTGAAAAACAATTTCGAAGGCAATGAAAGAGCAAGACAGCTTTGCTTAAACAAAACGCCCAGATATGGCAACGATGATGATTATGCGGATGATATCATGAAGGAGTTATTTGACATATATTATAACGAAGTCAATGGTAGGAAAACTGTAAAGGGAGGCAGCTATAGAATTGATATGCTGCCAACCACCTGCCATGTATACTTTGGATCTGTAACAGGTGCGACACCGGACGGCAGAAAAGCCGGTTTGCCGCAATCAGAGGGTATATCGCCGGTACAGGGCTCCGATACCAAAGGCCCTACAGGAGTAATTAAGTCAGCTGCTAAGATGGATCATCTCAAAACGGGAGGAACATTGCTGAACCTCAAGTTTACACCGGGATTGGTTCAGAATGAAGAAGGAATTGATAAACTGTCTCATCTGGTGCGCAGCTATTTCAAGCTGGACGGTCATCATATACAGTTTAACGTAGTAAATGCTGATACCTTAAGAAAGGCTCAAAAGAATCCGGAACAGTACAAGGACTTGATTGTAAGAGTAGCGGGCTACAGCGATTATTTCTGTGACCTCAATGAAGCACTGCAAAATGAGATCATTGCAAGAACAGAGCATAAGGAATTTTAGAGATATAAAGAAAACAAGCGGTCTGAATTTCATACCGCTTGTTTTCTTTATATTTTTATTTGCTAAAATATCTCGTCAAAATACCAGCAAATGCCTGATTATCTTCTCTTGTTATCAAGCAAAAATGCTGCTTAAAGGGAAACAAAACCACTTGATTTTTATGATAAAATTCATCAGTTTTGGCATAATTTGGATTGACAAGTTATTAACTTAACATTAAAATATAGGAGTAGGGAAAAATTTACTAAATTTATTATTTAGGAGGGAAATTATGAAAAAACTAATTGCAACTCTTTTGGTTACATCCTTAGTTTTGTCAACCTTAGGCATGGCTGTATTGGCTGAAGAACCAACAACAAGAGGACAGGGCATTTATCCAGACGTTGTATCTACAGCTTCTGTAAATCTTACAACTGAAGAAGCTATACAGAACTCCTTGGGAGCAACTGGAACTTGGATTACAACACTTGGCAGTAATGTTACTGTTACAAAAGATCTTTTATGGACAGGCGACATTAGAAAAAACGAAACAACATTAGGTAGAAAACTTGGTTTATACTATCACTCATCACCAAATATTGGTGGCGAGCAACTGTTTACATTAAAGGTTCCTGTATTGATTGTTGCTGCTGAAAACGCAAAGCTTGCTTATGGTACACTTGATGGAAATGTTAGAGTACAAGCAAAAGGC
>JAQSYD010000132.1 GCA_029256325.1 Clostridia bacterium
TCTTCGGAATTTGCAGATCCCTGTAAGTTATCCTGTTCAATCAAGCCCCTTTTGTAGAGCTATTGAGACGGCTTAATTAGCTTTTGCGAGACTAAATGTGCAAATCGATCCGTTTTGGTATGACATTTATAGGCTAAGTGGAAGTTTACCTGCCGCAGAGCGAAGAAGGATACTAGATTCACTTCAATCTAGATTGGAAGTCATACCACCTCGAGGTAGTAATAGGGTTATTATAGCTCACAGTTTTCCAAATGAAATTGGCTTAGGACAAATCTCAGACATGGAAACGGTTATTGTTAGACCACTTGGGCGAGGAAACGGTTATGAAATGGTTAGTAAGTTGTCTTTATCAGAACTAATCAACATAGGGACATATAGATATTCAATGATATAGTGAAGCACTCTGAAGTCGGTGCAAAGCTCATAGTACAACAATTCGTGATGAGGATTAGGAATATAATTATCAAAAGAAATTTAGAATCTGAAGCTACGGTATAGCTTCAGATTTTTTTATATCAACAGGTTATATACTGGATTTCTTGCCTAATACATTAAAACTTAGGTGGGGTTAATAATATTATTAATAATTTTATTGCATAAGCATTAAAACTTCATGTATAATTATATCGAAAAACGATAACGAGTATCGATATAATATTTGATGCAGATTTTAAATTAAAACTAGCGTGCTGTATCAAAGGGAGGATTTTATGAAAAACAACAAACATGAATTTTATAGGTTATCAAAAGAAGATCAAAAAAACAGATTAAAAGAAATTGCTGCGGTGTTTTTTAAGCTTGGAACAACAGCGTTTGGGGGACCTGCTGCACATATTGCAATGATGGATGATGAAATAGTCAAAAAAAGAAAATGGTTGGAAAAAGATAAGTTTCTTGATCTGTTAGGGGCTACAAATCTTATTCCCGGACCAAACTCAACTGAGTTGGCAATACACTTAGGCTATGAGCGTGGTGGATGGCTTGGTTTGATTCTTGCTGGTACTTGCTTCATTGTACCGGCGATGCTGATTGTACTGGCATTTGCTATAATGTATGTGCAATATGGCTCTTTGCCTGAGGTTTCCAATGTTCTTTATGGAATTAAGCCGGTTATCATAGCAATCGTATTACAGGCATTAATCAGATTAGGACAATCGGCAATAAAAAACAAAACACTTGGAGCGATTGGTATCGCGGTAATTGTACTTTCGTTTCTTGGTATGAATGAAATATTTTTGCTAGCTATTGCTGGCATAAGCATGATGCTTATTAGCAATGTGAAGAAGTTTAGGAATGATAAAGCTATATCCATTGCACCAATTTTACTGCCATTTGGTGCTTTTGCTCCAAATTTGATTCAAGTAAAATCTATGAGTATAGTTAGTGTGTTTTTAACATTCTTGAAGATCGGATCCGTATTATATGGTAGTGGCTATGTTCTTTTAGCCTTCCTTGAAGCTGATTTTGTGGAGAGACTTGGCATATTAACCAGCCAACAAATATTGGATGCAGTAGCTGTAGGTCAATTTACGCCAGGTCCTGTGTTTACAACAGCAACATTTATCGGATACCTGATACAGGGTATTCCAGGAGGGATTTTAGCAACAATAGGCATATTCTTACCAGCCTTTGTTCTAGTTGGACTATTGAATCCTATCGTTCCTAAGTTAAGGAGTTCAAAGCTGATTGCAAGTGTACTAGATGGTGTAAATGTTGCATCTTGGGGTTTAATGGCAGTAGTCAGCTGGAAGCTAGCCGTATCGGCAGTTGTAGATATTCCGACAGCACTGCTTGCATTGGTTTCTTTGGTTGTTGTATTCAAGTTCAAGATAAATTCAGCTTGGTTAGTATTGTCAGGTGGTATCATAGGTTTTCTACTGTCTCTGATTTAATTAATCGAAAGGAGTGGTTATATTGGAAAATCAAATCGTAAGACGATTATTTTTAGGTTTTATTCAGATTCATATACTGCATCATGCCAAGAAAGAGCCTTTCTTTGGGTCATGGATGATAGAGGAACTGCAGGAGCATGGTTACAACATGAGTCCGGGAACCTTATATCCTTTGCTGCATAGCTTGGAATCAGCTGGTTTGCTAGAGCGAGAGGATCGGTTGGTGGACAAAAAGATACGGAAATACTATAACATTACACAGGCAGGTATCGAAGTTCTGGAAGAAGCAAGAAGTAAGGCATACGAATTATTCAAGGAAATTAAAGATTAGAAGGGATATAATATGTTTGAAATTAAGGACTTAAAGTACAAAAATGTGTTGAATATAAAATACTTAGTTATACCATCTCATAAAGTCAATTGTATTGTAGGGCAAAGCGGCAGTGGAAAGACAACCCTAATGAGGATGCTTAATAAATTGATCAGCCCGGATGCTGGAACGATACTATTTGAAGGGAAGGATTTATCTAAGGTAGATTCTGTACAATTGAGAAGAAAAGTCGTGATGTTATCACAAGCCCCTATAGTATTCGATGGCAGTATAAGAGAAAACTTGCAAATTGGATTGAGATTTTCAGAGAAAAATGAAGCAGCAGAAGCTGAAATGCTGGAAGTTTTGAAGCTTGTTCACTTGAATAAATCTCTTGATGATAATGCTGATAAGCTGTCCGGTGGAGAAAAACAAAGATTGTCTTTGGGAAGAGTAATTCTATTAAATCCGGATGTGTTTTTGTTGGATGAGCCATCATCGGCCCTAGATGAAGATACAGAACAGTTAATTATTGAAGCCGTGGTAGAATACAGCAAGAGAAACAATAAAACGGTAATAATGGTAACACATTCGAAAAAGGTAGCTGGTACGTTTGCTGACAATATCATTGAGATCGTATCGGGACAGGTTATGGAGGAATAGGAATGAACGGAGTAGTTGATTTGCAAATATGGCAAATGGTTGCCGCTTATGTTTTTGTATTGATTTTGCTTGTAATTGTTAGAATAAGAGGAATAAGAAGAGAAACTGAGATATTATTATCAACCTTTAGAATGACTATTCAGTTGATTTTAACGGGCTATGTATTGGTGTATCTTTTTGAAAGACCAAATCCTATATATACAATTGTAATCATTATAGCTATGGAGATTTTTGCAATTAATAATATTATGAAACGGATCAAGCAAAAGCTTTCTGTTGGTCTAAAGAAAGCAATTACCATATCTATGATAGGTGGGACGACCTTAAGCTTGTTTTTCTTTATCCTGATTGTGGTCAATGTATCGCCATGGTATGATCCTAGATATTTCATCCCTATAGCGGGAATGCTTATAGGGAATTCCATGACAGGTATTTCTCTTGGAGTAACAAGGCTTATCGATGGAATCCATACGCAAAAAAGCTTAGTGGAGGGGGCGTTGATGTTAGGTGCCACTCCCAAAATGGCATCAAAACAAATAGTTAACAATGCTTTTGATTCTGCTATCCTTCCTACAATAAATTCAATGGTAGGCATGGGGATAGTATTTCTTCCGGGAATGATGACAGGACAAATACTATCTGGAACGTCTCCAGTGACTGCCATAGAGTATCAGATTGCAATTATGCTTGGAATACTTGGTAGCGTTGCCTTGACTGTTACAATCTTTGTGCAGCTTGGCTACAAGGCATTTTTTAATAAAGAAGATCAATTAGTGCTTGAGGATTAAGGAAACATATGAGAAGGTAGTTTGAAGGGAAAACTAGCATTTTATATTCAGGCAAATTATTTATTATTTTATTCTTTGTTTATGGAATAAGTTTTTTTACAATGGGAGTAATAGCTTTACAGCACAAAATCCGAAAAGAAACAAGTTTTCCATTATTAAGAGCAATTAATTATCTTGGTTTATTCGGTATTGTGCATGGCTTTTGCCGTGTAGTTTTTTAGTATACTAATATAAGAAAATCAGGAGAAAACATAATTGGAACTATTATTTAAAGCGATAATTCTTGGAATAGTTGAAGGTATAACAGAGTTTTTGCCTGTCTCGTCAACAGGTCACTTGATAATAGCAGCAGAGCTGATAAATTTTAAAGGGGAATTTGCCATCCTTTTTCAAATAACAATTCAACTTGGAGCAATTCTGGCAGTATTATTCTATTACAGAGACAAAATATTAAATTCATTTAAGACCTTAAAACCAAAGCAGTCAGGGTTCTACTTATGGTCAAAAATAATAGTAGCATTTGTCCCTTCTGCTTTGCTTGGATATTTTGCAAAAGATGTGATTGAAGAAAAATTATTTAGCATATCAACAGTAGCAATTGCCTTAATACTTGGCGCTATATTAATGCTATTAGTCGAAAAGCTAAGGCAGGAGCCAATTATTAATGGAATTGAACATCTTAACTATAAGCAAGCTTTTTATATTGGTTTAGCACAGTGCACTGCATTATTTCCTGGTATGTCACGATCTGCTGCAACGCTTATTGGAGGAATGTTAGTTGGGTTAACTTTAACAGGGGCTGCAGAATTTTCTTTTTTTCTTGCAATACCAACTATACTGGCAGCATCAGCTCTTACCATTTTTAAAGGATTTGGGATACTTACAGTTTACAATTGGATTGTTTTAAGTACCGGATTTATAGTTTCTTTTTTTACTGCATTACTTGTGATTAATAAATTTATTGCTTTTCTAACAAACCATTCATTAAAGCCTTTTGCATATTATCGAATGTTTGTTGGAGTTGTCATCATAACATATTTGTTAGCAATCAGATAATATGAAATTATATTTAGATTTAATACAAAGGCAATATAGCGATAACCTATATTGCCTTTGTCATTGTAAAGTTTTATTTTACAATAAATTAACATAATGTGAACATATATCATGTTGTTAGCAGAGCATGCCTGTGTTACAATTATATCGTATTCAGATATCGGTTAACGATAACGGCGATATATAGTTTGCAAACAATGTATTTACATTAATTAATTTATTGGAGGTAATATAATGACAATGATTTATAACTTGTTTTTTCTTGCAGCGGGCTTGCTATTAATTATAAATTCAATGTATGCTTTTGCAACAGATAGAGGTTTAATGAGAATTCCTAATCTTTTTTCATCAATATCGGGCAAGTCAAAGATTAAGTATGCCTTTTATGAACATTTTTTAGCTGGTATATTCTATGTAACATATGGATTGATAGTATATAAAGCTAATATAACCAACCTTTTATTGAACATAGTTATTGCAATCCTATTATATCTGGGTGCAAGTACTATTTCATATGTGAAAAACATAATCTAGTAATTAAATAAGGAACTTATCATTGGTGGTTAAAGATAAGAATAAAGAATTGATAAAAAAATTTTCATTTTAAAGGGTTGAATTTGATGTAGCAATAACTATACTAATCATCTAACCCCCTTCATACATTAGTACGAAGGGGGTTGTTTATATGCAAAAAAAAGAAGAGATAATTGTTACACGCAGCTATGGAGAAGAATACTTTGAGAAACTCATAGAGAAAATAATTAGAGAACAACTCAAGAAACTGCAGATGGTTACCACGAAGGAGTGGTAACAGATGAAGCAATGGAATGTTGCTATATACGTAAGAGTATCCAGTGAAAAGGAGGAACAAAGGGAATCCATACCGGCTCAAATTCAGAGCTTAAAGGATTGGCTGCAGAAGATAGAAAAAGGCTTGATCAACATGGTGCTCACGAGAGACTTATCAAGATTTGGCAGGAACTACATACAGGCGGGTTATTACCTAGAAGACTACTTCAAAGTCAATGGCGTAAGGTTCATTTCTGTATTGGATCAGGTTGATACGATACACGAGATTAATGACATTGTCCCTTTTAAGAATATTCTCAACGAGATGTTTATCAAGGACTGCTCAAGAAGGTGTAAAGACGGATTAAAACAGCGCATGAAGAGGGGCAGCTTCATTGGATCAAGAGCGCCTTATGGCTACAAGGCTGTCACCTTTGAAAGCAACGGTCAAAAGACCATTAAACTTGAGCTTGCAGATGATGGAAGCCCTGAAATAGTAAGGCTTATATTTGATCTCTATTTAGAGGGATGGGGCTACGGGAGAATTGCTAATTACTTGACTTCAAAAGGTATAGATACACCAGCTAAATCTATGAATCATTATAGGGTGAAGTATCATAGATGGACTGAAAATGGAATAAAGATGATACTTCAAAATCCTAAATATGCGGGTCGGATGATTCAAGGTCAATACAGGAAGGTAAGCTATAAGATTGATAAGACCGTAAAGAATGACGAGCAGGATTGGATACATGGCGGTGAGTTTGAGGGTTTAGTATCACCTGAAATCTTTGATAAGGCACAAGAACAGCTTAAGAAGAGGAGCAAGTCGTACCGGCAAAAAGGCGATGTTATCCATCCTTTCAGCGGTGTGTTAAAGTGTGGGGATTGCAAGGGCTCTCTAGGATACAGGGTAAAGTATAAAGGATATATGTGCTTACAGTCACAGAGAGGCGGCATGCGATGCACAACACATTCTGTTAAAGAACAACATCTACTAGAACTTGTTAGAGGTGACCTGATCAGATTTACTGAGACAATTGATAAGCGCTCCTTGCTTGATAAGAATAAGGATTTGATTCATAGGGATAATGAAGACATCAAGCGCAGAATTAAGGCTATTGAATCAGAACTCACCAGACTTGATAATAAGTTTCGAAAGCTATATGATGATAGGCTAGATGAGAGAATCAGTATAAGGAATTTCGAGATGTTTTCTGCTGAGTTGCAGGCTAAACAGAGTAAGCTTCAAGGCCAACGAGAATATCTGGAGGGCAGTCTAGTTAGCCTAAAAGATATTGAACAAGAGTATCAGAGGTTTAGAGCCTACATAGAGGACGCACTTAGCTTCGAACATTTAACGCGAAGAAATATAGAAGAACTAATAGATGTAATAACAGTGTATGAGGACAAAGAAACAAAGCAAAAAAGAATAGACATCAAATACAAGTTCCGATATCCAATAGAGGAACAATAATTTTACCCCAAAAGACCAATATCCTGAAAGAAGCAACTGCGGCTTGTATAGGATATTCCGCAGTAAAGCTTCTTAAGCAGGATAAGGATGCAGTTATGATTGTACTGCCTTCTGACCACTATATTCAGGATGAAGATGAGTTTATGCGTACGATTGAACAAGGTCTGGATATAGCGCTTCATAAAAACTGCTTGGTGACTATGGGCATTAAGCCTACAAGACCGGAAACAGCTTATGGCTATATCGAAACAGGCAAGAGAGCAGAATGCTTGGAGAAAGCGGCGGTTTACAAGGTTAAGAGATTTACTGAAAAACCCAATAAAGAAAAGGCGCAGGAATTTATAGAAAAGGGAACCTATCTCTGGAATAGCGGCATGTTTATATGGAAGGCCTCTGTGCTGTTGGAACAGTACAGAGAGTTTTTGCCGGATATGTATGAATGCTTAATGAATATAAGCGCTGCGGTTGATACAGAATGCGAAGCCGAGATAGTGGAGCAGGAATACATGAAAATTGATGGCATATCTATCGACTATGGTATATTGGAAAAATCCAATGATGTTTATGTAATGGAAACAAACTTTATGTGGGATGACATAGGCAGTTGGACTGCGCTGGAGAGATATCTTGAAAAGGATGACAGCGGAAATTCTAAAAAGGGTATTGTAAAGACGCTAGACTCAAGAAACTGCATACTGTATGGGGACAAAAGGCTTATCGCGGCAGTCGGAGTTGAGGATTTGATCGTCGTAGAGACAGAGGATGTCATACTGGTATGTAAAAAGGATAGAGATCAGGATATCAAGCAGCTGCTCAAGATATTAGGAGCAGAATCGGAAAATGAGATATATATTTAAAGGCTGGGAGAAATCCCAGCCTTTAAATATATATCTTTGATACAGTTCGTGTTGTATTCATATATAAAAACAGGGCATAGCCCTGTCATTCTAAACACAGTGAAGAATCTTACATACAGAAATTTTCACTAAAAGATCCTTCATTTCATTCAGGATGACAGTACTCTATGCTACATCAATTCTTCATAAACCTTAATGGTCTCAATGGCAGTCTTCTTCCATGAGAAATTATATGCTCGACGGAGTCCCTTCTCAATCAAATCCTTACGCAGCTCCATATCAGTCAGAACATTGTAGATGTTTTCAGTCAGTAAATCAGTATTGTTAGGATCTAGCGTAATGGCGCCATCCTGCACGATCTCCGGTATGGAGGTAACATTGCTGGTGATGGTCGGTGTACCACAGGTCATAGCCTCCAGCGGCGGCAGACCAAAGCCTTCATAGAAAGAGGGATATACGAAAACAGAAGCACAATTGTAGAAGTAAGGCAGATGCTCATAGGGTACAAAGCCTGCGAATACTGTCCTATCACCGATGCCCAAGTCATCAATCTTCTTTTTTAATTCATAGTGATTATCCTTTGAAGCGCCTAAAAGCATCAAATCATAGTGACCCGGCAGCTCGTTTACCAGTCTGTGAAACGCTTCTATCAAGCCATCAACATTTTTCCTGGGGCTAAAGCCGCCCAGATATAATATATAGTCTCCTGTATAATTATATTTTTCCTTGAGGAATTGCCATGCCTTTTCCTTATCCATTAGCTTGAAGCCGCTGTCTGCTGCCAAGTGTGTAACCTTGACCTTTTCTGCAGGGGTATTGAAAAATCTGATGATATCCTGCTTGGAAAACTCAGATACTGTGATGATTCGATCAGCGGACTCTATGATAAAAGGCATTTGCTCTACGAATCTGTCAAGGTAGCTTTTGCCGCAGGTTTCCGGCATGGTATAGGGAATCAAGTCATGGATGGTAACTACATAAGGACAATGCTTATTTCGCGGCAGTCCAAGTCCATTTTGCGGCAGATGAAACACCTCAAAATCTCGACGGGAGATCAGGGAGGGAAGATAGCTTTCATCCCAAAATTTCTTATTTTTTTCGCCAAACAAAGTAACACTGATGTTTGATTTATCCAGCATAAAGTCATAGCCGTCGTTTGGCCAAAAAAAGGTATAGGAATTGCTGTTATCAATTGACATAATATTTTCCATCAGTCTGGCAGTATAAGTCCCTATGCCGGTTCCGGCATAAAGCTTTGCGCCTCTGGTATCCACGCATATTTGCATAAGCTCACTCCCAAGGTTTGATTCAGTATACACTTTCCATTATATGATAAGAGGCTGTAAAGGTTGCATATTTCAAATACGCCAATTCAAATAACACAAAATCATATACCCCTACATATAATAGTTATTATAATGATGATCAAAATGCCTATTTTACGGCACTGCACTTTATGACTAAAGCATGTATATGGAGGGATCGCAATGGATTTCAAAACCATCGAAGAACACTATGGATTTAAAATACGCAACATGGATCAAATAAAAAACATATACAAAGCAGAGACAGATAAAGGGGTCAAA
This sequence comes from Clostridia bacterium, assembly GCA_029256325.1. Lineage (GTDB taxonomy): Bacteria > Bacillota > Clostridia > Lutisporales > Lutisporaceae > GWB2-37-7. The sequence continues at coordinate 9,419 of JAQSYD010000132.1, forward strand.
TGTATAAAAAGAGCACATATGAGTCCTTCTTATTTTCTATTCATGTATTCTGCTGTAAATTATTTGCATGAAAACGGCTTTGTGGGAGTCATACCCTATAATACCTGCTTGGATGGCAGCATCTGTGTGGAAGAGGATAAATATATTTATTATGTAGTGAATTGGGAAGAAAGCAGAGAATGCAAGTTTAAAAATCCGGAGGATTTAAAAGCAATTATAAAGACTGCGGCAGAATTCCATGATGCTACAATAGGTTATCGGATACCTGAAGGTGCAAAGCCAAGAATTTTTTATAATAGATGGACCACTAAATTCAATAAAAAGTGCATTGAATTGCTGGAATTTAGCAAAGCCATAGAAGAAAAGGAATATATGGATGAATTTGATGAGATCTTTGCCAAGCATCTGACGTATTTTTGGAATCAGGGCAGGGAGAGCATCGACCTGCTGAATAACAGTGCCTACAGCAAAATTTCTTTAGCAAGTCAAGCTTTGGGGGAATTCTGCCATCACGATATGGCGAATCACAACTTTCTTCGAACTCCAGAAAATAAAATTTACATGATAGACTTTGACTACTGCATCATGGATACCCGGCTTCATGACGTTGCCAGTATTGTAATAAGGAATATGAGACATGGCGTTTGGGACTTGAATAAGGCATATTTCATTTTAAATGAATATGGTAAATATTATCCTTTAAGTGATGAGGATTTAGGCGTAATTAAAGCATTTATGGTATACCCTCAGGACTTTTGGCAGGTAGGATTACAGTATTACGTGGAGCATCAGCCTTGGGCAATGGACTATTTCCTGCTAAGGTTAAAAAGGATTATAGAGGATAAGGAAATCAGAGAAAAGTTTCTTAAGGAATTTTTAGCATTATAGATTATAAAAGGGGTGAGCTTATGAGTGATAGAAAAGATGAAAAGGAACAGGTGGAGGAGGCTTATCTATCTGCAGAGGATAAGGTAGAACAACTGGAAAGATATATTGAGCAAATGAAGGAAGAAATAAAGCAGCTGAAAAAATTGAGCAAGCAAAAGGAAAAGCTGGAAAAACTGGAGCATGAGAAGAAAAAAATAATAAGCAAGAACCTCAAAAGCCATAAGAGACACCGAAGATAACCACTTTTGGAAAGTTGGGAGGGATAATATTATGTCTGGCACATATACAAGAATTAAAAGACATGAAATAAAAGAGCTTATGGAATCTGAATATGGCTTTAAGGTTATTAACATGCATGAAGGCGACAAGGGCATCTTTATATATACAGACAGCGGCATCAAATTGTTAAAGAAGGTAAAAAGAGACGATGCCAAAATTCAGTTTGCAGCGTCTGCATATCAGCACCTTTCAGATAGAGGCTTTTGTAAAACAAGTAAAATTAATAGAACTTTATCCGGCAGCTATAGCTTTAAGTACAACAATAGCAGATATATTGTGCAGAACTATGTCAGAGGAAAGGTTATGGAGATAAAAACTCCTGAGGCTGCTGCTAAGGCTGCAGAAGCTTTGGCATTGCTGCACAAGGCAGGGGAGAATTTTGTGCCGGCTCAGGGCAGCCATGCAAGAGTGGATTGGGGCAAATGGATGGATAAGTTTAAGGCTAATTCTATAAATATGAAAAAATATAGTAAAGATCTCCAGGATAAAAAAGTGCTTACAAGATTTGATAAGCTTTATGAAAAATATGCTATTGAATACTATGAAAAAATGTTCAACGCATATCTGATCCTCCGAAACTTCGGTTATTTGGAAAAGGTGCAGCAGTCCATGAAGCAAAATCAATTGATTCATAGTGAATATAGGCGCCATTCCTTATTATCAGATGATGATGGAGAAATTTTTGTCACAAACCTGGAGAACTGTGCCTATGATATAAGAGAAGCAGACATTGCTACGATGTTGGAAAGCTTCACCGGCAACAACAAGGCAGACCTTGCAAGGGCAGCCCTAAAGGCATATTCAGCAATTATCAAGCTGGATAGACGTTCTATCAAGGTAATTCAAGCCTTTGTACTACAGCCAAAGCGTTTCTTTAAGGTGATAGAGCGCTACTATGGCAGGAAGAAAAATTTCACAGAGGCAGAGCTGGTAAACAAGCTGGAAAGAGCCATCAAAAAAGAAACACGCAAGGCACTTGTACTTGAGGCTTTAGAAGACTATAGAACGCTATAATTACCTTAGCTTAAGGAAGTGAGATATATGGATTTTGAAATCTTTACTGAAGAGGATAAGCAGAAGGAGCGGGAGCTGCTGGCATCCTATGATTTAGATGTTAAGTTTTTTAAGCAGTTGGGCTTTAAAATAAAGCAGATTGTTCCGGAACGCAACTGCTTTAGAATTGAGGCTGATAAAGGCTTTTATTGTCTTAAAAAAATGAGTTTTAATGATGAAGATATATATTTGATGCAGGAAATGACAGAACATCTTGGAAATAACGGTTTTAACAATACCTTTGACATCGTTTTGCATGAAAATAATGAAATACTGATTCCCTATGAGGGAAACCAATATTATCTCTCCAGCTGGATGGATGGCAGGGAAAGCGACTACCTCAATCTACTGGATATAAAGAATGCAATTGAGACATTAGCTAAATTTCATATTGGGGCAGAAGGATTTCAGACAAAGCTTGACCAAGAGTATCGCAGACTCTATGGAAAGTGGAAGCAGGGATTTTTGCAGAAGCTGAATGAGATTGAAGCAGCCAAGGCACGAGTACTTGCAGAAAACAAAAAAAATGATAACACAGAAATAATGATTCAGTATCTGACAGATTGCGAAAAAAGTGCAAACCATGCGCTGAAATTATTGGATAAATCCTCCTATAATTACCTCAATGCAAGAGATGAAAGTAAAAAAGGCTTTATTCATCATGACTATGGACTGCACAACATATTGCATACCTTTGACAACAAGACTTATATAGGTGGATTAGAAAGCTGTGCTTTTGACATACGAATGCATGATTTAGGATACTTGGTATTTAGACTTATGAGAAGAAAAGAATGGGATATGGATGCCACTCTTAATATGATAGATTATTACAATGAAATATATAAATTGGAAAAGGGAGATTATGAAGCTTTGGCTGTATACTTTACCTTTCCTCATGACTTTAAACAATTGTTTAGGCAGTATTACATTGAGGGAAAAGATTCAGAAGACTTGGAGGAGCTGGAAAGAATCAATGTCGAATCACAATACAATCAAGCCAGGAAAAACTTTTTAAATGAATTTGAGAAATATTCGGAGCTTTTGTAGGTCGAAAAGTTCAGAAAGTTGAGATATATACACAGCTTGTGCACAACTTGTGCATAAGCT
>JAQSYD010000133.1 GCA_029256325.1 Clostridia bacterium
GAAGCTAAAGCAAAAGATTATACTGCTCAACGTCAGCACCTTGTTAATCATGCTGATCGCCCTGGGCATTATTATTTCCAATATTACAGATAACTACAACCTTTACACTAGATTGCAGTATTTGCAAGGACAAGGTGACTATGCTGCCACTTATATTGAACAGTATGTCATGAATAAATCCAGAAGTTTTTTTGATGTTCCGGCTCAAATGGAATCCAACTCAGACTATTTAACTGAATTTCTGGAGAAAACTGTAAATTGCAGAGTGCAAATATATTACGGAAACAGCTTACTGGGAGATTCAGAGGACATTGTGGAAGAACATGCAATTATAAGACCGGAAGTTGCACAAACCTTTCAAAAAAACAGTGCATATTATATCACCAATGGCCCGAACAGAACCTTTTACTATGCAACACCCGTTGTTATCGGCAATAAATATACCTATTCTGTAGCATTTATTTACAGCCTTTCTGAAGTTGATAAAATGAAGAATAATACCATTCAAATGTTTGTTGTAACTGGCGTGATCTCCTCTATGATTGTTTTATTGGTTGGAACCGCAATCTCCAATATGATCATTTCTCCTATCAAGGCTCTGAATACTACAACCAAGCAGTTTTCAAAAGGAGATTTGAATTCCCGTGCAGTTGTAACGACGCAAGATGAAGTTGGTGAGCTTTCTCTTACGTTTAATTCCATGGCAGATAATATCCATGAAATGATTACAAAGCTTAACTATGAAAAGGAAAAGCAAAAAAACTTCTTTGATAACTTTACACATGAAATCAGAACTCCTTTAACGACAATTTTAGGCTATACGGATTTACTGTGGAAAACCAATGACGAAGAAGTAAAAGATAGAAGCCTGTTTCACATAGACTCCGAGGGCAAGCGTATGCTTAAAATGGTTGAAAGCCTGTTGGAATTGTCTAAGCTAAAGAAATTTGATATGGAAATAAATAAACAAGATACGGATATTAAGCATTTGATAGAAGAAGTTTGTGATTCCATGCATTACAAAGCTAAAAGATATAACATTAACTTTCATTTAAACCTTGAGCCTATCGTTTACAATGTTGATCCGGACATGTTTAAACAGTTGGTTATAAACATTATTGACAACAGCATTAAATACAGCAAGTCAAAGCTAATAGATATATCTCTTTCAAAGAAAGATAAGCTATTGCTGGTGATTGAGGATTATGGCTGCGGAATTGACTCAAAAAGCTTGGATAATATATTTGAACCCTATTACAAGGTAGATAAGTCCAGAAACAGCAAAATCGAAGGTTGGGGCTTAGGTCTTTCCATTGTAAAAGAAATCGTCTCCAAGCACGAAGGTGAAATAAATATAGACAGTACGCCTAACAAGGGTACCAAAATAGAAATCTTGCTATAAATTAAGGTGATGAAATGAAAAAAATAAGTCAAATAATATTCATATTACTGCTATCATTGGTAACAGTAAGCTGTGCAGTCCAACAGGGTCAATTAGTGATTATTGAGGAGCATGATAATACCTTAAGCAATATAGAGGGAAATCTCTCTTCCAACTTTAATATTATGCCTCAAAAAATTAGTATTGCACAAAATGCAGAAATACTAAAGAAGGTTGACTCAGAAATGATTCCGCTGGCAGTATCGCAGGATACGGGCATTGTTATGGGCTTTACGCTGATAAACAGCCCTGAAGCAGATGAAACCAACAGTAAGATTGTTACAGGAAATATGATACAGCCCGTCAATTTATATGCTGTAAATACGAATAATAATGAGCAGAATCTACTAGGGAGTTTCTTCTCTCCAAAGGATTTTCAGTTTGATGAAACAGGAAAACTCTTTGCTTTTATAGATGGCAAAAGCAATATTTACATTTACGACACCGAAGCAAAGCAGCTGCAACGAATTATCGAAGGTAAAAACTATTATGCATATGACAGCTTGAGCTGGTCTAAGGACTCCAAGAAGCTGCTTGTTAACCAACGGATGACCTTAGATATTTCCTCCAAGCAGTTAATCTCCTTTGCTGTTGATGCGTATAACCCCTATATTGAGCAAAAGTATAATAATCAGGAAATATACATCGTTCAAATGAAGAATAATGAATATAATGACATGATTGCACTATACAATTTTGATAATAAATCCTTTAAGAGTCTGGCAAACGGTATATACCTAGATTCTGATAATGTAAACTTGATATACACAAAACTAACTCAAAGCAATCTTTATGTGTTAAGTATGGAAACCTTTGAAAGTACTCCAATAGAATCGGGGCCAATTTTTAATGCAAAGATTATGAAGTCCACAGGGGATATACTATATACAACAATGAATGCGGATTTAACTAGCAGTAAACGATATTCACTGGTTAAGCTTAACCCCAGCACTGGCACCAAAAAAACTGTGCAATTAAGCACCCCAACCTTTTATTTAAGTCCTTCCGAAGATAAGTTATATTTTGTCGGTGATTACAACAAAAATAAAACCACCGTTGAAACGGCGGGTTTAAGTATTGTTCAAGAGGGTAATGAAAGAGATGCTTCTGATCTTCTAGGTATCAAGACGACGATCCTAAAGATGTTTCAATTGGACTATAACTATACCGGCAATTATGAAGAATATGAAAACCAAGCGCAAAAAATATACACGAATACTTCTAATCCTATCGTTCAAGAAGCCTTGGAAAATAAGTTGATTGATTTTAAACGGTTCAATATGCCTTTGCCAACTTGGCAAAAGGAGCCGGTGATTCCTCCAACGATTGTTCTAAATTCTGTGAGTATGATAGATGACCGCGCTTCAGTTAACATCGGCTACTTCTTCATTAATTCTATTGAGCTGGCTAAAATTGATGAGACATGGATGATTACAGGTTTCTCTACCCATCCTGACTCAAAGGAAGTAAAAGAAATACGTACCATCGTTCAAAAGCACTTAAATGATATTAAAACCAAAAACACCAAGGAGGCACTTAAATACTGGAAAGCTGAAAGCAACGAAACAGCTAGTGAAGATAAAAATGCTGACAGCAACAGCGACTTTATTAAACAGCAGCAGGAAATTGTAGAAGATCTTATAAAGACTTCTGGTTCAGTTAAGCTGGAAATTGGCGAAATTGAGCTTTGGAGTGATAGTGAGCCTCATCGTGCCGAAAGCGCCCAAGCAGCACTGGAAGCCAAAGTAAAAATTATAATCAGCAGTGAAAACAGTTCAAAAAAATATAAGCTTGTACTGTCAAAATCAGATAGAAGCAGCTTTACAATTGAAAGCTGGAGTATTGATCCTCTCAGCATTTCACAGCTTCGATAAAATACATATTTTTCTTCTCATTACAGTAAATATTATAATTTTCTTCAGGGAAAGCTAACCTTGAGGTGAAAAATATGTACACTTTAAACAGCGAATTTAATATGAGAAATGGGTATGTCATAAATCACATACCACAGGTTGTATCAACATATGAATTTGGATCAATACTTTTTGGAGAAGATCCGGGTAGTATCATAGATGAAATACAATATATAGATCAAATCGAGAAGCTTACACGGTAGTTTTACCTCACAAAAACACCCCGCATAGTGGTGTGGATTCAATGAAAAACCACACCAAGGCGGGGTGTTATGTTTAGTCTAGTTTTTTTGTAAACTTTTTTACAGTAATTGCGATAATCGCAATGATTAAAGCAAGTAAAACTGTCGCAGTTTTATAAAGATAACTTATGCCTACGCCTTTTAATATAATCCCCCTCAGTATGATTAAAAAGTGTGTGACCGGTAAAATAGTGCTTATAGCATATACTACCTTTGGCATTGCTTCACGTGGGAACATAAAGCCAGATAACAATACACTGGGCAAAAGAACCAGCAGAGATGCTTGCATAGCCTGCAGCTGAGTCTTTGCAAAGGTTGATATCAGCATCCCCATTGCTAAAGCACCTATTAAAAAGATAATACCAAGCAAAGTCAGCAAAAGTATGCTTCCTTTTATAGCAACTCCAAATAAAATATAACTTAATAACAAAACAATTGCATAGTCATAAATTCCTATAAATACATAAGGAATCAGCTTCCCTACGATTAGCTCCAAAGAACTGACGGGCGTCATAATAAGCTGTTCAATAGTACCCTTCTCTCGTTCTCTCACCATAGCAAAGGCTGTAAGTATTACCGTGATGTTCTGCAATATTAGCCCTACTACGCCAGGCACATTAAATTTACTGCTTTCCAGTGTAGGATTATACATAATCATAGCTCTGGCATCTACCCCGGGACTTTTATTTAAAGCTGCCGCTGTATTCATAAGCTTTACACTGCTCACTTTTAAGGAATAGCCATTTGAAATCATAACTGCATAATTTGCTGCTGTTCTCGCAATAGATGGATCGGAACCATCTACGAGAATCTGCACTTCTTCCTTTTCTCCTCGTCTAAGCCCTTTTGCAAAATCCGTTGGAATAAGCAAAGCAGCCTTTACATTACCCGCTGCAATCATTTTCTCAGCATTTTGCGGATTATCTGTCATGGTATATACTTTAAAATAAGCTGAGTTCTCATAGCTTCTAATCAGCTCTCTGCTCTCCATCGTATTACTTTGATCACATACTGCCAGCCTAATGTCATTAACATCTGTGCTGACGGCAAATCCAAATAACAGAAGCATCATAACTGGTGCCACCAGTGCTAGGATCATACTGGCCTTATCTCTTCTAATATGTATGAACTCCTTTTTTGTCACAGTTAACACTCTTTTTAAATTCATATGCTATACCTCTTTTCCCTGCTGTCTTATTTCCTTGAAGGATAGTACAGCATCCTTGCTGGAAAGCTTTGATACATACTCTATAAAAATATCTTCAAGATTATCCGTATGATGTTTTTCAAAGAGCTCCTCCGGCGTATTCATCGTAATCAAGTCTCCATTGTATATGAAGCCTATAATATCACAAATGGAAGCTTCATCCATATAATGCGTCGTTACTAAAACAGTAATCCCCGTTGCTGTAAGCTGAGTGATAACCTTCCAAAACTCTCTTCTGGAAACGGGGTCTACCCCTGCTGTCGGCTCATCCAGCACAAGAAGCTGAGGCTGATGTATAAGAGCACAGCATAAAGCCAGCTTTTGTTTCATCCCACCTGACAAGGTACCAGCCAGGGACTTTTCTTTACCAACCAAGCCTGCAATCTCAATGAGCTGTTTTTTTCTTTCATTCATCTCTTCCTTGGCTAGCAAATAGATGCTTCCATAAAAGTCGATATTCTCATTTACTGTCAGATCCTCATATAAACCAAACCTTTGAGACATATAGCCAATATTCTGTTTGATCTGCTCTGTATTCTTATACAAATCAAAGCCCAGAACACGACCTTCCCCTGAGGTAGGCGTTATTACACCACAGAGCATTCTTATCGTTGTGGACTTTCCTGAGCCGTTAGGTCCTAGGAAACCAAAGATCTTGCCTTTGGGTATACTGAAGGAAATATTATTTACAGCTGTAAAGCTTCCAAATTTCTTGCTTAGATTGTTTATTTCGATTGCGAATTCCATTGTTTACCCCTCTTACTTCAGCTTCACATCAAGCAGCATTCCTGCCTTGAGCTTTTCAGCATTGTCTATGATTTTGACCTTAATGGCGTATACAAGTCTTTCTCTATCGTCCTTTGTGACAATATTCATAGGCGTATACTCTGCCTCTGGAGAAATGTTGGTTATGACTCCCTTTATCTCGCCTTCAACAAAATCGCTTTTCATTTCAACTTCTTGCTGCAGCTTAAGTTGCGGCAAGAGCTTTTCCGGCACATATATCTTCACCCATAGATTTTTAGGATTCGTTACAGTGGCAATGTGACTGCCTTGAAGAACATATTCCCCAACGCTGTAGTTTATGGTATGTATGACTCCTTCAATTTCCGATTTAATATCTCTTTTTTCTAAAGCTAGCTTAGACAGCTCATAGTTTGTCTCTGCTTGCTTAACGCCAAGCTCTGCTGCATTTTTGGAAGTCTCAAGGGCACCATTGATCACCATGCTTAGCTTTTGTTCAGCCGCTTCCAGCTGCTGCTTGAGACTCTCGGCCTGCGCTTTTTGAACCTCCAGCTGCATTTTGCTTGAAGAAAGCTGTGCTTTGGCTCCCTCAATCGCTTTTATTGAGTTTTCATAGGCATTCTTTGCAATGTTCATGTTGTATTCGGCAGTATCCAGATCCTGCTTAGATATGCTGCCACTTGAAAATAACGTTAAGGCATCGTCATAGTTTTTTTTCTTAAAGGTAAAGGTCTCTTTTGCGGTGGAAGTATTGATTTCTGCTTGTTTAAGTGCTGCCGTCCCTTGATTTATAGCTTCTTGTACTTGCTTTACAGTGCTGCTTGCACCCCTTGTTTGAGCTTCCATCTGCTTTACTGTGGCTTTTTGTGCTGCAATTTCCTCTTCTCGTGCACCTTCATAGACGCTTTGACGCTCATTAGAAGCAGCTTGCACACCTAACTCAGCCTGCTCCGTTCTAATAGTACCCTCTGGGGTGTTCAAAACTGCAAGGATTGTATTCTTGTTGATCTGTTCCCCCTCTGATACCATGATCTCCTTTACAACGCCGGCTGTTTCTGCACTTATATCTATTTGCTCCATTTCCACGGTGCCATAAAAAGTCCCATTGTCTTGTTTCCCCAATGCTTGGCATCCTATTGCAATAAAAAGCAATAACAAAGCCATTAACAGCGTTATCCTTTTAACCATTACTCTCCCTCTTTTCCAAAACTCCATTTAAATATAGTTCAAAAACATTGTCAATCTCCATACTGATATCCAGCTCCTTATTGAGAACATTCTTGTCCAGCACTAGAAATGCCAGCATTCCTACAAAGCTTCTCACTGCAGTATGAGGGTCAATATCTCTAAAAACACCTCTTTGAACCCCCATGCGGTATATTCCCTCCATATATTTGATGAAGTCCGGTACCAACTGCCCTAAGTATTCATTTTTTAAATCCTCATGAAATTGTATTTCATTGACTATTATCTTAATGCAGCTTATATTTTTACTTATAAACTCTACCTTTTCCATTAGTTTCTGCTTCATCACCTTTTTGACTTCTGCTTCACTGATCCCTAGCATGGCGGGCACGATTTCATGAATGATATATTCCAATATCGCCCTGAGCAGCTGCTTTTTGGTCTTGTAATGCTTAAAAACAGTCCCTTCCGCTACAGAAGCTTCTTTTGCAATTTCTGCAGTTGTAGTCCCGTTATAACCTTTGGCGGCAAAAAGCTTTATTGCTGTCTCTAATATCCTTTTCTGCGTTTCATTTTTATTGCTCATATATTCCCTCCTGCGGTGAGTGATTACTCACTCACGATTATACTGCTGAATTTGACCTTATACCAGTCTAGTAAAAAGGTAATTTATATAGTATTCTATTAAATATCTTATTTAGCATAGGACTTGCTATGAAATCCACAGTTTTTCTCAATAAAAAAAGCAGGTTGTAAAAACCTGCCCTTTGTCACTATGCGTATAGCTTAGAAACAATATATTCAACCAATCTATCTGGAAGAATCCACTTCAAAAAGGCCAAAACCTTATTTACAGGTCCTACTACTTGCCTTACAGGAGGATTGCTGCTATTTATGATCCTCTTCACAGCCTGCACAATGCCAACAGGTGGTGGCCCACTTTGCTCATCCTTTACCATTCTTGCAATGGATTTATCAAAGGTAGCTTTATAAACAGAATCTCTAGAAGCTTCTGCACATACCCTGCTATTAGTGAAACCGGTTTTTGTGTCTCCCGGCTCTATCATGGATACCTTTATTCCATAAGGCTTTAACTCCATTCTAAGGCCTTCGGTCATTGCTTCCAATGCATATTTGCTTGCACTGTAAAAGGACTGAAAGGGTACAGATATTAAGCCAGCTGTAGAGCTGATATTGATAATCAAGCCTTTTCCATTTTCTCTCATGATCGGTGCTGTATATCTGCACATCCTATGGGCACCAAAGAAATTTGTATTAAACTCTCTAAACGCCTCCTCATGGGTAGTGTCTTCTACAGCTCCAGCTAATGCAAATCCGGCACAATTAACCAAAATATCAATTCTACCCTCTTTTTCCTTAAGGAAATCTACTGCTGCCTTTGCAGACTCATCTGAACAAACATCAAGCTGTATCATTTTGATAAAACCGCCTGTATCTGTACATACAGCAACCTCATCATTGCTTTCAGTTTTTACTTTTCTGCTTGTTCCATAGACCTTATAGCCCTCCTGTGACAGAGCTTCTGCTATTGCCTTTCCCATCCCCGAGGATGCGCCTGCTATTAAGACAACATCACCGTAAAGTTTATTCATTGCCGTCCCCCCGTTAAATAATATTGTACTCCTTGCCTACTATTTCCAGTGCGTTTAAAGCTTTATCCAAATGCTCCTTTGTATGAGCAGACATAATACTCATCCTAATTCTAGCAAGTTTCTTAGGCACTGCGGGATATACTACCGGATTCACATAAATATCCATTTCATGCAGCCTTCTACTGATCTCCTTCACCTTTAAGTCATCTCCAATTATAATTGGAAAAATTGCTGTTTGCGAATTACCTAGATTAAAGCCTAAATTCAACAGATTTTCTCTGAAGTATGTTATATTTCTCCAAAGATCTTCTCTCAGCTGCGGTTCATCTTCAATGACCTCCATGGCTGCAATCAAAGAACCTGCAGACTGTGGCGTCATTGCTGTTGAAAACATATAAGGTCTTGAATAGAAATGCAGCAATTCAACAAGCTCCCCTTTTGCAGCAATAAAGCCGCCTACAGCTCCTAAAGCCTTTGAGAAAGTACCTGCAACAATATCAACCTTTCCCTCAATATTGAAATGCTGAGGAGTTCCTCTGCCTGTTTCTCCTATGACGCCGGATGCATGGGCCTCATCCACCATTACATAAGCGCCATATGCTCTTGCAAGCTCAACAATCCTATCTAATTGAGCTATATCGCCATCCATGGAATAAACACCATCAACAACGATCAGCTTTGTTCTATATTTATCCTTCACTTTTGACAATACATGTTCTAGAGAACTCATATCGTTGTGTCTAAAGAATTTTTGATTTGTGTTTTTGCAGCCGTCAATGATACTTGCATGCACAAGCATGTCAAGTATGGCTATATCATTTTCTCCAAGCATAGATAACAATGTACCGCAGTTAGATCCAAAGCCTGAGGTATAGATGATTGCCGACTCACAGCCTTTGAATTTGGCTACCTTTTGCTCCAGTTCAATATGTAAATCCAAGGTGCCTCCTAATAAAGGCACACTGCCTGCACCGGAACCATACTTCTCCAATGCCGCTTTTCCTGCAGCAATTGTTCTAGGATGCTTTGTTAAATTTAGATAGTCATTAGATGCTAAATACACCATTTCTCTTACTTCACCAGTATACTGATCTTTTACTTTCATAACAGGCGCAGATCCATCCAAAGATACACGTCTATACTGTGCGTGTCTTTTTTCCACTAGATCATCGGAAAATTCCTTGAACAATCTAGCTCTTTGCATGATATCAGCATCTTCTACCTTATTAAAATCAGCCAAACTATGGTTTCTGGAATCCATTTTGTATCCCCTCCTAAAGCTCTTCTGCATTTTTAATAGACGTAAATTCCAGTTGTGTACATTTATGTGTACATTATATAATATTATATCATAAATGGCAAATAATAGAATATCCAACTAAAATTTTTCTGGACATATTCAAATCATTTTTCTTGGATATTAAACTTAATAAAGTACTATAATAAAAAAGAAAAAAACAAAGGAGACATGATATGTTTAAGCTGATAAGAAATACAGAGGTATACAACCCTACCCCCTTAGGCAGGATGGATATATTGATATGCAATGATAAAATTATAAAGCTAGCTCAAAACATTGATTTTCCTACAGAAAAATTCGATACAGTCATAATAGATGGAACTGATTACAAAGCCGTTCCAGGATTTATAGACCAGCATGTGCACTTTATTGGTGGCGGTGGTGAAGGCGGACCTGCAACCAGAACACCGGAAATACAATTATCCGCTCTTACAACTGCCGGAATTACAACTGCAGTAGGTCTCCTAGGAACAGATGGCATTACCAGGAGTATGGCAGCTCTGCTGGCGAAGGCAAGAGCCCTTGAAATTGAGGGGATATCAACCTTTATATATTCAGGCTGCTATGAAATACCTACTCAAACGATTACCGGCACAGTAAAAAGTGATCTGGTATTCATTGATAAGGTAATTGGCACAGGCGAGCTTGCCATATCTGATCATAGGTCTTCCCAGCCAAATTTTGACGATGTGAAAAAAATAGCAGCAGAAGCTAGAGTAGGTGGTATTCTCTCGGGCAAATGCGGTATCGTTCATCTTCATTTAGGTGACGGTTTAGATGGAATCAGGATTCTAACAGAAATTATCAGAAGCACTGAAATTCCCATTAAACAGTTTATGCCTTCCCATATAAATCGAGTAGAACACTTATTGGTTCAAAGTATCGATTATCTCAGACTAGGCGGCTATGTAGATATCACTTCAGATTTTTATAAAACGAAGGATAGTCCAACAACATACAGTATCGCTGATTCCTTGAAGCTTTATGTAGACAATAATGTTCCATTGGACAAAGTTTGTGCCAGCTCTGACAGCAATGGCAGTACGCCAGTTTTTGATAAGGAAGGGCACTTGATAAAAATAGGGGTAGGATCACCATCTCCATTATACCAGGATATTAAAAATGCCATTGAAGAGGGTATCGTCACTTTGGAGCAAGGCATCAGCATCATAACCTGCAACCCTGCAAGGGCATTAATGCTTTATCCAAGAAAAGGGGCATTGGTTGAAAATGGCGATGCAGACATCTTGCTATTAAATAAAAACCTTGATATAGATACCGTTATAGCGCGGGGGCAAATTATGGTGAAGCAAGGAAAGGCTGTTGTGAAAGGATTTTTTGAAAGTGTATAGCTTCAACCACATTCTACTATTCGCTTTAGCAACATAATATTATAGTGAAATCCAAATATGGGTTTCACTATTTTTATTGTGAGGTGTTGCTTTTGCTACAGTTAGAAAAGATCAATTTCCAGTACAATAATACAATAAATGCTGTATCTAAGACGCAGTATGATGTACATCTAGCACTCTATGAAGGCTATGTGAACAAAATAAATGAAATTTGGACTGAACTAAATACAGCTCCGGAAAGAGAAAAAGCCAATGCAACCTATAGTAAATACAGAGGTTTAAAAAAGGGCGAAACCTATGCATTAAATGGCGTCATACTCCATGAGCTATACTTCGATAACCTAGGCGGTTCCAATAATACGCCCAGTGGTGCTGCACTTACACTTATCAACCATTTTTTTGGTTCCTATGAAAATTGGAAAGAGGACTTTATCGCCTGCGGTAAGGCAGCAAGAGGATGGGCTGTATTAGCCTATGACCAACGCAGCAAGTCTCTGGTAAACATTCTGTGTGACAGCCACGATGAAGGCAATGTATGGAATGCATACCCTTTAGTCATTATGGATGTTTATGAACATGCATATTTTGTAGATTACCAAAATAAAAAGGCTGACTATATAGACAAATTCATGTCAGATATCAATTGGGATGCAGTAAACAGGCGAGCCCAGAAGCTAGCAGCAAGATAAATAGGAGAGCAGGTTTCCACGCCTGCCCTCCTACTTGATCTTTTTTAAAATATCTACCGTCTTTCCTTTTCCAAATAATCCTTGATTTCATCTACCAAATCAAATCTAATCATTGTATCGGAATAATCCAACAGCCTCTCTGCTTCTCGCTTTTTATCATTATACTGAACGATTGGCAATTCTTCTCCTGTTTCAATATCGTAACCAATATTTTCGTTTGAACTATATACCATATCCTGGGTCACAAAGCTGCCATTTCGCAGTGTTACCAACCCTTCCTGAGAATTTAATAAATCTCTTCCCAGACTAGGCTGGTTGCTAGCATCAATGCCTAAAATATTTAACACGGTAGGCATTAGATCCACACTGCCCCCTACTATATTTTCAATCCTACTATCTGCACCCGGAACTTTGATAATCATGGGTACCTTTTGCAGCAGCTGCCATTCCATGGAACTCAAGCTCTCCACTCCTAGAAATCCTGCCAATTCCTCCTCATTATCCTTGGGAATCCCATGATGATCTCCATATATCACCAGCACAGTATCATCCAGCATGCCGCTGCGCTGAAGCTCCTCTATAAAATGTCCCAATGCTTCATCTGTGTAATGTACAGCTTCCATGTAGTTTCCAAGCAGCGTGTCCTTATATTCCCCTACATCAAAGCTGCTGTACTTACTTTTATCATTGTCATAAGGAAAATGGCTGGATAAAGTGATTAAAAATGCATGAAAGGGCTGTTTTTGTGCTTTTAGCTTTTCTGCAGCCTGTCCGAAAAAATCCTTGTCGCTTATCCCCATTCCTAAAAGCTCATTTTCTTCTAAATTGCTTTTACTGTAGAATTCGTCAAAGCCAATATTCTTATAAACCACACTTCTGTTCCAGAACCCCGGCTTGTAGCCATGCATTGCTATGGTTGAATAGCCTGCTTCCTTTAGTTTAATTGGTAAAGAATAATAATAATTTCCTGGTTTTCTTATATAAACTGCGCCTACCTTCATAGGAAACATGGATACATTTGCTGCAAACTCTGCATCTGAGGTTCCCCCCCCTGCAGTCTCATAATAATAGTTATTAAAATAAATACCGGAATCAGCCAGCTTGTTTAAATGAGGAGTAATTTCCTTGCCATTCACAGACTTATTCATAACAAACTGCTGAAATGCCTCCAACTGAATAACGATCAGGTTTTTTCCTTTACCTACCCCAAACATTTGCCTGTCGCTATCATCCATCTGTTTTTTAGTCTTAAAGAATTCAAGCATTTCCTGCTTTTTTTGAAAATCCAACGCACCGTTTTCTTCTAAGCTTTGTTGAACAAACGCATATATATCAGCTGTATGATAATTCAAAAGACCAATATTTTGTGCTACATATACCCTGTCATAAAAGGTTTGAAGTATTGTGGGTTGACTCTTAATCAATAGACTGAAGCTAGAAAGTCCCATGATTATACCAATAGCACAAATTGACACAGCCATCCAACGTATACTTCTTGTGGATTCTTCATGTATTGCCTTCCTCTTAATAGCTTTATGTAGGATAGGCAGCAAAATAAAATCTGCTGCCAGCAGCAAGTCACTATAATGCAACAGCTCAAACAAGCTATTACCTACATCACCTACACTGCCTAATTGTGTTAATAAAGGAATTGATAACAAATCCTTAAAGTATCTATAAAACATCACATTGCTAAAAACCATGAAGGTAAGAAGGATATTCAGTATCTTCATATAGCCTATTGCTGCCTTTGGCCTTAATAGCAAGCTAATGGATGTCAATATCAGAAGAGAGCCTAATGTTGCAAACACATAGGGCATTTCTAAACCGTTATTACCAATCTGACTGTCGAAGTAAACCAGCTTTAATAATAAAACAAATGTATATATTGTTGTAATATGAACAGCTGCAGCACTGAGTCTCTTACCCGGTATACTTGTATGTGTATTATTCATTTCCTGCTTCATTGTTTCCACCTTAATATTATTCATTTCTGATACTATACTAGTTTACATCATATACAAGAAAATTCAATAAGGAAAATAAATAAACATAAGCAAATATGGAATAATATATTCGATGAATGATTGTAGGAGTCCAAATGATGAAAAAAGATTATGTTCAGCCTAACAGACGCTCTGTAGCTTATGTCAGTATACTAGGTACAACCCAGCTGCATTTAAGAAGTCCTTTTATAATTGCATTATGGTCAGTTACCTTCCCGGGCTTAGGTCATCTTCTTTTGTCAAAGTATTTGCGGGGCTTTTTATTATTCACTTGGGAAGTATTTGTTAATTATAAAGCTCATATTAATCTTTTAATACTTTATTCCTTTATCGGTGATTTTGAGAAAGCAAAAAGTGTCGTCGATATTAACTGGATGTTGATTTATATCCCTACGTACATCTTTGCCATATGGGATAGCTATAGAACAGCAATTGATTTAAATCATCATTATATCCTAGCTGCCAGGGAAGATGCTGAAATAAAACCCTTTAAATTAAGTGCTTTAGAAATCAATTATTTAGATAAAAGAAAGCCTTGGGTTTCAGCAGCATGGTCAGCGTTAATACCCGGCACCGGCCAGCTTTATATTCATAGAATCGTTACAGCATCTTTTGCTATCCTGGAGATTTTCAACAGGTAAAAGCCGTAGTGGATATGCATTGGTTCTTGAACATCCCGTCTATATACTTTTTTGCAATATATGATGCCTATGCAAATACAGTTGAAAACAATAAGCTATTTGATTGGGAGCTAAGCAAATTCCTCAAAACTGATTATCAAGACCGTAATTTTAAAATACCAATAAATCATATTGCAGGTGATCCTATGTATATCTTCTCTACCTTTGAACATTCAAAATATCTGGAACTGGCAATAACCGCCGTTCAAATGAAAGGAATAAAAAAAGAAAACATTTTGGCAGTCCCTATGGATAAGAGAAGTGAAAATATAAAACTTTTTGATTCCATACACGGAGCTGATGGTGTAAGTACATTGGATATTGCAGCTTTACTCGCTGCTTTTTTTGGTATCTTCGGAAGTATATATGGCTTTATTCTTGAATGGGGTCCTTTATTTTGGGGACTGATTGGAATAGCAATAGGTATGGCATTGGGCCTGATTATAAAGTTTTTCACTTCCAAAAAGTATAATAATAGACAGAAGTGCATGAATAATACTGAGGTGGTCCTCATTGTTGAATGTAATGAAAACCAAATGGAAATGGTAAAGGATATGCTGTGGTCTCATCACGCCTTTGGGGTTAGCAAGTTAGATTTGAATTAAA
>JAQSYD010000134.1 GCA_029256325.1 Clostridia bacterium
AAAGACGGTAGAATGGTTGCTGTAATAAACAAGAAATGGTTTGCCTTCAGTGACAGCTACGGTGTGGAAATTGAGGATGGAGAGGATCATGCTTTTTTGTTGACCTTAGCCATTGTCATTGACCAAGTATTGCACGATGAAAGGAAAAGCAGGTAGAAGCTTTACTTCAACAAATTATCCCTTAGGCAAAGCGTTTGATTTTAATAATTTATGTAGTAATATTTTCTTTGCTTACTAAGGAATGAATTTGCTTCCATACGCTTCAACAGCACCAGAAGCCTTGCTTTGAGGGATGTAGCTTTGGAGTGCGACAAAGCAATCTTCTTCGGGGTATTCCTCTTGGGTATCTGAAGCTTTACTCCAACAAATTATTCCCTAGGCAAAGTGTTTGACTTTAACATTCAAATAGTAATATTTTCTTTGCTTACTAAGGAACGAATTTGCTTCTGTACGCTTCAACAGCACCAGAAGCCTTGCTTTGAGGGATGTAGCTTTGGAGAGCGACAAAGCAAGCTTCTTCAGAGGTATTCCTTTGGGGTCTCTGAAGCTTTACTCCACCAAATTATTCCTTAGGCAAAGTGTTTGACTTTAACATTCAAATAGTAATATTTTCTTTGCTTACTAAGGAACGAATTTGCTTCTGTACGCTTCAACAGCATCAGAAGCTTTTCTGTTTTTATATAGATTTAAAAATATATATTTGTACAACAAGTTGGCATAATAAAATAGACGATATGAAGCAGGGAAAGGAGCAGCAATATGGATAATAGAGATCATCTGATAGAGAAGCTTGTTATGCAAAACAATCAAAAGATTTTATTATTGGTTATGGATGGCATTGGGGACATACCCCATAAGGACTTTGGCAAAAAGACGCCCTTGGAATATGCCATTACGCCAAATTTAGATAAATTAGCAAAGGAATCTGTGATGGGTAGGCTAATACCGGTATTGCCCGGCGTGACTCCCGGCAGTGGTCCGGGGCACTTGGGGCTCTTTGGCTATGACCCGCTGCAGTATCAAATGGGCAGAGGCATATTAGAGGCTGCAGGATTAAATATGAATATCAAGGATGGCGACATTGCAGTGAGATGCAATTTTGCTTCTGCTGATGAAAATGGTGTCATTACTGACAGAAGGGCTGGAAGAATATCCACCGAAAAGTGTGAGGAGCTATGCTGCTTAATCAGTGATAATATTAAAGAAATCGATGGTGTACAGCTTATAGTAAGAGCATCCATGCAGCATAGGTTTGTAGTTGTATTTAGAGGACAGAATCTATGTGATAGGTTAACGGACTCTGACCCCTTGGCTGAAGGCAAACAGCCTGTAGAAATCAAAGCACTAGATGATAAGGCTGCGTTTACAGCGCAGGTAGTCAATAAGTTCTATCAAGAAGTAAGAAAAGTGATTCAGAATCTAAAGCCTGCCAACTCCCTCTTGATGAGAGGCTTTTCAGCCAGACCCAGAATACCAACCATGATGGATAGATTTAAGCTGAATTCAGTTTGTTTGGCATCCTACCCCATGTATAAGGGCTTGTCAAAGCTGGTAGGTATGACTGTAATAGATGAAGCGGGCAAGAACATAGAAGAGCTGTTCCAGAAATATTGTGAGCTTCATAACAAATATGACTTCTTTTTTATACATGTGAAATATACGGATAGCAATGGTGAGGACGGAAATTTTGTACAGAAATCAAAGATTATCGAAGAAGTAGATAAGGCACTGCCTATTTTGTTGGAGAAGAAACCAAATGTGATGTGCATCACAGGAGACCATTCAACGCCTGCAGCCATGAAGGCACACAGCTGGCATCACGTACCCGTGATGATAAATTCCAGCTACTGCGGTGCAGATGGAGCTATGAGGTTCACAGAAAATGAATGCAACAACGGAGGTTTGGGAACCTTGGAGAGCAAATATATGATGAATTATCTGCTTGCTAATGCAATGAAACTAAATAAATATGGCGCATAGAAAAACGCCCCTTGCGAGGGGCGTTGATTTTACTTAATCCCGGCAGCCATCTTAACAGCTGCTTGGTGTGTGGCATCTACTCTATTGCCGCTGTGGGTTTTACTGCCTTTGAAGTGTATGCAGAAATGCCCTTTGAAATTATTATCTTTTATCTGTTCTCCGCCATGAGGCATCCCGTTCATGGAGCCTGCGATGTTCTTTCCGTCTATGGTAACAATCACTGCTCTGCGATCCCAGCTCCAGCTGCCATAGATGCTTTTCATAGTAGCGGCATCCTCCTTGGTCAGGGGCTCTACATCCGCATGATTTCTACCGTACAATCTTTTTACCTTAAAGGTCTTGCCGGTCTTCACATCAGTAACGACTGCTACATCATTCTTTTCAAATATGTATTGAACCTTATCAAACCAGCCTAAATACTCTCCCTTAAGCTCAGCGTCTTCAGCTTTGCTGTCGGAATCAACCTTTGGTGCAGCTTTTGTCTCTTCCGGTATTTTCAGTTCCTGTTCAATTTTCAGTGCAGCATCTTCTGCTATGTCGTTTAGTTCTGCTAGTGCCTTGACAGTGACGCCATAATCTTCAGCGATGGAGGACAGCGTATCCCCTTCTTTTACAATACATATATTATCAGGCAAATCTGTCGTTATTACCTCTTTATTATCTGCAACGGGATCAACTGCCGGTGTGGATTCCTTCACTTCTACTTTCTCGACGGGAATAATTTTGACTACATCTCTGATGACGTTAGGTATGATGATTTTTTTACCTATTTTAAGAACGGTGTCTTCTGAAAGCTTGTTATATTTAAGAATTGAATCTCTGGTTACATTGAAATCATCTGCAATATCCCAAATGGTATCCCCCTCTTTAATGGTGTAGGGGACATTGACCTTTTTACGTTCAACAACTGCTCTGCTTGTGGCTGTTATTGAACTCTTGCCCAATAGTGCCTGCAGCGTGCTTGGACCTACAACACCGTCAGCCGTCAGGTTCTTTAGCTTTTGAAATTTCTTGACGGCTTCCTCTGTGACCTGACCGAAATATCCTGTGGCTTCTTCATCGAATAATTTCAGCTCTTTAAGGGCATTTTGAATTTCAGCAATTTCATTTGAGCGCTCCCCTTTTTTGTAGATGTTCCCATCAGCATAGGTTATAGTAGCGAAGGCTGCGAAAAATGCTAAAACCAGTGCAATAATAACAGTGGACTTGATCATATAATTTTTCATATTTCTCTCCTCTCTGATTATTAAGAGTACTGTCATAGCCCCTTATACTAAAATATGAGCTTGTTCAAACATATAGTACAATTATACAGCAAACATGCTATTCTGTGAAGCGAATAGTGGAAATTTTCATACATATCCAAGTTGAAGTGGTGTAGTTTATTTTAGTGAAATTGTTGTATAATAAATAAAAGAGCTTCTATTGAATAATTGTGTTCATGAAAGCTTATGTATTTGACAGCAATAGCTGTCATTGCTATACAATATACTTGCAGCTATTGTGTCATCCTGAGGGAGGAACGACTGAAGGATCTTAAGATTCTTCGCAAGCTCAGCATGACAAGCTGAAAGCTTGTATTAATAATAAAATGAAATTAGGTGAGTAGCAATGAAGAACATCAAGTATTTTTTCGATTATATAAAAGATAAAGAGGTTTCCTTCTTTAAAAAGGGCTTGATTTTTGCTAGTCTTTTGTATTTTATATTACCTACCGATATCGTGCCGGATTTTATCATTGGTTTGGGCTGGCTGGATGATGCTGCTGTGGCAGCATTTATTTGGAATGCAGTCAGGTCGGAAATAGGGGATTACATAGAAAGCCGTAAAGCCTCTAATGGTAAAGTAATAGACTTTGAGGACAAAAGAAAAGGCAAATAGAAGAGACCCGGCAGTGGCCGGGTTTTTCTGTAAAGGGGATCGTAATGGAGCAAATAAATAAGCTTTATCAGCAGGGTAGAGCCTTTGAGAAAAAAAAGAACATAGATGACAGAAAAGCCAAGGGGGTTTTTTATACACCCCTGGAGGTTGTGGATTATATGGTGAACAATACCATCGTATCCTTGGATATTATAAGAAATCCTTATGTAAGGATCATCGATATCTCTTGCGGAGCAGGATATTTTTTAATCAGGTACTTTGAAGGACTACAGAAGTTCTTTCAGCAGAATTTCAACGAACTGATTTCGGCCAATCCTGAGTTAAAGGAGAAGCTAACCTTTGAAAATATAGGCAAGTTTATTGTGGAGAATAATATCTGTGGTGCAGATATAGATCACGAAGCAGTCAGCTTGGCGCGAGAAGCCTTGAATAAGGCAGCAGGCTGCAGCTGCCAAAGTAATATCATCTGTGCTGACAGCTTGCTTGACGGATTGGATAATGCAGCTCATAGTGAATTTTGGGTGCAGCAATATGACTGTGTCATCGGGAATCCACCTTATATTGGGCATAAGGGGGTACCGGCAGAATACAAAAGCCTGCTTTATAAGCATTATAAAGAGGTGTATAAGGACAAAGCAGACATTTCATACTGCTTCTTCAAAAGAGGTTTAGATCTGCTGAAGCCAAAGGGACTGCTTAGCTTTATAACCTCAAGGTATTTTATGGAGGGTCCTTCCGCCGAGAAGCTGCGGGGCTTTATTACTGCTTATGCTGTGGAAGAGCTTGTAGACTTTGGAGATTGCAAGGTATTCGCCGATGCCGGAGTGTCCGTAGCTATCATATCAATAAAAAAGCAATCAAGCATGCAGTCAGTGAAGGTAAGAAAGCTTGACAGCTGTAGTAATAGTACTGATATCATAAATATTGGTGAAAAACCTCCCTTTTATATTGAAAAAAGCTTTCTGAAAAAAGAAGGCTGGCTGTTGTTGGAGCCCAAAGCTTTGGAGCTGTTTAATCTAATAGAAGAAAGCGCTACCCATGAGGTCAGAGATTTATTTGACAGCTATCAGGGCATC
This sequence comes from Clostridia bacterium, assembly GCA_029256325.1. Classification (GTDB taxonomy): domain Bacteria; phylum Bacillota; class Clostridia; order Lutisporales; family Lutisporaceae; genus GWB2-37-7. Next base: position 4,938 of record JAQSYD010000134.1, read on the forward strand.
ATTACAGGCTGTGACAAAGCCTTTGTGTTAAGTGAACAGCAGGCAGAAGAACTAGAAATTGAAAAAGAGCTTTTAAAGCCTTGGATCAAAAATAGCCATGTGGAAAAGTTTGAGGTACAAGCCTCTGACAAGAGGCTTATCTATAGTGATCTCATTACAAATCCCGAAACGTATCCAAAGGCCATTGCTTTTGCTGAGGTGCATAAGGATAGACTATTGCAGCGGCGAGAGTGTATGAGAGGGGTTAGACAGTGGTATCGTCTGCAATGGGGTAGAGACAGGAAGTTTTTTGAAAGTGAAAAGCTTGTTTATCCCTATAAGGCGGCAGCCAATCGATTTGCAGTGGATCGGCAAGGCATGTATTGCAGTGCTGATGTTTACAGTTTATTGTTGAAAGAGGAGTACAAAGGACTATATTCCCTGAATTATATTGCAGCCTTGCTGAATTCCAAAACCATGGAATTTTATTTTAAATGCATGGCAAAAAAAATAAGTCCTACACTTTATGATTATTATCCTAATAAAGTTTTAAATATAAAGCTGAAATTGAACGAAATAAATAAAGTAATTGAGGAATTGGTAATTTTGCTGTATAAGACCCAAAAAGCAACAGAGAGAAGATGTATTTTACAAGCTATAGATAGGGAAATATATAAAATGTACAATTTTAATGAAAGTCAGATAGAGATTATAGAAAATTCGGCAGGGGAGTGATTTTGTTGCTGCTTTTAATATCTGCCGTTGCGCCATCTGTTGCTTTGCTTTACTATTTTTATATAAAGGATAAATATGAAAAAGAACCTAGACATATGCTTTTTAAGGCTTTTGCACTGGGCAGTCTGGCCGTTGTTCCTGTAGTATTTTTTGAGCTTAGGCTGAATATTTTTGATTTGGCGGAAATGGATTATCTTATGGCCAGCTATACAGCTTTTGTAGTTGCAGGCTTAGTTGAGGAAGGCTTCAAGTTTTTGATATTCTGGTTTTTCTTATGGAAGAATAAGAATTTCAATGAGATGTACGACGGAATTGTGTACAGTGTGTTTATTTCCTTGGGCTTTGCAACGACAGAAAACATAGGCTATGTACTGTTGAGCGGTTTTCATACAGCTTTTATAAGGTCAGTTACCGCAGTGCCTGCCCATGCTTTATTTGGTGTTACCATGGGCTATTATTTTGGCAAAGCAAGGTTTGCTGTGGAGAAAAAAAGAGTAAGGTATTTAACCCTTGCATTTATTGTACCCATTCTACTGCACGGAATATATGACTTTATACTATTTTCCCAAAGCATGGAGCTTATGCTGTTGTTTATACCTTATATGCTTTATCTGTGGAAAAGAGGCTTGGGAAATGTGGATGAATTGTCGGAGCGCTCGCCCTTTGCATTTAGAAAAAAAAGAGAAAATAAAAAGTGAACTTGCAAATCGCAAATTCACTTTTTTTATGCCAATACACCGTATAAAAGTACGCCTAAAACTCCAGATATAGCTAAAGCCAATATGGGGTGAACCTTAAAACGATATACGCCGATAAACGCCAGAATACCTATTATAACGCTTTTGACATCTACAAAGGATATTTTGCCTATATTGAAGCATGCCGCGGCTATAAGACCAAGTACAGCGGGTCTGATGCCCTTTAAAATCCAATTGACCTGCTTTAAATGCTTGAATTTATTAAAATAAATTGAAACAATCAAGCTTATTGTAAATGGCACAAGAATGACACCGAAGGTAGACAGGGTAGAGCCCATAAAGCCGCCCATTGTGTAGCCCACAAAGGTAGAAGCATTGACAGCGATAGGACCGGGAGTCATTTCAGCGATTGCAACAATATTGGTAAAGTCCTGAAGACTAATCCAATGACTCGATTCAATCAGTTCTCTTTGCATAAAGGCTAATACACCATAGCCTCCTCCGAAGCTGAAGGCGCCGATCTTCAGAAAGGCAATAAAAAGCTTTATCAACATATGTGTATTACTCCTTTCCTTTAAATATAAACATTCCCGCAATGCCTGCCAGTATAACAACAAAGATTGGATGTAGATTGATAAGCAATATAGCTGCAAGGGCAATTAAGCCAATACCCATATTAATCTTCGTAATGCCTGCTGATTTTGCAAGCTTAACTAAAGCATATAGAATCAATGCAACAACAGCAGGACGTACCCCTGCAAAAACATGCTCCAATATTGCATTGTTGCTGAAATTGCTGAAAAACACTGCTATGGTTAGAATAATCAAGAATGAAGGCATTGTCGCTCCTAATGCTGCTGCCAATGCGCCTTTTACTCCTGCTGTTTTGTAGCCTACAAAGGTAGCACTGTTGATAGCCAAAGGACCGGGCAAGCTGTTTGTAACAGCAATTGCATCCAGGAACTCCTC
>JAQSYD010000135.1 GCA_029256325.1 Clostridia bacterium
ATAGTGATGCATATCTATAGAGAAAAACTCAAAAACCTTGCAGCATGAATAAATAACCTGATAACCTTGGTGCCTGGCACCATAGTTATCAGGTTATTTATAATTAATCTTACGCCTTATAAAGAAACTCGAAGTATTCCTTCAGCATTCTTTCTGCCGAGAATTGGTATGAAGTTGTTTTAATGCTTTGCTGCATCATTTTTATCCACTTGGCACGATTGCTATAGTAGGTTGGTATAACTTCTTTCTGCAATACTTTGTATAAGGATTTGATATCATTTTCATCCAACTTGTTAACATCTGTGCTCTCAAAACCGCCTCCAATCTGCCAGCCGTTGATTCCATGCTGACAAGCCTCTGGCCACCAACCGTCCAGCACGCTGAAGTTCAACACGCCGTTCATAGCAGCCTTCATACCTGAAGTACCGCTGGCTTCAAGGGGTCTTCTGGGATTGTTAAGCCATATGTCTGAGCCCGATGTCAGCATCTTTCCTATCGTCATATCGTAGTTTTCTAGGAATACAACTGCATTGGGATATTGCTTCGACATCTTCACGAGATTAGAAACGATTGATTTACCCGTATCATCTAGTGGGTGTGCCTTGCCGGAGAATACTATCTGAAGTTTTTTCTGCTCCAGAAGCGGTCCTATTACCTTCGCATCGGTGAAAATAAAATTGCTTCTCTTATAAGGAGCAGCTCTCCTTGAGAAACCGATTAATAGTACATCTGCATCAAGTACAGCACCTGTACGTTCTTTTACAAATTCTATCAAGGCTTTTTTGTTTTTCATATGCTCTTCCCATAAGGCATCTGCATTTTCAACAGAATCAAGTATCTTGGGGTCTACCCATGTAGGCTTGTGAATTGCATTGGTAATACCAATAACGGGTCCCGCATATTCTACTTCTTCCCACATCTTGTTGGCAGTGGCAGCATGCAGCTGTGCTACTGCGTTTGACTTTCGGCTGACTCTTAGAGCTGCGACAGTCATGTTGAAAGGTGCCCCGCCAATATGAACCATTTGCTCTGCTGTAAGACCGTTAAAAGCACCCATGTATTCAAGTCTGTCCAAGTAATGTGATTCATTGCCTTCTTTTATAGGAGTATGGGTAGTGAATACAACCTCCTTGCGTGTTTCCTCCAACGCCTTATTGAAATTCATGCCATGATCCATTCGCTCCTTTATTAGCTCTATTGCAGCTAAAACAGCATGACCTTCGTTGAAATGATAAACATCAACATTGATTCCCAGCTTTCTGAGGGCTCTTATACCGCCAATGCCAAGAACCATTTCTTGAGCAATACGCTCCTCACCAAACCATCCGTAAAGCTGCCCTGTGATCCAAGCATCCTCATTCTCAGGTAAATCGGTATCAAGCAAGTATATTGGGGCATTGCCAAATTGATCTACCTTCCATACCTTACACAGGACATTTCTCTGTCTTATTCTAACGGTTACCTTAACCCCTGTATCCTCAAGGAAATCATAATTGTGGTTTTTATAGCAGTCTATCGGAGTTCCGTCACTGCCAATATGTTGATCAGTATAGCCTTGCTTCCACTTGAGACCTATACCTATAATAGGCATATTGTTATCCTTAGCACCCTTCATATAATCACCGGCTAATATCCCTAATCCCCCTGCGTACATTTTAAAATCAGAATCCAATCCATATTCCATACAAAAGTATGCTACCTGTGGTAACTTTTCGCTCATTTATTGAAGCCTCCCCATAGGAATTTTATTTAATTATAACCAATATTAGATCTTTGCGCAACCGATTGCATAAGATTTATTAGTAAAATACAATGATAGCCGGCTAAATTTCATCTAATGCCCGCCCCGGGAATTTATAAGCATTAGAATTTAATTGTTTTAGTGAATATAAAAGTATTCACAAAGTTAAAAAGAGAAAATACGATGTATGTAGAACAAATCCACATAAAATGTTGAAGTTTTATATAGAGCATCTGTATTGACAATAAAAATCCATTATTATAATATGAGGTTAAATGCAATCGATTGCACATAACATTTTTTGTGGTGTATTAAGTTTTAGGAGGGTGGCTTATGAACTTCAACAGGGAAAGCGGTGTTCTTCTACATCCGACCTCGTTGCCTTCAAAATATGGAATAGGTGATTTAGGAAAAGAAGCCTATGAATTTGTAGATTTTCTGTATAATAGCAGGCAAAAACTATGGCAAGTGCTGCCTTTAGGTCCCGTTGGTTATGGAGAATCTCCCTACCAAAGCTTTTCTGCGTTTGCCGGGAATACCATGCTTATCAGCATAGATAAAATAATGGAGTTAAATCTTCTTACGATTCAAGATGTTATGCCAATACCGGATTTTAATGTCGCTAAAGTAGATTTTGAATTCGTGAAGGAGTACAAGCAAAAATTATTCAAGCTGGCCTTTAGAAGATTTTGTTCATATGATAACAAAGGCTATCAGAATTTCGTACAAGAGAATAGTCCTTGGCTTGAGGAGTATTCATTTTTTATGGCTCTTAAGGAGCATTTCGGGGGAGTGGCTTGGAACTGCTGGGAAAAGCCTATAGCAAAAAGAGAATCGGAAGCAATGGCATACTATAAAAATATGCTGAAGGATGAAATAACATATCAAAAGTTTCTTCAATTTTTATTTTTTACCCAATGGCAGGAATTAAAAGCCTATGCAAATGAAAAGAACATTAAAATCATAGGCGATATTCCAATCTTTATATCAAATGACAGCAGCGATGCATGGTCGCAAAGAGAGCTATTTGAGATTGATGAAGAGGGTCATCCTATTAAGGTTGCTGGAGTTCCCCCGGATTTTTTCAGTGAGACGGGGCAATACTGGGGTAACCCCCATTACAAATGGGATAAAATTGAAGAAATTCAATTTAAATGGTGGATAGATCGATTTGAGATGCTGCTTAAGATCGTTGATATTATAAGAATTGACCACTTTAGAGGATTTGAAGCATATTGGGAAATACCCGGCAATGAAAACACAGCTGTCAATGGAAAATGGGTGAAAGCCCCGGGAAGAGCGCTGTTTGCTGCCATAGAAAAGCATTTGGGAAAGCTCCCTATTATAGTGGAGGACTTAGGCGTCATAACAGAAGAGGTTGAAGCACTCAAGAGAGAATTTGAATTTCCGGGTATGAAAATATTGCAGTTTACCTTTGGAAAAGGGGCAGAAGAAAGATTTCTTCCACATAACTATGAAATTGACTCTGTTGTCTATACTGGAACACATGATAATAATACTACGGTTGGCTGGTATAAGGATTCTGAATTGACTCAGCATGAGGCAATGAAAGCGTTAAAGAGGTATTTCGATATGGAGGAAGCTGTGTCGCCTGAGGACATATGCTGGAAATTAATAGAAGCAGCTTTTCGCTGCAATTCTGTAATAGCCATCATACCAATGCAGGACTTACTATGTTTAGATAGCGAAGCGAGAATGAATATTCCAAGTACAATCGGCGGTAATTGGGATTGGAGATTGAATAAAGAAAAAGTTACAGAAGAAATAAAAAGGAGACTCATTGAGCTGACAGATCTATATCATAGAAATCAATAACTGTGAGATAACCTAGTAAGGGCAGGTTTACAGAAGAAGTTGAGCCGGCACATGACATAGTGATTTATAATGTTAAAATATAAGCTTCAGCTGCACCTAAAGATTAAGCTATGATAATATAATATAAACACCAAATGATGGGAAGTGGACAAAGCATGAATATCACAATAAAAGAAGTTGCCAAATTAGCCAATGTTTCACCTTCAACTGTGTCAAGGGTTATAGCAGATAACCCCAAAATCAGTGCAGAAACAAAAAAGATTGTATATCAGGCCATGGAAGAATTAAAATATCGCCCCAATGCCATAGCGCGCAGTCTGGCAAATAAGTCGACAAGAACCTTAGGCATCATTTTGCCAAGTACCGATGAGAACCTATTTGGCAATCCTTTTTTCATTCAAGCAATGAAGGGGATCAGCATGTATGCACAAAAAAAAGATTATTATATCATGTATACCCACAGTGGAAATGAGAATGAATCCTTAAATATTGTGATGGATTATATAAACAGTAAATGGGTAGATGGAGTCATCCTGTTGACAGCCATGGAGAATGATAGGTGCATAGCTTATTTAAAGGATGCAGACCATCCCTTTGTAGTCATTGGCAGGCCGGAAAACACGCAGAATACCTTGTGGGTAGATAACGATAATTTTCAAGCGATGTATAGTGTAGTGAATTATCTTATTGATAAAGGCCGCAGCAATATTGGATTTATTGGTGGACCGCAGCATTTTAATGTAACAAAAGACAGATTGGATGGATACAAAAGAGCCTTAAGAGTACACGGAATATCTGTAGATGAAGGTATGATCCTGTCTGTTGCAGACTATTCCGAAGCCTGTGGTTATGAAGCCATGATGAATATGATGAAATATAAAATTCCAACTGCTGTTGTAACAACAGACGACCTGATTTCATATGGTGTATTAAAGGTATTAAAGGAATATAAGGATCTGAAAATTGAGGTGGTGGGTTTTAATAATACACCACTTGCCAGCTATCAGACACCGCCTTTATCCTCTGTTGATATTAATGCGGAGAAGTTAGGTTATTATGCGGCTAAACTGCTTATAGAAAAGCTGGAGAAGGTTGAAGGTTCAGTCAATCATTATATTGTAGAAACAAACTTGATAGAGAGAGAATCTACCGATATATTAAAATAATATAGATGATATGATGCGTTTTTACTTAAGAAACGACGAATTGCCTTAAAAGTGTCAAGTAAACCCTACAATTGTAGGGTTTTATTTTTAAGAGGTGAGTGAGAAAAAATGCAGTAAAAATATAAGGATTTTGCAGAAAGTGAGGTTATCATGATACAGATGCTAGAATCAGAGGAATTCATATATCAGGGCAATGATCTTGGGGCGAACTACCAAAAGGATCAAACGGTATTTAAGGTCTGGTCACCTGTAGCGACAGAGATGAAGCTGGTTATTTACGACAGTTATGATGCCGCCACTGGTCACGTCTATAGTATGAATAAGTCAAAACAAGGAATATGGGAAATAAAGCTTTCAGGAGATTTCAAAAATCAATATTATAGCTATAGAGTAACCATAGATGAAGTTGAGAGAGAGACTGTAGATCCCTATGCAAAAGGGGCTGCTGTCAACGGCGAGAAAGGTATGGTCGTTGATTTTTCGGCAATAAATCCGGCGGGCTGGGATAAACACGCTATTCCAAAGCCTTTGAAAGCTACTGAGGCTGTAATATATGAGATGCACGTAAGAGATTTTTCAGTAGATGAAAACTCCGGGATTGCAAATAAGGGCAAATATTTGGCTTTCACAGAAAGCGGCACCAAGGGAACGAATGGAGTCTCCACAGGCTTGGATCACTTAAAGGAACTGGGCATCACCCATCTGCATTTACTACCTGTTTACGATTTTGCAAGTATTGATGAAGCAAAGGAGGGACAGTACAATTGGGGCTATGACCCATATTTGTTTAATGTTCCGGAGGGCTCTTATTCAACAAACCCATACGATGGAGCAGTAAGACTCAGAGAATTTAAGGAGATGGTAAAAGCACTTCATGAAAACGATATTCGAGTGGTCATGGACGTTGTTTATAATCATACCTATACAACAGGGGATTCACCCTTTGACATACTTGTACCACAGTATTATTACAGAACCAATGATTCAGGTGCGTATACCAACGGATCAGGCTGTGGAAATGAGACCGCATCAGAAAGAGCTATGATGAGAAAGTTCATCCTCGACTCCGTGAAGTTCTGGGCAGAAGAGTATAAAATTGACGGATTCAGGTTTGACCTCATGGCTCTTTATGACAAAGAAACTATGAAGGAGGTAGAGCAAGAGCTGAGAAAAATCAATCCAAGCATCCTCATTTACGGAGAACCTTGGACTGGCGGAACCTCTGCTTTAAAAGCTTCTTTTCAGATGGTGAAGGGCAGTCAAAAAGGGATGAATATAGCAGTCTTTAATGACGACATCAGAAATGCCATAAAAGGAGACAATGATGGAACAGGCTTGGGCTTTGTCAATGGCAGGCCAGGATTGGAGAATGAAATTAAAAAGGGTATTGCGGGCAGCATTCAATACAGTGACAGTATTTTTGGCTTCGCTGAACAACCGGTGGAGACCATCAATTATATCAGCGCCCATGATAATCTAACATTATTTGATAAATTTGAAAAAAGCAATACCGATGCAAGTGCCATAGAACGGGAGAAAATGAACAAGCTTGCTATTTCTATAGTGTTGACATCACAAGGGATCCCATTTATTCAGGGGGGCACTGAGATACTCCGCACCAAAAAAGGAAACCACAATAGCTACAATGCTGGTGATGAAGTCAACAAAATCCAGTGGCATCGTAAAAGTATTTACAAGGAAACCCTTCAGTATATTAAGAATTTGATAGAATTGCGTAGAAGCCAAAGAGTACTGACCTTAGACAATGCAGAGGATATTAAAAGAAGTTTAAGTTTTATTGAATCACCAAAGAATACCGTAGCATATATACTAAGCTCCTCCTATGAGGATGATTATAAAAACCTCCTCATCATCCATAACGCAAATAGAGAAGCTGTTACTGTAAAAGTACCTATATCAGGACAGTGGAAGATATTAGCTAATGAATTTGAAGTCAATCAGGCAGGAGTAATGCAGGGGGTAGTCGCATTCGTTGGAGAAGTTGAAGCAGCACCGCTATCAACATATATATTGTATAAAGATTAAGGATTTTTATGTAAACGAACAAATTTAGACAAAAAAAGTAGAGAACTCAAGCTTTAAGCCTGAGTTCTCTTAATAGTTGCCCCAAAATGCCGTATATCTATCTTTTGACACCTAGCCTCAGCTAGGTGGGTATCCTGACATGACTTCACGCCTTCCTCTGACAAAGAAACTTCTTTGTGAGGCCTGACCCTACGGCACGTACACAGATTCCCGTTTAAGTTCTGTAGGTTCAAAATGATAGAATCCACTAACATTCCAGGTGAACTGTTAGCAGCAATTTCTTGCTTGCTATTAATATCATTTCCCAAAGTGTCATCTGTTATTTATATATTAACATAATTTTTTTTGAGAGTCCATAGTATATAATGACTTTTTTGGCTGCTTTTATATAAAATACAAATAAATTGATTTAGAATCCAAGGTGAATATGCAATATTTGGTTGATGTCTGTTTTGATTTTATATATACTTAGATTATAAAACACTTGTTTAAATAATACTATATAAATCCCATTAAAGACCTTACACTAAATTAGCGAAATAATATTTGCGATTTATAAACAGTGGATAATATTTCGTGCTATTTGATCAAAGTTAAATGTTTAGCACGAATTATATAGTATGAGGAGGATATCTCTTGAAGCATACGGTAATAGATTTTGATCAGATGCTGGAAACGGTGAATAAGGACGGGCGCAAGCATAAATATTATATTGATGATATGCAGGTATATGAAGATTATTTGCATTATAAAAGGAATTATGTGAACCATCCATACCACGAAAAAATAGAATACCACCTGTTTCCAAAAGAAAATATAGGAGTATACTCGCTAACGCAATATCAAGATCTTGATGTAGATCAGAGAGAATTATACAAGTACTATGTAGACATGGTAAGCGTGGAAAAAAGTCAGAAGAGGTGGATTATAAAAGACTTGTATTTGGATTTTATTATAAAATGCGATGGCAATCATTATGTTGTAGATGTGGATGAGTTCAATGATGCTATAAAGTCCATGGAAATCAACTCGGAGGACATATCCAATGCTTTATCCGGACTGGACAATATATTGAAGGGATATTACAAAAGCTTTGATATTAATGAATTTATAAATTCATTAATTGAGATATATTCAAAAGAGCAATATAAAATTTTTAACAACACAAGGAGGTTAAATTATGGAACTTAAAGGAAGCAAGACAGAGAAAAACCTTATGGAGGCTTTCTCGGGAGAATCACAAGCAAGAAACAAGTATACATATTATGCAAAGGTAGCAAAAAAAGAAGGCTATGAGCAAATTTCTGCAATCTTTGAAGAAACAGCAGAAAACGAAAAAGAACATGCTAAAATTCTATTTAAATATTTAAATGGAATAGGAGATACAGCGCAGAATCTTCAACATTGCATCGAAGGTGAAAACTATGAGTGGACAAGCATGTACAAAGGATTTGAAGCCATAGCCAGAGAAGAAGGCTTTACTGAAATTGCGAACTTCTTTCATAATGTAGCGGCCGTTGAGAAAGAGCACGAAGCTAGGTATGCACAACTTCTGGAAAACCTAAAAAACAATAAGGTTTTTGTCAAAGAAGAAGAAACAACTTGGAGATGCAGAAACTGCGGACATATTCACCATGGCAAAAATGCACCTGAGTTATGTCCAACCTGCAAGCATCCAAAGGCATATTTTGAGGTAGCTGCAGAAAACTTCTAATATTGTAAAAGCATAGAACATGTATATAAATTTTATATACATGTTTTTTTGTGCTGATAAATGCAGCTCAAGTATTCTTTTGCTATTATTGACAGTCATGTCAGGCATAATAATTGCAAAAAAAAACAAAAATAACTATGTATCCCTAAACAAAATCAAGTTTTAAATTAGGAGGGACAACAATGGCAGGAAAGATTAGAGAAGGACTAATACCTACAATATTGGGAACAGCAGTAACAGCAATAGGTCTTGCAACCTATGGCGGAGCTTCTTCAGTTGCAGGTGCAGCTGTAGCAGGCTTTGGATTGGCTCATATTGTTTTAGGCGGCATAGACCTTGCAACACATCATAAAAATAAATAACTTTAATAAAGGTGTTGCAACTGCAACACCTTTATTAAAAAATTCGTTCAAGAAGTGCTACCACTAACTCAATTGCTATAAGAATAATGACCATCCACTCTAAAGTATTTCCTCTTTTTTGGTATGTCATCGTAGTAAATACTTCAGTTATGTCCATCAGCGTTTCTGATTTACCTTTAATTTTTTCATATCTTTCACTGAGTTCAAACAGTTCTGCCAGATTCATATAAAGATTCTCTGATTCTTGATTAACCCAAGTAATCGCAGGCTTATCCAATAGCATCAGATTCGAAATAATATTAAATTTAAATCTTAATATGGTTGCTACAGTTTTTGCAAGCTTGGCATCATTAATAGCCAGCTTTCCTCTTTCCAGCTTAGCGATGATTTCCTCTATTTCGTCCAGCAGATTGTCTATGCCTTCTTCAACTCTTTCCAAAGCTACGGATTTGGCAAGTACGATGGAAAGCATGTTGAGATGATAATCTTCATAGTTGTTCACGTTAAAAAACTCAAAATGCAAGGAGGGTTCCTCATCATTTACAACAATGGTATAGTCATCCTGATATTTAAAACTGGCATTGATAAGGTTTTTTTCAATGCTCCCCAGATAGTTTACTGTATCTACTATTTCATGGTGCTCCATATTGACAAATACAGCAGAACCAAAGGAGAATATCTTTACAAGTTTGTCTTCTGTCGTTTTGAGTATGCCTGTCAGCTGTCTTTTATCCAAGGTAAGGTGCTCTTCCCATTTGAATTTTCTATTAATACCAAAATGAGCTGCAAGCTTGTTTAAATTAATTTCGTTGCATACAGAAAAAACCTTTATGTATTTTGACTCCATATCCATCATCTCCCTTTTTTGTTTAGGAGTTTATAATAGTATTATATATTAAATCGCAAAAATTAAAAGCATCAGAAAAAATTCTGATGCAATATCGTCAATAGTAATATATATAGACCTATTGTTCACAAACCTTTTTATACACAGCAATTGTTTTCTCTGCAGTTTTATCCCAGGAATATTCCCTTGCCTTAGCTTGCCCCAACATGCTGTGCAATGTCCAAAGGTCCTTGTCGGTCAGAAGCGATAATATTTGCTGCCCTATTTCGTCAATATTGTATGGATTGGCTAACAAAGCTGCATCCCCTACGATTTCAGGAATAGAGGAGACATTAGAGGTTACAACGGGGGTTCCACACTGCATGGCCTCCAAGGGGGGCAGACCAAAGCCTTCATATAGAGAAGGGTATACAAATACATCGGCACCATTGTAAAAGTAGGGAAGGTCATTGGTGGGTATAAAGTTAAGAAATTTTACATTATCAGTAAGCTTAAGCTTTTCAGCCAAGCTCCATAAAAAACTGTAGGAACGTTGGTGCTCCCCAAGGATCAGCAGGTCGATGGGTTTTTCATAGCTGTCTCTAACCTTTTGAAATGCTTGTATAAGTCTTGCGATATTCTTGCGTGGACTAAAGCCGCCCAGATATAGTATATAGTGGCGATCCACTCCGTATTTATTAAAAATCACACTGCGAGCGGTATCTCTATTCATAGGCTTATATATGTCATCAGCTGCCAGATGGGTGACAGTGATTTTATCATCACTGACGCCAAAATACCTTTGTATATCTAATTTTGAAAAGTTGGAAACTGTAATGATGTGCGTAGCATTTTTCACGATATCGGGAGTATGTCTAAAGGTATAGTCAAGGTGAGGTCTGTCAACAGTTTCCGGCATTACATAAGGGATTACATCATGCAGTGTAATGACATGCTTGCAGTTTAGATTTGCAGGCAGTCCAATTCCATTTACCGTATTATGAAAAAAGTCTATGGGAAAATTCAATTCCCACTCAATTTGATAAACCTTATTCCAAAAATCATGTCTTCTTTCTCCTAACAACATGTTTTTAGGAATACTGTTGATATCAAAAATATCAGTTTTATGTTCCGTTGGATAAAACATAAAAACATTTTTCAGATTTTCCTGCTTCTGTATATTTGTAAGCAAATTTGTTGTATAGGTTGCAAGACCGGACCCTATATGCCAGGTAATTACCCTTCCGTCCATGCCTATTATCATGATCCAAACCTCCAAACGCCGCCATTTATAAGCAATAGAATATGCTTAAAAAAATAATCATCTATACATATTATGTAATGGCTTCATCATTGTTACAATTAAGAGCAATTTTGTATTGTAGTTGGATATAAGATAATATATTATTAAAATAGAATGAAAAGGGAGTGTGTTAAAATGAAGGCTTATAAAGCTGTTATAGAAAAAGCTGTGAAGCTATTAAAGGAAAAGCAGATAAAGGCATTGATACTAAGTCCCTCTGCAAATATGTACTATCTCACTGGCTTCAGTACCTTTCC
>JAQSYD010000136.1 GCA_029256325.1 Clostridia bacterium
TAGTAGAACCGTTTCATACAGTTATTCTGACATATTAACAAAATCAATTGAATTATTCGCATGTAAAGATAATATAAAAATAGGATGTATGTAATATTTTAAATAATACCAATACATAAAAGAGAGCCCACAGGGCTTTTTTTTATGCCCTTTTTTATGTCAAACTATGCGCAGTGCTGTCATTGTTATGAAAGACAGGTATAATCGTTATGTCATCCTGAGGAATGGTCGGATCTTATAGACAGATTCTTTATTTCATTCAACATAACAAGCTAAAAAGCTTGAATAATAATAAAATTATCATAAGCCAAATAAAAATTTTTTATACCTTGCAGTAAGATTTTATGCAGTGACTGCATAAAAGTCATTTTATGAGTTTTAAAGGATATTGAGTTTTAGGAATATTTGATGAATAATAAAGCTTAACTTAAAGGAAAAATAAAAGGTAGCAATAATTGAATTAATATACATTGATTTTCCAAATTTATCAAGATGGGGCTGAAGCCTTGATTTGACCCACTTGTACAATGTTAGGGGAAGGGATATACTAATATTAGTTAGAAGAAACAGGAAAGGAGCCTTTATATATGAGTGCAGATAGCAGAGCCTCTTTTTTAAATGTTACATCCGAAATAGGCAAGCTAAAGGCAGTTTTATTGCATAAACCTGGCAAAGAACTGGAAAAGCTTACTCCGGATTACCTAAGCCAGCTTCTGTTTGATGACATTCCTTGGCTAAAGAAAATGCGGGTTGAGCATGACGAATTTGCAGATATTCTTAGGCAAAGAGGAACTAAGGTTTATTATGTTGATGAATTGCTGACAGAGGTGCTTCAAAATACAGAGATAAAAGAAAAGTTTGTAAATGAACTTCTTTCTACTTGTATCGAGAATACACAAGAGCTTAATCAGGTTTTATATGAGCATATTATGAATATGTCAGCAAAAGAAGTAACAGAAATAGCAATTTCAGGTCTGAGCAAGAAGGATTTGCCTGACATGAACAGAGTGCTAAGCCTTGCTGATTATGTACATAGTGATTATCCTCTATATATCAATCCTATTCCTAATCTCTATTTTATGAGAGATCCCGCTGCGGTTATGGGTCAAGGTATAAGCATCAATTCTATGCATACAGATGCCCGCAGAAGAGAGCCCATGATAATAAAGTATATTTATGAGAACAACCCTCTTTTTAAGAAGGAAAACTCACAAACTTGGTATGATTACAGTATCCCTCACAGCATGGAGGGAGGAGATATGCTGGTCTTGAGCAAGGAGGTTGTAGCAATCGGCTGCAGCCAAAGAACCTCTGCCAACGGCATAGAGCATATTGCAAAAAAACTGTTTGCTTCCAATAGTGGAATCAAAGAGGTATTGGCAGTACAGATTCCTCCCCTAAGAGCATTTATGCACCTTGATACTGTATTTACCATGATAGATTATGACAAGTTTACCATTTACCCTGGCATACAGGATAAGGTAAGAGTATTCAGTCTCACATCAAACAATGGTGGAATCAAAGTTAATATGCAAAATGATTTAGTGGAGACACTAAAAAGGAGTCTGAAGCTGCCGGCTGTAGATTTAATACAAAGCGGCGGTGGAGATCCTATTACTGCGGCAAGAGAGCAATGGAATGACAGTACAAACACATTGGCAATTGCTCCCGGTGTAGTCGTAACCTATGGAAGAAACGAAGCCTCCAATGAAGTGCTTAGACGACATGGCATAGAGGTTTTGGAAATAGACGGGTCTGAACTGGTCAGAGGAAGAGGCGGCCCAAGATGTATGAGCATGCCTTTGGTAAGAGAAAATTTGTAGGGGCTTAAAATCACATTAGAACATAGCTCCTGTCATTCTGAACGTCAGTGAAGAATCTCAAAATTACAATAAAATATATAAATTAAAAGGAGAGATATTTAAATGGCAGTTAACTTAAAGGGAAAAAGTTTTTTAACATTGATGGATTTCACACCATCAGAAATCAGATATATGCTTGATCTTTCACATGATCTAAAAGCGAAGAAGAGAGCAGGCATAGTAAATTATCTGTTAAAGGGCAAAAACATTGTATTGTTATTTGAAAAGACTTCAACAAGAACCAGATGTGCTTTTGAAGTGGGTGCTCTTGAAGAAGGTGCACATGTAACTTACCTTGATCAAAACAGCAGCCAAATGGGCAAAAAGGAATCCTTAGAAGACACAGCAAAAGTTTTAGGCAGATACTATGACGGTATCGAGTACAGAGGCTACAAGCAATCTGTAGTTGAAGACTTGGCGAAGTTCTCAGGTGTTCCAGTGTGGAATGGTCTTACAGACGTAGATCACCCAACACAAATACTTGCTGATATGCTTACAATAGAAGAGCATGTAGCAAAGCCACTTAACAAGGTTAAGGTAGTATTTGCAGGTGATACAAGAAACAATATGGCATATGCATGGATGTACGGCTGTGCAAAGATGGGTATGCACTTTGTAGCATTTGGACCTAAGGAGCTTGCTCCAAGCCAAGAAATAATGGATAAAGTTCAAGCTGTTGCTAAAGAAACAGGTGCTGTTATAGAGTATTCCTCTGATGCTGCAGCAGTAGCAGGCGCTGATGTTATATATACGGACGTTTGGGCTTCAATGGGAGAAGAAGATCAAATACCTGAAAGAGTAAGACTTCTTACTCCATACAAGGTAACAATGGAGCTTCTACAAAAGACAGGCAATCCTGATGTAATATTCATGCACTGCTTGCCAGCTTTCCATGATTTTGAGACTAAGATGGCAAAAGAAATGATGGATAAGGGTATCGATATGAGAGAGGTAACTGACGAAGTATTCAGAAGCAGACACTCTGTTGTATTTGATGAAGCTGAGAATAGAATGCACACAATCAAAGCGGTAATGGTAGCTACTCTGTAGTTGCATAAAAAATAATATAAAGGGAGGGCTGACACTAGTTATGCATCCTGAAGATGCACAACTTTGGTCTGCTCCTACACGACAATGATAGGTATCGTAGGGGCAAACCCACGTGTTTGCCCTTTTATATTTGAAAGGGGAATTTATTGATGAGTAAAGCGAAAAGAGTAGTTGTAGCTTTAGGCGGTAACGCTCTGGAAGAAAAAAGCCTTCCTCCTACAGCAGCATCACAGCTGGAGGTAGTATCAAAAACAGTGGAATATCTGGCAGAACTAAGTGTAAGAGGCTATGAGCTTGCTGTTGTTCATGGAAATGGTCCACAGGTAGGAAGAATCGTATTAGCATCAGAAGCAGCAGCAGAAGTAACACCTGCAATGCCTTTTGACGTTTGTGGAGCAATGAGTCAAGGTTATATAGGTTATCACATACAGCAAGCCTTGAGACTTGCACTTCATAAAAGAGGAAAAAGTACACCGGTTGTTGCAGTGGTAACGCAGGTTGTAGTAGACAAGAATGACCCTGCATTCCAAAAGCCAACAAAGCCAATCGGTCCTTTTTATACAGAAGAAGTAGCAAAGAAGCTGGAAGCAGAAAAAGGCTACGCTGTAAAAGAAGATGCAGGCAGAGGCTGGAGAAGAGTCGTTGCATCACCAATGCCAAAGAGAATCGTTGAGCTTTCAGCAGTTAAAGAGCTATTTGACACAACGATTGTAATTACTGTCGGCGGCGGCGGTATTCCCGTTATAGAAAAAGAAGATGGAGCACTTGAAGGTGTTGCTGCAGTTATAGATAAGGACTTGGCGGCAGAAAAGCTTTCAGAGGACATCAATGCAGATATACTTATGATCCTTACTGAGGTTGAAAAAGTATCTCTAAACTTCAAGAAGCCGGATCAAAAGGACTTGGGACATATTACTGTTGCCGAAGCAGAGAGATATATTGAAGAAGGACACTTTGCACCGGGCAGTATGCTTCCAAAGATCCAAGCAGCTGTAAAGTTTGCAAAAGCAAATCCTGGCAAGCAGGCCATCATCACTTCCCTTTACAAGGCAGTAGAAGCCGTAGAGGGCAATGCAGGTACAGTAATAACAATGTAAGGTATAAAAGCCATCGAATAAAATCGATGGCTTTTAACTTTGCTTCTATAGCGCAGCGTCGTCATTGCTATGAAAGACAGGTATAGAGTTGTGTCATCCTGAAGGACCGAAGGATCCTAAGACTCTTCGCAAGCTCAGAGTGACAAGCTTTGCTTCGTTTATCATGGTGTGGGTAACGGGTCGTCATTCTGAACGTACTGAAGAATCTTGAATAACTATGTAAATAAGATTCGTCATATCCTCAGAATGACAAGGTATAGTGTATCTAAAAATTTTTCCAAAACTATAAAATAAATAGAGACAATATGTCGAAATAATGGTAAACTATCAAAGATAAAAAATTTGAAGGGAGAAAATAATGAGTAAAAGAGTAATTCAAGTAGAAGAAAGACCCCCTTTGCTTCAAAGCATACCATTAAGTTTCCAACACCTATTTGCAATGTTTGGAGCATCCGTATTAGTTCCAATGCTTTTTGGAATCAAACCATCTACTGTACTTCTTATGAATGGTATCGGTACATTGCTTTACATTTTCCTAACGAAAGGCAAGGCGCCATCATTTTTAGGTTCTAGTTTTGCATTCTTGTCACCCGCATTTGCAGTCATGGCTACTCAAAGCTATAATGCAGCACTTGGCGGTTTTGTTGTTTCCGGCTTAATTTTTATATTAGTAGCACTTATTGTCAAATATGCAGGTATCAAGTGGATTGATGTAGTATTCCCTCCTGCGGCAATGGGTGCTATTGTTGCAATTATAGGGTTAGAGTTGGCTCCTACAGCTGCAAAGATGGCAGGTCTGGTGTTGGATACCAACAACCCTGATATGTTTATGAACCCGAAGGTTCTGCTGGTTTCTATAGTAACGCTGGCAATCGTTATCATAGGTTCGGTAGTATTCAGGGGTTTCTTAGGTATCATCCCAATACTAGTAGGTATTGTAGGGGGTTACCTGGTAGCACTTTCAGTTGGGCTTGTAAATTTTGGAGCTGTAGGTGAGGCTGGATTGTTTGAAATGCCGACCTTTTATAAACCGGTATTTAATACAGCGGCAATATTAACGATTTTACCTGCTTCATTGGTAGTAGTTGCAGAACATATAAGCCACTTAATCGTGACAAGCAATATCGTAGGAAGAGATTTGACGAAGGATCCCGGACTTCACCGTACTATGCTTGGAGATGGGCTTTCTACAGCATTATCCGGGCTTGTGGGTTCAGTTCCTACGACTACTTACGGTGAAAACATTGGTGTTATGGCGATTACAAAGGTATACAGTGTATGGGTAATTGGCGGAGCGGCAGTCATATCCATCATCATATCCTTCTTTGGCAAGCTGTCTGCAGCAATTCAAACCATACCACAGCCTGTAATGGGCGGAGTATCCTTGCTGCTGTTCGGAACTATTGCAGCTTCAGGTCTCAGAATGCTGGTCGAGTCAAAGGTAGACTACAGCAAACCTAAAAATCTTGTACTGACTTCTGTAGTTTTGATCATAGGCTTAAGCGGAGCACACATACAAATCGGTACGATACAGCTGACAGGTATGGCCTTGGCTACAGTACTATCTATAGTGGTAAGTCTGTTATTCAAGCTATTTGAAGTAACAGGATTAATGAACGAACAATAGTTGCAGGGGTCGCTGTCCTCAGCGTCCCGCATAAAAAAATGCGTGGATTACTCCACGCTATTTTTTTTATGCGTTATATACTTCAAGATTCAATTCTTTTTCACTGTTCGATACAATGACTGTTCCAACAGCATCGCCGGTAATATTAACAACGGTTCTGCACATGTCAACAATTCTATCTACGGAAAGTACGATGGCGATACCCTCTAATGGAATGCCTATCTGCTGAAGCACCATTGCCAGCATTACGATACCTGCTCCCGGCACCCCTGCAGTACCTATAGAAGCTAAGGTTGCAGTCAATATGATGATGAGCTGCTGCTGGATGGATAGATCAATGCCAAATACCTGTGCGATGAATACTGCAGCAACACCTTGCATGATAGCGGTACCATCCATATTAACCGTTGCGCCTAATGGAATAGTAAAGCTGGATATTGATTCAGGCACACCAAGCCTTTTTTGGCAGGTGTCTAGATTGACGGGAATGGTTGCATTGCTGCTGGAGGTACTAAACGCAACCACCATAACAGTCCAAAACTTCTTGAAGAACTTTAATGGATTTACCTTTCCTAAGATCTTCAAGGCAGCACCATATACAAGCAGCACTTGAAGAAGAAGTACAAAGAGAATGGCAAAGATATATTTCAATAAGGGCAGTAGCACGTCAATTCCTTGTGCAATGATAACCTTAGAAATCAATGCAAATACACCATATGGAGCGGTAAGCATTACAATCCCTATTATTTTTATCATGGCATCATTTGCCTGATTGATCACATTCAGCAGTGGTTTTGCTCGTTCTCCAATTAAGGTAATAGAGACACCGAATAAAATTGCAAAGACTATAATTTGAAGCATTTCACCCTTTACCAGAGATTCAATAGGGTTCGTTGGAATCATATTCACAAATACATCCATAATAAAGGGAGCTTCCGCAGCTTTATATTCAGTTGGCAAGGCCATATTTAATCCCAGACCGGGGTTGACAATGTTGGCAAATATTAATGCAATTGTCACAGCCAAGGCAGTGGTCAAAACATAATAGGATATGATCTTTCCGCCCACTCTTCCAAGCTTTTTGATATCTCCGATGCTGGCAGCACCGCTAATTAACGAGAATAGTACCAAAGGAACTACAACCATTTTTATACCGCGCAGAAATACATTTCCTACAGGAGTCAGGATCCATTTCACAAAAAAGTCATTCAATGAGACCGAGAAGAAAGCATTTGAGATAAGTCCGAATACAATACCGGTAATTAAGGCAATAAGCACCTTGTTGGCTAAGGACATTTTCTTTTTCATGGTTTTCCCTCCTTTTTGTAAATTACTAAATATATATTTAAAAATCATCAAAAAAAGTCCCGACCCTTCATATATTTAAGAATAGAGATGCAGATTTTACAATAAAAAATGTTGGCATAAAATGTGTCTCGTCTCATATACATTTATAGAAACAAACTATATTTAGGAGGGGGAATCTCATGCCAGTTGAACTAATAAAGAACCCTTTAAAGGTTTGCAAAGTGCTGATTAACGGTCAGGTAATGATAAACATACTATATGAGGCAGATATGGAAGGTAAACCAATGCATAGCATGGATATATCTGCAAATCTA
Organism: Clostridia bacterium; assembly: GCA_029256325.1. Classification (GTDB taxonomy): domain Bacteria; phylum Bacillota; class Clostridia; order Lutisporales; family Lutisporaceae; genus GWB2-37-7. The sequence goes on from JAQSYD010000136.1 coordinate 7,259, forward strand.
TCTCAAGCAATTGAAATACCAGGTGCAAAAGCAAAAATGAAGGAATTTGTAAATGCAGTAGTACAACATGTTGAATGCTCAATCATCAACTCAAGAAAGCTCAATATGAGAGTCATCATGGATTTAGACTGCAGAGTAGAAGAACTGTTTGATCTTGAGCTGGCATCTGATATAAGAGGACTTTCAGACATACAAATCCTTAGAGAGCCCTGCAAGATGAAGCAAGTTGTATCCTATAACAAGGATATATACAACATCAACGAACAGTTGGTTGTATTACCTGAAAAGCCGGCAGTTCAGAAGATACTGAAAACCGACTTCAAAGCAGTGTTAAAAGAAGATAAGATAACAGACGGCAAGGTTGAATTAAGTGGAGTACTGGGTATCAATGTGTTATATGTCGCTATGGATGAAGAAAACTCTATTAATTTCCTTGAGTTTGAAGTGCCTTTCAATCAATACATAGAGGTTCCTGCTGCTGAAAGAAACATGGATTGTGTGACAGAGGTCAGTCCCGGCCAATTCTATCTTGATGTGGTAGAAAATGAAGAAGGCGAGAAGAAGCTGCTTACAGTGGAAGCAGTAATCAATGTAAATACAAAGGTATACAAAGAAGCTGAAGAGGAAGCTGTTGTAGATGCATACAGCCCTAGCAATGTAATAGAAATAGGCAAAGAAATGATCAAGATGAATGAGTTTGTAGGCAAAGGCCGTTCAAATACAGTCATCAAAGAAAGCATATCCATCAGACATGGTGATCCTGAGATTGAAAGCGTATGCTATGTAAATGCAATTCCGGTTATAAACGAAACAAAGATATTTGATGACAAGGTAATGGTAGAGGGTGTTCTGGAAACAGATGCAATCTATATGTCCTCCTTCAGCGGCGAGCCAATGTGCAGCCTAAGGGAGCAAATACCTTTCAGACACTTTGTTGATATAGCAGGACTGAAGCTTGGCATGCAATGTCTCACCAAATGCAATATTGAAAGCTTGTCCTTCTCACCTATGAACAGCCAAATGATAGAACTGAGAGTAGTAATCAGCATATCAGCAGATGCCTACAGGCAAACTGACAAGAAGCTGGTCAATAGAGTTGAAGAAGTAGATGGAATAACGGTTGATCAGAGCAGAATACCTGCCGTTACAATTTACCTGGTGCAAAAGGGCGATACATTGTGGAGCATAGCAAAGCGATATAATACAACAGTGGATGCGCTGGTTAAGCTAAACAACATCGAGAATCCAAGCAAGGTAACACAGGGTATGCAGATTATGATTCTCAAAAATGTAAGAGCAGGTAAAGCAAAATAAGAATATGTATGGGCTGGTCTCTGTGCCAGCCCTCAGCAGGAGGTGTGCTCCTGCTTTTTTATTGTTTGGTAAGATTCTTCACTGCGTTCAGAATGACAGGATAGAAGTCTTCTAATAATATATTAACTGTCATCCTGAGCAAGCAAAGGATCTGATCTCTTATTTTCCCTACAAAAAATCCCGCTTTTGTTTTTTCTTCAAATATAATACAATGAAATATATGAGAATACAAAACCTGGAGAGTGAATTTATGACTTATACAGTCAAAGCCCCTGCGAAGATAAATTTTGCATTGGACGTACTAAGCAGAAGACCTGATGGTTATCATGAAGTAGCCATGATTATGCAGACAATTGCTTTATATGATACAATAACTGTAAGAAGTGGATTTGAAGGCATAAAACTAACCACAGATTCTTCAAAAATACCTACGGATGAAACAAATATAGCATACAAAGCGGCTCATTATTTAAGCACCAAATACAATGTAAAACGAGGCGCCCATATTCACATAGAGAAGAGGATACCTGTTGCTGCCGGCTTAGCGGGAGGCAGTACAGATGCGGCTGCTGTTTTGAAGCTGCTTAACAAGGTATGGGACCTTAAGCTTTCTAAAGCAGAGCTCATGGACGCCGGTAAAAGGCTGGGGGCCGATGTACCCTTTTGCATACAGGGAGGAACTTGTTTAGCAGAGGGTTTAGGTGAAAAGCTTACAGCAATAAAGAGCATCCCGGATTGCTATATACTATTGGCAAAGCCTAATGTAGGCGTGTCCACAAAGGAGGTTTACCAAAATCTCGATTTGAACAGCATCACAGAAAAACCTAACATATCAGCTATGCTGCAGGCTATTGAGAAGCAGAGCCTGAAGGAGATAAGCAGCTGTATGGGAAATGTTTTAGAAACCGTAACCACCAAGATGCATCCAATTATTGTAGAGTTAAAACAAAAGCTTATAGAGTACGGTGCCATAGGCAGCTTGATGAGCGGCAGCGGTCCTACCGTGTTTGGAATATTCGAGGATATGGCTTCAGCATATGGCGCATATGATCACATAAAGACTCTGGTCAATGAAATATTTGTAGTTAAAACCTTTGACGGGAGAGATGAAAGATGAATAATAAAATATTTGAACTAAAGCTTGATCAATATAAGCCTTTAAGGGAAATCGTTTTTGAAACCATAAGAAATGCCATCATTTCCGGTGACTTAAAGCCGGGGGAACGTGTTATGGAGGTTCAGATGGCAGAATCACTAGGGGTCAGCAGAACTCCTGTTAGAGAAGCCATAAGGAAGCTTGAACTGGAGGGATTGGTCATAATGCTGCCGCGCAAGGGCGCTTACGTATCTGACTTATCTGTAAAGGATCTTACTGAAGTAATGGAAATCAGAGCATCCTTAGAGGGTTTAGCGGCAGGATTGGCGTCAATCAGAATTGATGAAGCTGAAATCGAGGATTTGGAAGTTAGAGCACTAAAATTTCATAAGTCTATAGAAGATGAGGATGTTGATGTACTCATACTAAGAGACTTGGAGTTTCATGACGCGATTTTTAGAGCCAGTAGAAATGAGAGGCTGATACAGTTAAACAATAATCTCATAGAACAGGTACAGCGCTTTAGAGAAATATATCATAAAAAGGTACACAAATCCAAGGAAACCTCTAAGGAACACTATGAAATAGTAGAAGCTATATCCAATAGAGACGTGGACAAAGCAGAGAAGCTTGCGCGAATACATATTGAAAATGCGGAAAAATTCATATTGAAGACCATGGAAGGTAATAACAGCTAAAGGTTAAGAGCTAGGACGATATAACGAGAGAAAGAAGGAAGTATTGTTATGAATGTAATTGTACTTGCGGGAAACAAAAAAGTTAATTCCAGTTCTGAAGACAACAATAACCCAAAAGACCTGACTGCACAAATAGGAAACAAGGCTCTTCTAAGGCTTAAGGATAAGTATATGATAGAGTATATTATTGACACCTTAAGGAAATCCAGTATCATAGAAAAAATTGCAGTAGTAGGTCCAAAAGAGCAGCTTGAGCCAATCATTGGAGATAAGGTAGATTATATTGTAGAGGGTACTGATTCTATTGTTACCAATGGCTTGCTTGCAATGGAGAACTTTAAAAATGACAAGCAGGTGCTTATCACTACCTCTGACATTCCGATGCTTACGGTAGAGGCTTTAGAGGACTTTATCAGCAAAGCCTTGGATATGAATGCGGATTTGTGTTATTCGGTAGTGGATAAAATGGTAAATGATAAAAAATATCCTGAAGTGAAGAGAACCTACGCAAGGTTGTGGGAGGGACAATTCACGGGAGGAAATATATTCCTTTTTAATCCGGCAGTAACAGAAAAATGTAAGACCTTTGTAGAGCAAATGCTGGAATATCGCAAGAGTCCTGCCAAAATGGCGATGGTGCTGGGCTTTGGATTCCTGATCAGAATGGCTTTGGGTATACTTACCATTCGTGCAGTACAGAAAAAAACCGAAAGGCTTTTGGGGATCAAGGGTGC
>JAQSYD010000137.1 GCA_029256325.1 Clostridia bacterium
AAATTTGAAAAGCATATTGCTCAATGCCCTCAATGCAAAGAAGAATATGAGATCCTTAAGGATTTAGTACTTGAATGCAGTGAGATTGATGAAGTAGAATTGCCGCAAGGCTTTAGGGAAGAACTTCACAACAAACTAGAGGAAGCGAAAGCAAATAAACCTGGTAAGCTTACGCAATTCATGAGAAGAGCGAATTGGAAGCCTGCTGCAGGTGCAGTAGCGGCAGTACTGATATTGGCCATATCCCTGAACTCTTTAGGAAGTAACAGGTCCTTTGAACAAGCACAGTCATCGCCAAGTGCTGCTGCCGATGATAGAGGCGGTTATGGTATTTACAGCGATGCAGTTGAAAATAATGCAAAAATGAAAACAGGCGCTGGTGCTGCAGGTGCAGCAGAGGAAGCTCCGGCAGCACCGGTAGTTCCTGAACTGAAGGCTATGGATAGATCAAGTTTAAGCCTGACAATGGATGAATCCATGAAGCAGGATCAGAATTTGTATTCTATTGAAGCCACACCACAGCAGGAGCGTAAAATCATAAAGAATGGCAATGTATCCCTCAAGGTTACGGACGTGCAAGCTAGAATACAAGAGATTACAACGTTGGCGGAGCAAAGCGGAGGCTATGTAGAAAGCTCTTATGTTGATAATATCGTACAGCCAAGCACTGAAATAACACAGGATGCTAAAATTGCCCGGGAAACAACTACAATGATTGCCAACATGACGATAAAGGTTCCCGCTGAGAAATTTGCAGGCTCCTTCCAAAAGATTATTGGAATGGGCAAGCTGGTTAATCAGAACAGCAACAGCAATGATGTTACAATTCAATACAGAGATATTGAGGCTAGAGTAGCCAATCTAAAGGTTCAGGAAAAACATTTGCAGGAAATAATGACAAAGGCTACAACGGTTGAGGATACGCTTAAGGTTGAAGTTGAACTGAACAGAGTACGAACTGAAATTGATATCATGACGGGGAATTTAAAGAACTGGGATCAATTGGTAGAGTACTCCACAATATATATAAATATGACAGAGGTAAAGGAAGCTGAGATTGAGAAGGTTGACGTGCCGGGGGTCTGGCAAAATGCACAGCAGGGCTTTATCAATGCGATCAATAATATTCGTTTTGGAATAGAAAGACTGTTTGTATTCGTAGTATCAGCCTTACCTTATATATTGATTTTAGGTGCAGGTTCAATCCTTGCATTATTCTGGATAAAGAAAAGGCAGAAATAGTTTCTGCAAATCTCCACAACCACCCGTAAAGCAAAGGTCGTAATTCTTAAGTGAATTACGACCTTTGTGATTTAATGTGATTTTGATATATTATGCAATATTTTTTCTGATTTATGCCATTCTAATGAAGAAACCATTGTATTTTGCATTTTTCTATAGAAATAACAGGGCATATTAGTTACAATTAGTATAAGACAAAGTGATACGGAGGAATTTACATATGAACAAAAGCAAATTAGTTATTATAGATGGCAACAGTCTTATGCATAGAGCTTTTTATGCTTTGCCCAATTTGACGAATTCAAAGGGCTTGCATACAAATGTAATATATGGCTTTATTAATATGCTCTATAAGATTAAAGAGGAGCTTAAGCCTGATTATATCGGAATTGCTTATGACAGAAAGGCACCTACCCTTAGACATCAGGAATATGCAGAGTATAAGGCAGGACGCCTTAAAATGGCAGAAGAAATGGTAGAGCAGATACCTGTTCTAAAGGAAGTAATAGCTGCCATGAATATTAAGCAAATTGAGATTGACGGCTATGAAGCAGATGATATTATAGGAACAGTTTCAGAGCTTTGCACGCAGGAAGAAGTTTCTGCACTAATCGTAACAGGTGATAGAGATGCACTTCAATTAATTAATGATTATGTGCATGTACTGATAACCAAAAAGGGCATTAGTGAAATGATAGAATTTGACAGAGAAAAGCTGATGGAGGTTTATCAAGTTACTCCAAAGCAGGTAATAGATATGAAGGGTCTCATGGGAGATGCATCAGATAATATCCCTGGAGTACCTGGAATCGGAGAAAAAACAGCATTAGAGTTGATTAAGCAATTTGAAACACTGGAAAACACGCTTCAAAACAGCAGCCAAGTTAAGAAAAACAAAGTCAGAGAGAATCTTGTGACATACAGAGAGCAAGCTTTGCTTTCCAAGAGGCTGGCTACAATCATTCGAAATGTGCCAATCGATATCAAGCTGGAGGATTTTCAAATAAGCGATCCTGATAGCAGCAAGCTGTATCATTATTTTAAAGATCTTGAATTCAAAGGTTTGTTAAATAAACTGGAAGTTACCATGGGCAAGCAAGAAGAGCAGTCGGAGGCAGTATCAACGGCAGCTGAAGTTACAGAAATAAGTGATCTTAAGGAGTTGCTGCAAAAAGCACAAGCAAAAGGCAGCATTGCCTTCAAGCTGTATCATGAGGGCGAGGATACTAAAGCCTTTGTATATGTAGATAGCGGCATATACAGCTTTGACATTAACAAAGATACCAAAGCGGATGTAAAACAGCTTATGGAGGATAGCCGGATTTCCAAAGCCGGTCATGATATAAAGCAGGATGTCCTGCTTTTAATGTCTATGGATATTGAAATCAACAATATAAGCTTTGATACGATGCTGGCAGCCTATGTATTGGATCCTTCAAAAAGCTCTTTTAACATAGGTGATATTAGCAGAGAAATTTTGGGGGAAAGCTTTGAAGACTACAAATCCAAAGAAGGTACAATAGCTGAGAAGTATTCAAACAGTGTAGCGGCAATAGGCAAGCTTATAGAACCTATGCAGCAAATGATAAAGGATTCCGGCATGGAGAAGCTTTATTATATGGTGGAATTGCCTTTGCTATCTGTTTTGGCAGATATGGAGCATACAGGCTTTAAGGTGGATAAGGGAATGCTGGAGGAGCTAGGGAAAGAATTTTCGCAGCAAATCGACAGCCTTACCCAGTGTATATATGATTTTGCAGGAGAGAGCTTTAATATAAATTCTACAAAACAGCTTGGCGTCATACTTTTTGAGAAGCTGGGACTGCCTGTTATCAAAAAGACTAAAACAGGTTATTCCACAGATGTGGAAGTATTAGAAGCACTGTATGATAAGCATCCTATGATAGAAAAGCTTCTGGAGTACAGACAGCTGCTAAAGATAAAATCAACGTATATTGACGGTATGATCAATGTAATAAATCCTAATACCGGCAAAATACACAGCAAGCTTAATCAGGCTGCCACTGCTACAGGTCGTTTAAGCAGCACTGAGCCGAACCTTCAGAATATACCTATAAAGACTGAAAATGGCAGGAAAATCCGCAAGGTTTTTGTGTCCAGCAGTGAGGACTATGTGTTGGTAGACGCTGACTATTCGCAAATTGAGCTAAGAGTATTAGCCCATATATCCGGAGACGAGAAATTTATTGATGCCTTCATCAAAAACGAAGATATACATACCAGAACTGCCAGTGAGGTATTTAATGTGCCTTTAGATGAGGTTACTTCCTTAATGAGGAGTAGAGCGAAGGCAGTTAACTTCGGTATCGTATACGGTATCAGCGACTACGGGCTTTCCAGAGATTTAAAAATTACAAAGAAGGAAGCGAAGATTTATATAGAGAGCTATTTTGCAAGATATCCTAAGGTAAAGCAATACATGGACGACATTGTAGCGCAAGCCAAGGAGCAAGGCTTTATTACTACTTTACTGAATAGAAGAAGATATGTTCCTGAAATTCTTTCGAGAAATGCAATACAAAGAGGAATTGGAGAGAGAATTGCGATGAACACTCCTATTCAAGGAAGTGCAGCAGATGTCATCAAAATTGCAATGATTAAAGTATACGATGAGCTGAAGGAAAGAAAACTTAAATCAAGACTTATACTTCAGGTACATGACGAGCTGTTGGTGGAAGCCCATAGATCTGAGATAGAGGAAGTTCAGCAAATTGTGAAGAAAAATATGCAGGAGGCCATGGACTTAAAAGTGCCTCTAACAGCTGAGGTTAGTACCGGAAATAACTGGTATGATGCAAAGTAGCAGGTAATCATGGAGGTGTTGAGGTGATATTATGATAGTGATCGGACTTACGGGAGGAATCGCCAGTGGTAAAAGTACAATATCAGACATGCTTAGAGAGCTTGGAGCAGCAGTAATTGATGTTGATATAGTAGGCAGGGAGGTAGTAAGCCAAGGCGGGATTGCATATAATAGAATCATAGAAAGCTTTGGCAGTGATATATTAATGTTGGATGGAGAGATTAACAGAAAAAAGCTGGGAAATATCGTTTTTTCTGATGAGGAGAAGCTAAAGCTGTTAAATGAAATAACACATCCTGCAATTATTGAGAACGTGAATGCTACAATTGAAATCTTGAAGAAGCAAAAAAAAGCTGTAGTTGTAGATGCTGCCATTCTGATAGAAATGGGACTTAATAAGTATGTAGACTGTGTTTGGCTTGTCTTAGCAAACCGTGAGACACAGCTAAAGCGCGTAATGGAGCGAGATAAGCTTTCCAGTAAGGACGCTTGGAATAGAATAAATGCTCAAATGACCAATGAAGAAAGACTTCAATATGCGGATGCAGTCATTGATACAACACACCCTATAGATGTTGTAAGAAACAGAGTAAAAGAATTGTGGTATAGTTTGCAGTCAGGGGAGAATAGTTTTGAAGAGGCGTAAAAGGTTTAGTTTCTTAGTAGCTGTCATAGTGGTTTGTATAGCTTACTATGTTGTGCTGCAAATTCCTGTTGTATTTAAAATGATATATCCTCTATATTTCAAAGAAACGATTGTTAAGTACTCAGAGGAATATAAGCTTCCACCTCAATTGGTGGCTTCAGTTATAAAAACAGAGAGCAATTTCAATGTTTTCGCAGAATCCAGTAAAAATGCAAAGGGTCTTATGCAAATAACTCCTTCTACAGGGAAATGGATTGCAGAAAAGCTGCAAATGACAAGCTATAATGACGATATGCTGTATGATCCGGAGGTCAACATCAGATTTGGCTGCTGGTATATCAGATATTTATATAGCACCTATGATAACAATATGACCCTAGCCTTTGCTGCATACAACGGAGGCAGAGGGAATGTGGATAAATGGCTGGAAAGTCAAAGGATAAGCAGAGAGGATACAAATTTAGAGCAAATACCTTTCAAGGAAACAAAGAATTTCGTTATTAGAGTGAATAATAATTATAAGATATATGACAAGCTTTATAAATGGGATTGATTTAAATCATAATGTAAAAGGATGAGACGAATGAGAATCAACAAAAGATTAAGTGGCTATATACTATTCATATTGATTTGTTCAATATTGCTGGTTTCCTGCGACGAAATAGAAAACATCAGCCAGCCCGAAGTAAAAATTGAGCAAGAAAAGGCTTCGGCAGGGGGGGCATTAGCAATAGGCTCAGTGGAGCCTAGAGAACTGAATCCTCTGAGAGTAAACAGCATGTCATTTCTGGATGTGTCCAAGCTTCTTTTTGAGCCTTTGGCCGAGTACGACAATAGTCTTAAGCTTGTTCCGGTAATAGCGCAAAGCTGGCAGTTTGAAAACGGTTCAGCACAAGCTATAATAACGCTTAAAAACAACATTTTTTGGAGTGATGGAGAAAGAATTACAAGCGACGATGTGGTTTTTTCCTTAGATACCATTAAAAATGCCCAAAGCTCTGCTTTTAAAGAAAAGCTGCTGCATATATACAACTATCAAGCTATGGGTGAGAATACAGTAAAAATTACCTTTGACCAGGCTTTTGGTGAAGCATTTGATTTTTTAACCATGCCAATCATACCGGAGCATTTGTTTAGAAACAATGAGCAGGCAGTGCCGGTAACGTCAGGTCCATACAAAATCGCCAGCTACACTAAGCTGAAACAATTGGAGCTGGTGCCCAATGACAAGTGGATACGACTGGGCAGTGTAAAAGAAAAGGGTACGAATCCTTATATCGAAAAAATTAATATTCAGTTTATCAATGATATGGATGCTTTTTCTACTGCTTTTCAGGCGAAAGAACTGGATGTACTGCACACTCAATCCTATGATTGGGAGAAATACAGTGAAATGAAGGATGTTAAGACTTATAAGTACACATCACAATACTATGATTTTATTGGTTTTAACTTCAATAACTCCATTTTTCAAGACAAGGCTGTAAGACGTGCTGCAATGGCAGCCATCAATCGAAGAGGCATTATAGACAAATATTTATTAGGAAATGCAGTACTTACCGATGCACCTGTAAATCCAAACTCATGGCTGTATGATGGCAAGGATGTAATCGGAGCTCCACGTCCAGTGGACGCGCGGAATTTATTAAAGGAAGCGGGCTTTGAAGATACAAACAATGACAAGGTATTAGAAAGGAAGTTTGATGATAAGACCCAGACCTTAAGATTTACTTTGATTACAAACAGTGAGAATGAGTTCAGACAAAAAGCGGCGCAAGAGATTAAGAAGAATCTTGAAGATGTAGGCTTTGCAGTAGAAATTCAAATTATGAGCTTTGAGGAAATGAAAACTGCCATTGATACAAAGAAATTTGATGCGGTATTAACAGGCTATAATTTGTCACCAAGCCAAGACTTATCCTTTGCTTTTCACAGTTCTCAAATCGTAGGCGGCAAAAACTTTATGTCTTATTCAAATTTAAACATGGATAATTGGCTATATCAGGCTTATACAAGCACAAATGAAGATATACGCAAAGAGATGTTCGGCAGAATACAGCAAACCTTCCGTGATGAAGTTCCCTGCATCAGCCTTTTTTTCAGAGAATCTGCAATTGTTGTGAGGGATAAGGTTAAGGGAGAAATCTCTCCGGATACGATAAACCCATATAGAAACATACAGAATTGGTTTATTGCAAAAGATAGAAGATAAATTTGACAAAATTGCATAAATACATCATTGTTACATCTAATTTTATGTTGACACAAATAGGCTGCAGTTATATAATAATTCTGTAGCAAATGCGATCGTGGCGGAATTGGCAGACGCGCACGTTTGAGGGGCGTGTGAGCAATCGTACGGGTTCAAGTCCCGTCGATCGCACCA
>JAQSYD010000138.1 GCA_029256325.1 Clostridia bacterium
AAAATTTATATGAAAAGCATAAAACATTTGTTGACACAGGTTAGAATATGAAATATAATGAAAGCATAGTAATATACTAGGAATTAAAAGCGATGAATGGAAAGTTTAGGCTGTATCATATTTCTTCAGAGAGAGGTTGCCCTTGGCTGTAAGCAATCTTAGAATTATTTGCCGAAAGTGCGTCCAGGAGCTGTTAGCTGAAACTGCAATGCAGAATAGGCTGAAACGGTTGCGCCCGTTACAGTGCAGGGATATGATAGTATCCTGAAAGTATAAGCGAGAGTGGAACCGCAGTTATAACTGCCTCTTTGTATGATTTTTCATGCAAAGAGGTTTTTTGTTTTCATAAAATAAGGAGGATAAAACATGAAATCTATTATTGAGGATATTAAAGCCGTATTTGAGAGAGATCCGGCAGCTAAAAGCATTTGGGAGGTTTTACTGTGCTATCCCGGACTTCATGCCATTATTAATCATAGATTCGCGCATTTTCTGTATAAGCATAAATTCTTCTTGCTTAGCAGAATAATTTCGCAGATTTCTAGATTTTTTACAGGTATTGAAATACATCCCGGTGCAGTGATCGGCAGAAGATTTTTCATTGACCACGGTATGGGAATCGTAATTGGCGAGACTACTGAAATAGGGGATGATGTTACGATGTATCAAGGATCCACCTTAGGAGGTACAGGTAAGGACAAAGGCAAAAGACATCCTACCATTGGCAATAATGTTACCATAGGTGCCGGAGCAAAGGTCTTAGGACCTATCCTTATAGGTGATAATACTAAAATTGGGGCAGGTGCAGTAGTTCTTAAGAGTTTGTCAGCCAACATTACAGCGGTGGGAATACCAGCCCAAGAAACAAAAAGAAATACAGTAAAAGGCAATACCGTTTTAGGTAAGACACAAGATTTGCCCGCAGATGCAGCTGACATAGAAAAACTTATTATGGATATGCAAGGTAAGGTTATGCAAAGGTTAAATTGATGTTAAATATTTGTAAAAGACTCTGATTTCAGAGTCTTTTGTTTTTTTGTTTATTGCTTAAGAACGTAAAAAATATTAACATGATAATAGGGAAAGCATAATTAGAAGAAAATGTGCTATTATGGAGGGATTAATATTAATAAAGAATTTGCAATTCATCATAAAGATCATCTAATATATTTAACAGTGCCCGCCTTTGATGCAACAGGTCTGGTGAAGCACTGCTTCACAACAAGGCAGGGTGGTGTAAGTGAGGGAATATACAATAACTTAAATACATCCTTAATAAAAAGCGACACAAGAGAAAATGTACTGGAAAATCTGAAAAGAGTCTGTGAAGCTATTGAAATCGATTATGAAAAGCTGGTTTTATCGAACCAAGTACATGGAGATACGGTTAGAATTGTCACTGAAGCTGATTTAGGAAAGGGCATCATAAATCAATCAGATATAAAAAATGTAGATGCACTGATAACCAATGTTCCCGGTGTGCCTATGATCACTTTTTATGCAGATTGTGTGCCTGTTTTTATAATGGATCCCGTTCATAAGGCAGTGGGACTTGCCCACTCTGGATGGAAGGGAACTACACTAAAAATCGCAGTAAAGACTATAGAAAAAATGAGGGAAGCATACGGTACCAAGCCTGAGGATTGCTTGATAGGAATAGGACCCAGCATAGAAATGAAGTGCTTTGAAATCAAAGAAGATGCTGCAGCATTGTTTAAGCAGAGCTTTGATAATTGGGAAAGGTTTATGGAGAAAAAGGATGAAGACCACTATACTGCTGACTTATGGCTGGCTGTTAAGCTGATGCTTATGGAGCAGGGGGTACAGGAAAAAAATATTACGATCAGTGGGTTATGTACCTGCTGTCACGAAGACTTGTTTTTCTCTCATAGAAGAGACAAAGGAAGAACCGGCAGTCTCTCTGCCATTATCGAATTAGTGGTGCCAGACAACACGGATATCAGGATTTTACAGGAGGTGAATGCATAATGAACCAAAGAATTCTAGTAATAGAAGATGAAATGCACATTCAAGAGCTTATAAAATACAACCTGGAAAAGAACAACTTTGTTGTAACCTTGGCAGACAATGGCATCGAAGGACTTCATCAAGCCATGAAAGGTGATTTTGACCTAGTGCTTTTAGATTTGATGCTGCCCGGCATTGATGGCTTGGAGATTTGCAAAAGAATGAGGGGCGATAAGAAAACACGAAAAACGCCAATTATAATGCTTACTGCTAAAAGTGAAGAATTTGATAAGGTACTTGGCTTAGAGCTTGGAGCAGATGATTATATGACAAAGCCTTTTAGTGTAAAGGAGCTTATCGCCAGAATAAGAGCAGCCCTTAGAAGGGTAGAACCAAATGAGGATGAAGAAATTGAAGCTGTAAACGAGAATACAGATGTTATGTTGACCTACCAAGATATCACTTTGAATAAGGAAAAATACGAGGTTAGAAAAAATGGGGAAAAGCTGGTTTTAACCCTTAAGGAATTTGAGCTTCTTAAGATGCTGATCGAAAACAAAGGCAGAGTTCTAACGAGAGATTCCTTGTTAGATAAAATATGGGGCTATGACTATGCGGGAGAAACCAGAACAGTGGATGTTCATATTAGACATCTTAGACAGAAAATACATGATGAGGATGGAAGCAATCAAATGATTGAAACCATTAGAGGCGTAGGTTACAAAATCAATGATGAAGGTGATAGATAGTGCAAAAAAAGATATTTGCTTATATCATGTCGGTGCTTTTGATTACCTTGATAATTTCAGGTATATTTACAGTACAAACCATCGAAAAGCAGCACTTTTCTAATATGGAGGAAAAACTGGTATCTGCGAGTTATATTTTGAGTCAAGTGCTGTCAGAAGATATACAGGCTGATAATATCGAGCACATTAAAGCTGTTCTAAGTAAAGTCAGCAGGGAGCTGAATGTTCGAATTACCTTGATTGATAGACAGGGTACAGTACTGGGAGAGACAAGCTATGATCCGAGTTTGATGGAAAATCATTTGAAAAGGCCGGAGATTCAAAAGGCTTTAAAGGGAAGTGTGGGAAAAGAAATCAGGTTTAGCAGCACGATGAAGCTTGATTTCATGTATATAGCGCAGCCAATATACAGGGATGACTATATTGCAGGAGTCATAAGGCTTTCAACACCAATGAAGGAAATTAAAGGGCTGATGAAAAGTATCAACGGGAACCTTCTTCTTGCATTGATACCGGGATTGTTTTTATCGCTGCTGCTTGTCTATAGAATTTCTATAAGCATCACCAGCCCGATAAAAGAAATAAAAAATGCAGCGGTGGATATAACCCTGGGTAAGCTTGATCCTTCAATTAATATTACAAGCAGAGATGAAATCGGTGAGTTGGCAAAAGCCATTGATTTTATGGCAGCCAGCCTAAGAGATAAGATCAACAGCATAAGGGATAAAAACACAAGGATGGAAGCGATATTATCCAGTGTCGTAAATGGCATTATCGCTGTAGACAGCAATGAGAACATATTGTTTATAAATCCTATAGCTCAAAAAATGCTCAATATTGATGAGGGTGATATTGCAGGGAAACACCTTTTACAGGTAATCAGAAATAATAAGATTGATAATATGATAAAAGGAATTCTGGAAAATAAAAGCTTTGAAGAAAATGAGATAAGCTTAAATTATCCTACACAAAAAATATTCAGACTGAATTCCAATGCAATTAAATATCCTGAAAGCGACAGGATCATAGGAATTATCATCATCATTCAGGACATAACAGAAATTAAGAAGCTGGAGAAAATGCGCAGTGACTTTGTTGCCAATGTATCTCATGAGCTTAAGACACCCCTTACCTCTATAAAGGGTTTTGTGGAAACGCTGAAGGCGGGAGCTATTGAGGATCAAGCTGCAGCAGTGCGATTCCTGAATATTATTGAGGATGAGGCAGATCGATTAAATCGATTGATTAGTGATATTTTATCCTTATCTGAGCTGGAGAACAGGAAGGGTAAAACAAGATATGAAATCATAAATACAGCAGATAAAATTAGAGAGATTATATCGTTGCTGCAAAATCAAGCAGTACACAAAAACATTGACTTAATTGTAAAGGTTGAAGCAGATGTAAGAATGCTGCATGGAGACCCGGATCAGTTTAAGCAAATGCTCATCAACCTTGTAGATAATGCTGTGAAATATACGCCTGAAGGAGGCAAAGTCCAGGTAACGGCATACAACACAAAAAATGAAGTTGTCATAAGAATTAAGGATAATGGGATAGGAATACCAAAAGAACATATTCCCAGATTATTTGAAAGGTTTTATAGAGTAGACAAGGCCAGGTCCAGAAATGTAGGTGGCACGGGATTGGGTCTTGCGATTGTAAAGCATATCATTATGCAGTTCCAGGGTAAGATAGATGTAGTAAGTGAAGTTGGACAAGGGACTGAATTTATATTAAGCATTCCAAGAGAGACCTAAACAGATATGCAATAGATTATATTAAATCAAGGATGCAGTAAGGAATCCGCTGATTGTTTTGAGAAGCAAAAAAATGAAAAATACTACCATACAGCCGGTGCTTACCCGGCTTTTTTTATGCATTCATTGATCTATTGAAAAAAACGAGCAGGAAATGATTATGCTGCCGAAGCTGGCATTTAACATAAACTTAACATTTCCTTAACAAGCACTTTACGCCTAATTAATATTATGCTTTTATTTATGAAATAAAATGGTAATGTAACATAAATATTTAGCCAACATAGGTATACTGCTAAATTTGGACATGAGGCAATATCATTGGCATATATTAAGCAACTTTAGTTATAATAACATATATGTAAATATAATATAGCAACAGTACTGGTAATAACAGTATTTATGATAAATATTTAGCCAATATACAAAAAAGGTTTATTTGATAAGAATGGAGGGGTATAATGAATAATAAGATAGAAGCTCGCAATTTAAATTTATATTATGGAGATTTTCATGCGCTTAAGAATATAAATATTGAAGTAGTAGAAAATTCTGTAACAGCGTTTATTGGTCCTTCGGGTTGTGGTAAATCAACCTTCTTAAGAACTGTTAACAGAATGAATGACCTTATAGAGGGTGTTAAAATAGATGGAAATGTTTCTTTAGACGGATTAGACATCAAAAAATACGATGTAATTGAACTGCGTAAAAGAGTGGGAATGGTGTTTCAAAAACCAAATCCTTTTCCGATGTCAGTCTATGAAAATGTAGCCTACGGACCTAAGATTCATGGTGTAAAGGATAAGCGAATACTTAATGAAATTGTAGAAAGAAGCTTAAAAGGTGCTGCTCTATGGGAAGAGGTTAAGGATAGACTGCATAAATCTGCTTTAGGACTATCAGGAGGACAGCAGCAGAGACTTTGCATCGCTCGCGTATTGGCTGTAGAGCCAGAAGTTCTTTTGATGGATGAACCAACTTCAGCGCTTGACCCAGGATCAACTTTAAAAATTGAAGACTTAATGGAAGAACTGAAGAAAAAATATACCGTTGTCATTGTAACTCATAACATGCAGCAAGCTGGAAGAATATCAGATTATACTGCCTTTTTCCTAAGCGGCGAAATAGTGGAAGCGGATAAAACCGAGAATATATTCTACAAACCTAGGGATAAAAGAACTGAGGATTATATAACTGGAAGATTTGGTTAATAGGAGGTATGGGATGACAAGGAATTATTTTGATAAAGAGCTGCAGGAATTGCATCTTATGATGCTAAAGATGTGTACTGTTGTAGAAGAAGCCTTGAATAATGCAGTGCATGCTTTGAAAAGCCAGGATATTGCTATGGCACAATCTGTCATTGACGGAGATGATGTTATTGATGACATGGAAGCTCAGATTGAGGATAAATGCCTTAAATTAATAGCGTTGCAGGCACCGATGGCAAAGGATCTTAGGTTTATTGCTACGGCAATGAAAATAATTACAGACTTGGAGCGGATAGCAGACCATGCTGTAGATATTTCAAAAATTACAATTAGGTTAGCAAATGAAAAGTACATTAAAGAGCTTATTGATATTCCAAGAATGGGTGAAATTACAACCAGAATGGTAAAAGAGAGTATTGATGCTTATGTAAAGCAGGATGCTGAAAAGGCGAAGGTAGTCGCCCTAATGGATGATGACGTAGATGCAATCCATAAGCAGATATTCAGAGAACTTCTATTAATTATGATGGAAGACCCTAAGAAAATCAATCAGGCAACTAATTTCCTATTTGTAAGCAAGTCACTTGAAAGAATAGGTGATTATGTTACAAATATTTGTGAGAAGATCATTTACGCAGTAACCAGTGAACATATGAATCTAAATGATTAACAGATCATAATAAGCATACAAGGGCCCTATTCAGCTTGATTTAACTGAATAGGGCTCTTGTATTTTGTCAAGATGTAAGAATATTTTTAATTAAGTTAGAAAGAATAAAAGCATATTATTAGCACGATATATTACTTTTATTCAGGCATTAAAAAACTTAACAAGGAGTTAACAATTAGCCTATATTGGATTAACAATCCGATGCTAAAGTATATATTGTAAAGAGAAAAAAATGAAATTAAAGGAGAGATATTTTAAATGAGCAAAATTAAGTTATTAGGAATCCTTTTAGTATTTACAATCGTTGGAGGAATGCTTGCGGGTTGTACAAGCGCACCAAATACAACTGAGCCAGATGAACCTGCTGCCACAAAGCTTGAAGGTAAAGTAATTGTTGATGGATCTGGTACAGTATATCCATTAATGGCAAATATAGCGGAAGAATACATGATGAATGTACAGCCAGATGTAAGTGTACAGGTTGGAAGAGCTGGATCTAGTGCATGTACAGCCAGATGTAAGTGTACAGGTTGGAAGAGCTGGATCTAGTGCTGGTTTCAAAAAATTCATCCCAGGTGAAATAGACTTTTCTGATGCATCAAGAAAAATTAAAGATGAAGAAGCGGCTGATGCTAAAGCAAACGGTGTTGAGTTCATGGAATTCAAAGTAGCTCTTGATGGTTTAACAATGGTTATCAACAAAGAGAACACTTGGGCAACAGAAATGAAAAAAGAAGAAATTATTGATATGTATCTATCAGGAAAATTCAAAGCAGATGACAAAGTGCTTTGGTCAGATATAAGAGCTGATTGGCCAAAAGAAGAAATTAGATTCTATGGTCCAAATGAAAACCACGGAACATACGAATTTTTCTATGAAACGATACTCGAAAAGCAAGATATGGTAAAAACGGCTAACCTTCAGCAAGA
>JAQSYD010000007.1 GCA_029256325.1 Clostridia bacterium
TGCTAGAATTAAGAGATATTTAAAGGAATTTGCTGTTTGAATTTTTAGATAATTAATGTTATAATAACTTTTTGTAAGCTATACTTTAAATGAGGAGAAATGATTATGAATCCCAGAATAATCATAGCAGATGATGCAGGTTTCATGAGAAGAATGTTGATCAATATTCTTTCTCAGGGTGGCTTTGAAGTGGTTGGAGAAGCAGAAAATGGCGTACAAGCGGTAGAACTATACAAGCAGCTGAAGCCTGATGCCATAACCATGGATATTACTATGCCGGAAATGGATGGTATAACTGCATTAAAAGAAATCATTGCATATGACAGCAATGCAAAAGTAGTTATGTGCAGCGCAATGGGGCAGCAGTTTATGGTTGTAGAGGCAATAAAGCTTGGAGCCGTAGATTTTGTAGAGAAGCCCTTTCAGACAGAACAGGTGGTAAAGGCACTGCATAAAGCATTAAATATATAAAAAATTTTTTAAATTAAAGTATCAGTGACCATATAATGCTATATGGTCATTTTTATTTGGAGAAATATGGTATAATGTACCAAAAGATATGTGAGGTGATATTATGCATAACAAGGATTTTATGCAACTAGACAAGAGGCTGACTATACTTTGGGGTGAAGGTAAGCTAAAGGAGGCTATTATGCTATTAGAAGAATCCATTGGGCAATACCCCGAAAATACAGCATCTATGAATCTTGATCTTGCTTTTTTTTATTTAGGTGTAGATAATATAGAAAAATGTTTAGAGATTCTTAATAAAGCCATTGAAGAGGGAATATGGTATCCAAAGGCATACTTTACTAAGCATAAGGATGACGAACGGTTTAAAAGAATTTTTGAGAAATGGGACAAAATATCTGAAGAAGATATCAGGAATTCCAAGCCTTATTGGAAAATATGTACGCCTGCAGCATATACGAAGGAAAACAAATATCCTTTGTTTGTAGCAATACATGGCTGGGGAGAAGATGTTGACATGTTTGAAAGCTATTGGCAATCCCTCAAATTAAGTGAGCAATATCTACTGGCAATGCCGCAATCCTCGCAGATAATGGGTACCTCTAAATATGCCTGGAACGACAATGAAAAGTCCCATAAGGAGCTTGCATCAATGTATCAGCATATATTGGGCAATTATAATGTCGATACCAACGCGATTATCGTAGGAGGCTTCTCGCAGGGTGCTACACTTGCTATAGACCTAACATTCAATTGTACATACATGCCCATAAAGGGTTTTATTGCGCTGAATCCTGATAAACCGACGGAACTCTCAGAGGATAATATAACGTCGGCGAAGGAAAAGGGCATAAAAGGTCATATCATCACTGGAGATAAGGATCAAAGCTATGGGCAGCAAAGGGATATGATGGATACTTTCCATAGGCTAGGTTTTAGCTGTCAAATGGATGTAATAGAAGGCTGGGGACATTGGTTTCCGGAGGACCTAAGTCAACGAATCGATAAAGCGCTTGATGATATAAATTCATAAGTTATTATAAAAGCACTAATTCATATGACAATTGTCATATGAATTAGTGCTTTTATGCATTATTAAGCGATGCCATCTTTTAATATGATAGGAGTGTAAGAACAATAATCAACAAGGAGTGGTAGTTGTGGTAGTTGAAATTAAGAATCTTGTCAAAAGATATGGGGATTTTCTTGCTGTAGGGTAAAACCACTGCTATAAATTGCTTAATAGGAATGCAGCGGCAAGACAAGGGGCAGATCATACTGTTTGGCAAGAATTTTGACGGCAATGACAGCAGCATAAAAAAGGATATAGGCATTGTGCCTCAGGATTTGGCTTTATACTTGGACCTTACTTGCTATGAAAATGTTACTTTTTTTGCAAAGCTATATGGGTTAAAGGATGGATTGCTGAAAAGCAGAGTACAGGAAGCCTTAGAATTTACAGGGCTTTGGGATAGAAGAAAGGATTTAGCTAAGAAGCTGTCCGGCGGAATGAAAAGAAGATTAAACATTGCTTGTGCGATCGTTCATCAGCCCAAGCTAATCATCATGGATGAGCCAACGGTAGGCATCGATCCACAATCAAGAAATCATATACTGCAGTCGGTCAAGGAGTTAAACAGAAAAGGCTCCAGCATCATTTATACCTCTCACTATATGGAGGAGGTAGAAGAGCTGTGCAGCAGAATCGCAATCATGGATCACGGCAAGGTAATTGCACAGGGTACAAAGGAGGAACTGAAGACTTTCGTTACAGTGGAGGAAAGAATTGAAATTGAACTGTCTTCAATAAATTATACATTGGTTGACAATGTGAAGCAGGTATCAGGGGTGAAGGAATGTACCTTCAAGGACAACAAGCTTATGGTAGTCTCAGAGAAAAACAGCAAAAACTTAAGCAGGATTATTGACTGCATCGCAGCTACTGATGTAGATATATTGTCCATGAATATTGAGAAGCCAACACTTGAGACTGTGTTTCTGACACTAACCGGCAGAACCCTCAGGGATTAGGGGGGAGATATATGAAGGTTTTAAATATTGCATATTACACCATATTGCGAAATTTTAGGGACTATAAAACCCTTACCATGATGCTGCTGCTTCCCATCATGCTTATCCTGGTATTGGGAAGTGCTTTGGGCGGTGTTTTTACGCCAAATAATATTAGCACAACGACTATTTGCTATTTAAATGAAGATAAGAAGCTTATGTCTGAGACCCTTGAGGAATTTTTACGCTCAGAGGAAATTGCAGAGCTGATAGTAATCAAGTCAGTGCAATCAAGAGAGGAAGCCTTTGCCCTTATAAAAGATAACAAAGCTGCTGCGCTGATCGTACTGCCGGTTGGCTTCTCTGAGACCATACAAAAAGGAGAAAAGGTAGCTATAGAAATATACAACAGCAAATACAGCAGCTTCAGAGCTTCTATAGTACAGAGCATCATGAATGGTTTTATCAGCGCTGCCAATGCGCAGTTGGTATTGAGGCAGCTGGACGGCATACCTTCGGCATATAAAAGCTTTGACAACCTACAGGAGATATCCGTTACTAGTGAAGGCAACGCGCCAAGATCCATAGACTACTATGCTGTAACAATGCTGGTAATGACCATCATGTATGGAACCTCCTACGGCAACTTTTCTTTAAAGGAAGAAAAGCTGCAAAACACCAGCATAAGATTGGCAAGTGCTCCCGTTAAGTACTTAGAAGTTGTACTAGGAAAGTTATTAGGAAGTATTGTTACCATATTCATGCAGGCTATGTTAATCATAGTTTTCACCAAGGTAGCTTTTAATGTTAACTGGGGCGGCAACATATTGTTTATTATATTTGTATGCTTTTCCTTAACCTTATTAGCAGTAGGTTTAGGTATGATGGTATCAAATTTGGGTAAGAACCCACAAGCAACAGGCGCTCTGCTAAACTTTGGAGTAAATATTATGACGTTTATCGCAGGCGGGTATTTCCCGGCAAGCCAAATGGGGCCGGCAATTGATAGGCTGGGGTTCATTTCCCCGAATTACTTGGCGCAACAGGCGATGTTTAACACTATATATGGAGGCTCGCCAATTCAAACCACCAACGCAATGCTTGCAATATGGATCATTGCAGCAGCAGCTTTTATCATTGCGGGTTCAATAGAAAGGAGGAGTGCGAATTGACTATATTTACAAATAATATGAAAAGATTATTCAGAGACAAGTTTACATTAATAGCCCTGCTGGTACTGCCAATCATATTTATAGCTTTTTCCATGTTTGCTTTAGGCGGTAACACTCCTCTCAATGTAGCAGTCATTGACATGGATAACACAAAGCTGACTACGATATTTAAGAATAGCTTATATGACAGCGCAAGTCTTGTGGAGTTGTCGGAGGAGGATATTAAACAAAGGTTAATCAATGGCAAGCTGGATTATGCAATTAGAATAGATAAGGGGTTTACCAAGGATTTGATAAAGGGTGTGGACGTAAAGCTTCAAACCTATAGCCTAAAAGAAACCAATACCTCAGCTTCTATCAGATTCTTTACAGAGAGCTTTATGAATTCCTCAAAGAACATAGCAGCAGCGGCAAAAGGCAGTGAAGAAGAATTCTACAGAGGGATAGAGCTTTATATGAGTAGTTTTGTTTCCGCGGACTATAAAAGTATAGAGAATACAGAAGATGATAGGAAGATGAATACCTATTTAAGCTTGGGCTTTATGGTCATGTTCATGCTTTTTATGTCAACAAATGCAGCATATTTGGTGTTAGAGGATAAGCAGTTGAAGACATATGGCAGGGTGCTTTCCAGTCCTATTTCCACCAGAAGCTATTTTATGCAGCACTTCTTAAGCTATATTGCGATTATGCTTATACAGATAAGTGCGATATTTTCTATATTAATATTTATTTTCAAGGCAGACATGGGACCCTCCATAGGTAGTCTTTTGGTGTTGTTTGCAGTGTTTGCATTAACTGCTGTTGCTCTTGGAATAGCTATTAGCAGCTTTTCCAAGGACTTAAAGCAGGAAAATGCATTGTCGTATCTGATTACAATTCCCATGAGCATGCTGGGCGGATGTTTCTGGCCTCGAGAAATTATGCCAAAAATTTTACAACATCTTTCCAACTTTACACCAGTTACATGGGTTCTTAAGGCCAGTGAAAAGCTTCTTTATGGCAGTACCCTGAAGGACATAGGGTCAGAAATTGCGATTTTGCTATTGTTTGCCTTAGTGTTTATGATTGTTGGATCCAATAAGAGGATCATAGTGAAGGGTTAGCATAAATATGGTATTATTAGGGAAAGAAAATTAGATTTGTGGAGTACAAAGGATGAATTATATTTTAAAACTTTCCTTTTTTGGATATATCATGGCGAGACTTGTTGCAGCTTCCAGCATTGAGTACATGGAGGTAGTAGTGTTGCTTCTGGCAGCTGCCTTTAGTGTTTATAGAGAGAAGTTTGGCAGCAATATAGTGTTGTTTATTTTAGAAGGTACCATCATTTATTATGGAAGCACATTCAATGCCGCATTTTCATTTTTGTTTGGAATTATGGTATACGACCTAATAAGCAGCAAGTACTATGTTGGAGTCATGCCTGTTTTGTTTGCAGGCTTGTATTTGCTGAAATCTCAAGAACTGATAACCTTTATTTTTGTGATCAGCTTAAGCTGTATATTTGCATATATGAAAGGCATTTTGCAAAGAAAAGAAGAACTGTACAGAAATAGCTATGACAAGCAGCGGGAGTACTCCTATCAGCTGGAACAGACAAAAGCAAGATTGATGGCTTCTGCCGAGGAGGCTGCTCATATGGCTGAAGTCAAAGAGCGAAACAGAATTGCCAGGCAAATCCATGATAATGTAGGACACAGCATAGCGGGCATTCTCATGCAGCTTCAAGCAGCAAAAAAGCTTTATCATAAGGACGAGGAAAAGGCTTATGAGCTTTTAGAAAATTCAATAGAAGCATTGTCTAACACACTGACTGTAATGAGAGATACTGTCCACAATATCAAGCCGGCAGAAAAGCTGGGGATAGAATATATTAGGCAAGTCATAGAAAGCTTCAGTTATTGCCCTGTGGAACTTAGCACCTCCGGGGATTTCTCAGAGCTGCCAGTAAACATTATGCAGATATTGCATTATAACATCAAGGAAGCTTTGACAAATGTCAGCAAGTATTCAAATGCAACGCATGTGGATATAAATATTGACGTAAACTTCAAATTTGTAAGATTGCAAATTAAAGATAATGGTATCAACCATGTGGAATTCAAAGAAGGTCTGGGTATCAGCGGAATGAAGGAACGTGTATGGAATATAGGCGGTACAATAGCTTTCAGTAATGATAATGGATTTTTAATTGTATGTGTGATACCCATCAAAAATTCTTCGGAGGTAACAGTATGAAAGTGTTGATTGTTGATGATGATGCGCTGATAAGAGATAGTCTGAAAATACTGATCGGTATGGAAGCAGATATGGAGGTAGTTGGTACAGCAACCAATGCGCAAGAGGCCTTGGTGCTTTGCAAAGATCTTCAGCCTGATATCGTGCTAATGGATATTAGGATGCCTGTAATGGATGGTGTACTCGGAACCAAGCTTATGAAGTCGCAGTTTAGCAACATAAAAGTAATCATATTGACCACCTTCAAGGATGATGAGTATATAAAAGAAGCGATCAAAAACGGTGCATCAGGCTATATGTTGAAAAATCAGTCCTCGGACAGCATCATTGAATGCCTTCGGGCCGTTCACATGGGCAGTATCGTTCTTGAAAAAGAAGTAGCCCAAAGCCTAACTTCCATGCTGAAGGAGGATAAAAAGAAGCAGAAGATCAAGCTGGATATCACGGAAAGAGAATGGGACGTGCTCAAGCTGGTTGGAGAAGGTCTTACAAATAGAGAAATTGCAGATAAGCTTTACTTAAGTGAGGGCACGGTACGCAACTACGTAACTATGCTGTTGGAAAAACTATCTCTTAGAGACAGAACGCAATTGGCTATATATTATGTAAAGAACTTGGAATAAGTTCTTCATTCTTTCAATATATATTAAGATATGACAGTATAATTTCTTTGTAAGGGGGATCATTATGAGCTCTGCCAAAATACTCAAGTGGGTAACTGGAGCAATGGAAGCCTTCTTGGGGATACCTTTTGTAGGGGGCGCTATGGTTATAAGCTTTCTGTACCTGCCTTTGATGGTGATGCTTATACTGCATATCATAACGCTGGTTTACTGCAGCCAGGAGGGTCTGGATAAAGCTCCCAGTACCTTGGGAATAATAACCTCCTGTATAGCATGGATACCTTTTGTTGGAATGATTATGCATATATTGACGGCGGTTTTCCTATTAGTCAGTGCCGCTAAGGAGCATGATAAAATAACAATATAAAATTAGGCTTTGCATTAGCTGCAAGGCTTTTTTCTTTTGACAATACATAAAAGCAGCGTTTATGTTATAATATAATTTAAGCTTTATTTAATGAGGTGTTAATTTGATTACTAATTTCTTGGTAAGAAGGTTTGTTAAAAACCATGAAAAAACAGGGGACAGCAATGTACGACAAGCATATGGATACTTAGGAGGATTTATTGGCATATTTGCCAATATATTGCTTTTTGCAGGCAAGCTGTTAGTCGGACTTGCAATCAATAGTATCGCTGTTATGGCAGATGCCATCAACAATTTGTCTGATGCAGCATCATCGGTGATTACACTGGTGGGTTTCAAGGTGACCAATAAACCTGCAGATAGAGAGCATCCTTTTGGTCACGGTAGAATTGAATATATATCTGCCATGATCGTTTCATTCCTAGTCATACTGGTAGGCTTTGAATTTATCAAAAGCTCGGTAGAAAGGGTTATGAATCCGGAGGTTGTTAAGTTTGACTGGATAACCATTATACTGTTAAGCTTTTCTATAGCAATTAAAGTATGGCTAAGCTTCTTTAACAGGAAAATAGGCAGAGCCATAGGCAGCAAGGCTATGGAAGCCACAGCCATGGACAGTTTAAGTGATGTTATAACCACATCAGTAGTATTGCTATCCTTGATTTTATCTATTTGGATTACTTTCCCTATAGATGGATATATAGGTATAGTTGTGGCATTATTTATCATGTATTCAGGCTTCAACCTGACAAAGGACACGCTTAACCCGCTGCTGGGAGAGGCTCCTGAGGTGGAATTTGTAAATGATATCATCAAAAAAACCCTTTCCTATGAAGGAGTAATAGGTGTTCATGATATTATAGTACATAATTATGGTCCTAATCGCTGCGTCGTTTCTCTTCATGCAGAGATACCGGCAAGTATGGATGTTGTGTCGGCTCATGATCTAATAGACAAGGCAGAGCAGGAAATATCAGAAGAGCTGGGCATCCACTTGGTCATGCATATGGATCCCATCAACACCGATGACAAAGTGGTGCAGAAGGTGCAGCAGCAAATTGTAGGTGTATTGATGGAGTTTGGTATGGAGCTTTCTATACACGATTTTAGAATGGTTGGAGATGACAATCACTGCAATGTGATTTTTGATATGGTTATACCCCATGAGGTAGCGGAAAAGGATGAGAAAAAGGTATCAAAAGAGATATCTGAAGCCATTAAAAATAAGTATCCTCAGTTCAATCCGATTATAAAAATAGATAGAAGCTATGCAATACTGAAGTAGAAGCAAGTAGATACTGTAACATCTTGACAAATTGTATAACTATGTTATAATTAGCAATAATAATTATATGTAAACGGCAGTGAAGAGGACAGTAACCTAGGAGGATGCTGCAGAGAGATAATCGGTCGGTGAAAGATTATCGCGAATTCAATGGTGAAAATCACCTCGGAGCCGGATGCCTGAAGCAATAGATATAGTAAGGCATCACGCAGGCATGTGTTATATGCTTAAGTGACCGCAGACTGAGCTTGCAAAACAAGTGAACAGCTGTGGTAATTTGGGTGGTACCGCGTTAAATCGTCCCTGACATTCGTCAGGGACTTTATTTTTTTTCTAAAAAATTAAATGAAAGGATGTTTAATATGGAAAAGTTTAAATTTTTGTCTGACAAACAGGTTGCAGATAGAGAACAATCCGTATCAGAATACTGGAAAGAAATTGACTTGCTGAAAAAAAGCATAGAAATCAGAGAAGGAGCAGAACCTTTTATTTTCTTTGAAGGACCTCCAACTGCGAATGGTAAACCTGGTGTACACCATGTAATATCCAGAACTCTTAAGGATTCAGTATGCCGTTACATGACCATGAAGGGTTATCAAGTTAAGAGAAAAGCGGGCTGGGATACACATGGATTGCCTGTTGAAATCGAAGTAGAGAAGGAGCTTCAAATATCCGGTAAGCAGGATATAGAAAAGTACGGCATCAGAGAGTTTAATGAGAAGTGCCGTGATTCAGTTTTCAAGTACGTTGGCCTATGGCGCAATATGACGGAACAAATGGGCTATCTAATAGATTTAGATAATCCATATGTAACCTTTCACAATGATTATATCGAGACAGAGTGGCATATACTGGACAAATTCAATAAGGAAGGCTTGATTTATGAAGGTCATAAGATACTTCCATATTGTCCGCGCTGCGGTACAGGCTTGGCTTCCCATGAGGTTGCACAGGGCTATAAGGAAATCAAGACAAACACCGTATATGTAAAGTTTAAAAAGAAGGATGTTAACGAGTATTTCCTCGTTTGGACAACAACTCCATGGACATTGGCTTCTAACGTTGCTTTAACGGTAAATCCAAAGGAAACCTATGTTAAAGTTAAACAAAATGATGAAGTGTATTATTTAGAAAAAAATCTTGCGAAGAGATTGCTAGGTGAAGAGTTTGAAGTCCTTGAGGAAATGACAGGCAAGGACATGGAATACATGGAATACGAGCAAATCATGCCCTTTGTAAACACAGATAAAAAGGCATTCTTCGTCACTACTGCAGACTATGTAACTACTGAAGATGGTACAGGTATCGTTCATACCGCACCAGCTTTTGGGGAAGATGACTATCAAACAGGCAGAAGATACAATCTTCCTGTTTTGCAGCCTGTAAACGGAGAAGGCAAATTCACTGCAACACCTTGGGAAGGTCAATTTGTAATGGATGCAGACCTAGACATCATAAAGTGGCTGGCAGTGGAAGGCAAGCTTTTCAAAAAGGAAAAGGTGGACCACAACTATCCACACTGCTGGAGATGTAAGACGCCGCTGCTATATTATGCTAGACCTAGCTGGTATATAGAGATGACCAAGCTTAAGGATCAGTTGATAGCAAACAATAACACCATTGAATGGTATCCTGACTATGTTGGAGAAAAGCGTTTCGGCAACTGGCTGGAAAATCTCAACGATTGGGCGATATCCAGAAGCAGATATTGGGGAACTCCACTAAATATATGGAGATGCTCCTGCGGTCATTTTGAATCCATAGGCTCACGCAAGGAATTAGTAGAGAGAGCTATAGAGAATATAGATGAGACAATCGAACTGCACAGACCATACATTGATGAAGTACACATAAAGTGTTCAAAGTGCGGAGATACCATGACAAGAGTAACTGATGTTATAGATTGTTGGTTTGACAGTGGTTCAATGCCTTTTGCACAGCATCATTGGCCTTTTGAAAATGCGGACAAATTTGATGAGCTGTTCCCTGCGGATTTCATTTGTGAAGCAATTGATCAGACAAGAGGATGGTTCTATTCATTGCTTGCCATATCAACCTTTGTTATGGGCAAATCCCCATATAAGAGAGTATTGGTCAATGCACACATTGTTGATAAAGATGGCAAAAAAATGTCAAAGTCTTTAGGCAACATAGTGAATCCCTTTGAAATGATGGATAAATATGGGGCTGATGCTTTGAGATGGTATATGTTATACGTTTCTCCGGCTTGGTCTACGACAAAGTTTGATGAGGAAGGCTTAAAGGAAGTACTGAGCAGATTTTTTGGAACCCTAAAGAATGTTTATGCTTTCTTTGCACTTTATGCCAATACGGACAACATCGATCCAAAGGAATTTTTTGTAGAGTACAAGGATAGACCGGAATTGGACAGATGGGTGCTTAGCAAGTTCAACAGCTTGCTTGAAGAAGTGGAAGCAGAGCTTAAGATATTTGACCTAACAAAGGCTGTTAGAAAGATACAGTACTTCGTAAGTGAAGACTTATCCAACTGGTACATCAGACGTTCCAGAAGACGTTTCTGGGAGACTGAGCTTACCGAAGATAAGAAGGCAGTTTACAATACAACAATGGAAATACTGATTGGAATATCGAAGATGATAGCTCCTTTCGCACCTTATATGTCAGAGGAAATCTACAGAAATCTTACAGGAGAAACATCCGTTCACTTAGCGAAGTATCCTGAGCTTAACAGTGACCTTATTGATAAGGCTCTTGAAGAGAGAATGGATCTTGTAAGAGATTTGGTAGGTCTTGGCAGAGGTGCAAGAGAGCAGGTAAGAATAAAGGTTCGTCAGCCAATACAAAAGGTGATGATAGACGGTAAGTATGAAGAGCTTATATCTTATGTAATACCGTTAATTCAAGAAGAACTAAATGTAAAGGAAGTCGTATTCGCAAAAAATCTAAATGACTACATGA
Source organism: Clostridia bacterium (assembly GCA_029256325.1). GTDB lineage: Bacteria > Bacillota > Clostridia > Lutisporales > Lutisporaceae > GWB2-37-7. The sequence continues at coordinate 11,110 of JAQSYD010000007.1, forward strand.
ACTTTACCTTGAAGCCGAATTTCAAGACTGCTGGTCCTGTGCTGGGTGCTAAGATGAAATTGATGGCACCAGCCCTTAACAAACTGGATGCAGCAGTCTACGCACCAAAGCTGGAAGCGGGAGAGACTGTTACAATAGACCTTGATGGAGAGCCAATGGAAATCAACAAGGAATATGTAATGATCACAATAGCTGCCAAGGAAGGCTTCACAGTAGCCATGGAAAACAACCTCTTCATCATCATTGATACAACGCTTTCCAAAGAGCTGATCGATGAGGGATATGCAAGAGAATTCATATCAAAAGTACAGCAAATGAGAAAAAATGCTAATTTTGAAATGATGGATAAAATCAGCATAAGCTTCAATGGTGATGATGAAATCGCCGATGCAGTACAAATGCACAAAGACTACATCATGCAAGAGACTCTGGCTGAAAAGGTAGAGAGAGTGACTGGAGCAGAGCTTGAAAAGCAAGACCTGAACGGACACGAAACAGGCATGAAGGTAGAAAAAATCTAAAAACTAAAAGCCGGGGCAACCCGGCTTTCTTGTTATCTAAATATGTAGGGGTAGACCCATGTGTCTACCCGAAATAAGCTTTTTACACTTCGTTATTGAGCAGCACCATGTGAATATGATCCTCCCACTTGCCGTGTATCTTAAGATATTTATATGCCAGACCTTCGTTGTAGAAGCCCAGCTTTTCTACCACCCTTAAGGATGCTTTGTTTTTAGGCATGATGTTTGCTTCGATTCTATGAAGCTTATATTCTTTGAACATGATCTCAATGCCTTTGCTGATAGCTTCAGCAGCATATCCTCTGTTTACTTCATCCTTGTCCAGCTTATATCCCAGATGACAGGACAAGAAGGCTCCTCTTACGATGTTATTGAAAGCAACAGAACCTATTATTCTGTCATTATCGCCTTTCTTAAAAATCCACAGCCTAAGCATATTGCCGCTTTGCATGCTGACAGTATCGTTATGTAATTGCATGCTGTGATAGGGTGCTTCATAAAAGCTTGCATCCCTAACGGGCTCCCACTCTCCTAGAAAGTCACTGTTTCTTTTATAATAATCCAACACCTGGCCGGCATAAGACTCATCCAAGACTTTAAGGATCAATCGTTCTGTTTCATATTGATTTTTCTTACACATTACTAAAGCCACCTCTATTGCTTAAAATATTTGTCAATCAGCTTTTCAGCAAGCCTTTTTTGAGCATTTGCCTGAGCAATCAGTGTAATGATGGTTAGGAATATCTCTGCGATATCCTTATTTTGGCTTTCGACATGCTCCAGTCTTTCCTGTACCAGATTGAACTTTTCATTGAACAGATTTCCAAAGCTCTCAAACTCAACAGATTTAATGTCCAGCAAAGTGGAGTAAACATCCTCCAGGGGAATTACATCATCGTTGGTGGTATTGATATCCTTCATAATTGGAGTAAACAAGGTTTTGATATCCTCAATAGAAAGGATTTGCTTTAGATTATAGATCAGTATCAGCATGATGATGTGATTTTTGTTGTATTTTTTATTTTTAGAGGGCATAAGGACTCCGTCTCTGGTGTAATTGCCTACCATGGTTTTGGTGATAAGCTTATCATTTTCATTTCTTTTTACATGACACATATGCTCCTCGATAAAACCTATGACTTGATCTACATATAAACCAATATTGGGAATATCTGATAGCTTTATTTCATCTGTAAGACACAATTCTTTAATAATATCGTCAAAGTTTTTTTGCTTTGCATCCATAATTATCACCTCAACTTTATAATACAGTATTAAATACTGCATTTCAACACTAAAATTACGATAATAGGATATATTGATAGATAATTAAAGATATATGTAGTTAATAAGGGGTAAATTTAAAATTTAACAATAGTATAGCGAAATGAAACTGAGGAGGCACTTGAAGTATATGTAAATTTGATATACAATAATAAATGTAGCGACACACAGTATTAAATACTGCTTGATTGATGATTCTGTTGAAAAAAGTAAGTTGCAACTAAAATTTTACAAACATCAATTTGAAGGATTTGGAAAAGTATGGTATTATTATGAGGCGGTAATGCTTTGTAACTGTAAGTTAATATTAATAGGGTTTTAGCATACATATATAAGGGTTCTAAATGTTAAGTGTTAGAAAGGAGAGATTCAGATGCTCAAGCTGTTTCAGGTATGCTTTTACACGGGCGTTTTATACACTGTAATCAGTTTCCTCTTGGGACACCTGTTAGATTTTGCAGGGGCCGGGATAGATGTCGATGTTGATGTGGATATCAGTATTGATACAGATACAGGCATAGACCTTGATGGAGATATCCCGGGGGTAGCAGTATCGCCCTTGAAGCCTGTAACCATTGCAGCATTTATCACTGTATTTGGCGGAACGGGTATGATACTGCTAAAGAATAACTATCGTGCTTTGGTAGCTCTGGCAGCAGCGGCAGCTTTGGGTCTGGCTGTCTCATATATGCTGTATCGCTTCCTCATTGTCCCTCTCGGCAGAGCGCAGAATACCAGCGCTGTTTCGCAGGCAGAGCTTGTGGGAGGGTTGGCTTATACATCCTTAGCTATGAAAGACAAAGAATACGGGAAAATTAAATATACCGTAGAGGGAAATACCTACAGTGCACCCGCTAAATCCATTGACGGCAGAGCCATTGCCAAAGGTGTACCTGTAGTTATCATAGATATCAAAAAAAACACATTCTATGTAAAAGAAGTTAAGGGAGGTAGTATGTAATGGGATTTTTAACAGAAACTCTGACCATTGTACTGACAATCATTGGGGTAATATTCTTATTAGTATTGGCAGTACTAACAATGTGGAGAAAGGTATCGCAGGATAAGGCTTTAGTAATTACAGGTCTTAAGAAAAGAGTTATTTCCGGTGGTGGTGGCTTTGTAGTTCCACTGTTGGAAAAGACAGATCAAATTTCTCTGGAAAACATGAAAATTGAAGTTAGAACTGACGGGGCATTGACAGAGCAAGGTGTTGACATCACAGCAGACGGTGTAGCGGTAATTAAGGTCAAATCAGACAAGGAATCCATATTAGCATCCGTTGAGCAGTTCAATACAGGCAGAGAAAAAGAAACGATAGTAGTCATAAAAGATACTGCGAAGGACGTTTTAGAGGGTAAACTAAGGGAAATCATATCCAAGATGTCTGTAGAAGAAATATACAAGGATAGAGAAAAATTTGCTTCCCAGGTACAAGAGGTTGCAGCTCTGGATTTGGCAGAAATGGGATTGGAAATCAAGGCATTTACAATTAGAGATATTAGTGATAAAAACGGATATCTAGAAGCCCTTGGTAAAAAGAGAATTGCAGAAGTTAAGAGAGATGCATTTATTGCCGAAGCAGAAGCGAACAAGGAAACAAAGATTAAAACAGCAGAAGCCAATAGATTAGGTCAAGCGGCTTTCATCATTTCAGAAACACAAATAGCAGAATCCACCAAGGACAAGGAATTAAAGATTCAGTTCTACAGAAAAGAACAAGAAACAGAGAAGGCAAAGGCTGACCTTGCCTATGAAATAGAAGCAAGTAAGGTACAACAGGAAGTTGAAAAAGAAAAGATGCAGGTTCAGATCGTAAGAAAGCAAAAGGAAATAGAACTTGCAGAGCAGGAAGCAGCGCGTAAAGAAAAGGAATTGGAAGCAACTGTTGTTAAGATGGCAGACGCTGAAAAGTATAGCATAGAAAAGCAGGCAGATGCAGATCGTTACAAGGAAATTCAAATTGCAACTGCAGAAGCAGAGGCAATCAAGCTTAGAGGTAATGCGATGGCTGAAGCCAAGAGAGCAGAGGGTATGGCAGAGGTAGAGATCATCAGACAAAAAGGTATGGCAGAAGCAGAAGCCATGATGAAAAAGGCGGAAGCCTTCAAGCAATACAACGATGCAGCGGTAAGCCAAATGATTATTGAGAAGCTGCCAGAGCTTGCAAAGGCTATAGCAGAGCCATTATCCAAGACAGAAAAGATTGTTATTGTTGATAGCGGCAGCGGTGAGGGCAAGGGTGCAGCTAAGGTTTCCGGTTATGTAACAGACATATTATCAACACTTCCTGAGACAGTGAATGCTTTAACAGGTGTAAATTTGATGGATATATTCAATAAGAGCATGAAGCCTGCGGAAGCAGCAAAAGAAGTAGTGAAGGAAGCTGTTAAAACTGTTGAAGTGAAATAGAGATAAGTACAAAGTAAAAAAGATGATGGATTTATTCCATCATCTTTTTGTTTGAAATCTAAACTTTAAATATTATTAGAGATTTGGATAATTGACTTATCTCGTTATCAAGCTCAGCTAAAGCAGAAACAATGTGTTCTATTGTTGCTGTCTGTTCCTCTACAGAAGCCGTTACTTCCTGAGTAGCTGCTGCCGACTGCTGCGTTACTGATGAGATATTTTGAATAGCATTAACAACTGTGTTTTTTGCTTCAGCTACTTGTTCCACATCTTCATTTAGTGATTTAATTCTTTGTATAACTGTTTCCGTAGTCATAGACATTTCATTAAAAACATTCTCAGTCTCTGATAAAGAAGCATTTGCCTGATCAACAGCTTTTACTGAGTTATTCATATTTGTAACAGATTGACTTATTTCTGATGTTATTTCATCTACGATTGACCTTACCTTATTTGTTGCATCTCCTGATTGTTCTGCAAGCTTTCTAATTTCATCTGCAACCACAGCGAAGCCTTTACCTGCTTCCCCTGCTCGAGCCGCTTCTATAGCAGCATTTAGTGCCAATAGATTTGTTTGACTAGCTATGTTGCTGATTGTTTGAAGAATTACATTGATTGAATTGGATTTATTTGACAGTTGGTCTATGGATTTACCTACCTCTATAGCAGATTCCTTATTCTTATTGAAGTTGCCCTTTAGTCCAATGATAGAATTTGTGCCTAGAGTATATTTTTCCTTCATTATTTCAGTATTTTCCAAAGCACCTGAAGTTTTATCCATAATGTTTTCTATTTGGCTTGCAAGGAGACTTGTACTCTCTAGACTCTCAGTGGAGTCTATTGCTTGCTGTGTAGAACCTTGAGCTATTTCTTGAATAGACTTTGATACTTCATCACTAGAAAGTCTTATGGATTCAGCAGCTTGATATATATCAGATGAGTTTTTTACTAACACATCTTTAGCTCTGTGAACATTGCTGATTGTTGACCTCAAGCTTTCTATTGTCTCATTTAAATCTTTCAATATAGTACCAATTTCATCCTTGTTTTTGAACTTATTATTTACAGTCAAGTCTCCGTTTTTTACTTTTTCAAGGGTACATAATATTGTTTTTATACCCCTTAACATGCCATTAGTCAAAAATATAAATATAGGAACGGATACTATCAAACAAATAACACTTAAGATTATTGTAGTAATGGTAATTTTGTTAAGATCCTGCTGTATTTGAGTTTTCTCTACACCTACAAACCATACACCGATTACTTCGCCTGCATTATTTTTAAGAGGTATGTATTTTGACTCAAAGAGCCTTCCTACAACATTTGCTTCTCCCACAAAGGACTGATTTTTACTGATTATATCTTTTATATTAGATGAGAGCTTTGTTCCTACAGCTCTTTTGCCACTATTATCAATAACATTAGTTGATACACGTATAAAGTCACCAGTAGAGGAGTCTAATGCAAATAATGTTGCTACAGATTCTGTCTGAAGCTTTATTGTATCAACAATTTCAAAATTATCGTTTATTAGGATTGTACCCTTGTATAGCTTTTCACCACTTAAATGCCAATCACCGGGATACTTTTCATTGAGATAGCTATAGCCTAAATTGCTGTCACTGTTAAGCTTCTTATTCACATTTTCCATAGACGAGGCATGAAATATTGAGCTTTGAACAAATAAGCTTATTATGCCGTAAATAAGCATAAGGCTAACGAAAATTGTTATTAGTTTGAATCTTAATCCAAATTTAATGTTCTGTGCTGCGACCTTCATAACTTTTGTTTTCATAAATCATCAACCTTTCTTAACAATATGTAATTAACATAACATAAATTAGTATTAGTTAATATATGAATTTTTTTAAAAGTTAAGAAAATCACAAACTAATGTAAAAGTAATGCGAAACTTGTAGAAAATGGAATTTTATGATAATATTTTATCAGCAGCTTAAGGCGTACATAAGGGCAAAATAATTGAGTAGATGGTGATAAGATGGCAAGAATAATGGTTGTTGATGATACCCTTTTTATGAGAGAGTTCATAAAATCCATACTCAAGGAAGCTGGGCATTATGTTGTCGCTGAGGCTAGAGATGGCGACGAAGCCTTAAGAAACTATTTGTTATATAAGCCTGATTTAGTTACGATGGACATAACCATGCATGGTATGAACGGTTTGGATGCTGTCAAATCCATCATTGAGCATGATAAAGCTGCAAAGATTATCATGGTAAGTGCAATGGCACAAAAAAATATGGTTATAAAGGCTATCAAAAGTGGTGCAAAGCATTTCATCATAAAGCCTATCACAGTAGAAAATGCTATCAATGTTATAAATGAAGTGCTGGGTATACAAGCGGATCCTTATATTGATCGAGAGGATTTTAAAGAAATCAAACAATCTATAGAAGAAATGAAGAAAGCCATTATTGAAATTGATAAGGCAGCGATAAATAAATAGCATCTAAAAAAATCATATAAATTTAATAACAATATAATAAGTAATTGCCAACACCTCCAATAATTACATGAGTAATTAAATGAAAATTACTCAAAATATGACTACAACCTCACACTACATACAACTATTACAGGAGGTGAAAAACATGGCAGTAAAAGAATCAAGAGCCGGTTTAAACAGATTTAAAATGGAAGTTTCAAATGCACTAGGAGTTAACCTTAAAGAAGGCTACAATGGAGACATTACATCAAGAGATGCAGGTAGAGTAGGCGGCGAAATGGTTAAAAGAATGATAGATGCTTATGAAGAAAAACTTAAGTAGTAAAATGCACTACAAGTAAAGTGACAAGAAAATCCCTTTGCAGGAATGTAAAGGGATTTTTTTATGTGCTTATTCCTTTATGCTATAATATACATTAAGAATGCGATAGGTGGTGTAGTTGTATGAGTTTGCGCATAATTTACGGTAGAGCAGGAAGCGGTAAGAGCAGCTTTTGTCTGGAGGATATCAAACAAAAATTGGCGGCGGGCGGAAGGGGACCCTATATTATCATTGTGCCGGAGCAATTTTCGCTGCAAGCTGAGCAGCGCTTAGTGCGTAAGCTTGGAGCCAGCGGTATAAATGGTGTTGAAGTGCTGAGCTTCAGGAGACTTGCCTATCGAGTATTTTCCTCAACGGGAGGCGTAGTTCACAGCCATATAAATTCTGCAGGAAAGTCCATGCTTTTGTACAGAGCCATTGACAAGCATAGGGACAAGCTGAAGGTATATGCTAGAACTGCTGAACGCAAAGGCTTTATAAATACCTTAAACAGAATGATAAGTGAACTGAAAAGATACATGCTGACGGCAGAAATGCTATATCAAGCTGCAGAGAAGCATAAGGAAGCAAATCCTATGCTGTCGGACAAGCTTCAAGACATTGCTTTAATTTATGAGGAATTTGAAGGACTCCTGCACAGCGGTTATATAGATACAGATGATGATTTGACGATGCTTTGCAATAAGCTGGATGATAGCAGCTTGTTTGATAGAGCTGAGTTTTACATAGATGAGTTTTCAGGCTTTACACCACAGGAATATTCAGTTATAGAAAAATTGATGAGAAAGTCCTCAGGTATCCATGTGGCTTTATGCACTGATTGTCTGGTGGATTTTACTGACATAGATGATATTAATGTATTTAGCCCGACGCAGCATGCTGCGGCCAGGTTGATGGATCTAGCGCATAACAATCATATACATATGGAAAGACCAATAAGATTAGACAGCAAGGACAGCAATAAATATAATTCTGAGCTTTTGCATTTGGAGCAGAATTTATATTGCTACAGCTATAAGTCCTTAAAGGAAGAGACCAAGGATATAAGCATATTTATGGCCTCTAATATTTATTCTGAAATTGAAAATGCGGCTAGAGATATATTGAGGCTGTGCAGGGATGAGGACTTGAGCTTCAGTGACATATCTGTAGTCACAGGCAATCTGGAAGGCTATCAAAAGCTTATACAGGCTGTGTTTTCGGAATATGGGATACCTTGTTTTATTGATAATAAAAGGGATGTAGCGTCCCATCCTCTGGCACAGCTGCTTATGAATGCATTAAGAATACTAACAGAGAATTGGAGCTATGAAGCGGTCTTTAGATATCTAAAGACAGGACTTACCGGAATAGATAAAAAGAATATTGATTTAATAGAAAATTATATCATGGCCAGTGGCATAAGAGGCAGCCGTTGGACCAAGGCTGAGGAATGGAGATATATTCCGAATTTTGACGGTGGAGGACCTACGGAGTATCAAACTGCTATGCTGCAGCAGGTAAATGAAATTAGGCAGGAAATAGCAATGCCTCTGTTTAATTTGCAAAACAAGTTAAAAGGCAAAAAGAGTTCTGCAGACCTATGTACAGCTCTGTATGAGTATTTATGTGAGATTCAAGTACCTCAGCGTATAGAAGAGATGATTGAACAGTTTAAAGCTGAAAAGCAATTGAATTTAGCCAATGAGTATGGACAAATATGGAATATCATCATGGAGGTTTTGGACCAAATAGTAGAGGTCATGAGAGAAGAAACCCTGAATGCAGAGAAGCTGACGGAAATTATTTCTGCCGGCTTAGAAGAGTATAAGATAGGGCTTATTCCACCTGCGCTGGAACAGGTGGTAGTAGGCAGCATCGAGCGTACGAAAAGTCACAATGTAAAAGCGCTCTTTGTTATAGGGGCTAATGAAGGAGTATTTCCTTCCACAATTAAGGATGACGGAATGCTGACGGACAGCGATAGAATAACACTGGCGGAGCAAGGTATTGAGCTTGCAAAGGATACCACCAGCAGAGCCTTTGAGCAGCAGTTTATGGTATATACCACACTGACGACGCCTTCTAATTATCTTAGAATCAGCTATTCCATAGCGGATATCGACGGAGGCAGTCAAAGACCTTCTATGGTGATATCCAGACTACACAGGCTCTTCCCAGGTCTAGCCTCTTACAATGATATAGAGCTGCATAAGGAAAATCAGCTGGAGTTGATATCGACGGCAGCACCGACTTTTAATCAGCTTATAACAAGCATGAGGCAGCATCTGGAAGGCACTGAGATAAACGAGGTTTGGAAGGATGCCTACAGCTGGTTTGCACAGCAGGAGCAGTGGAAGGACAAGTGCCGTAACACCTTGTCTGCTTTTAATTACAGCAACAATGTAGAGAATATTAGGCGGGAGCGAGTACACAAGCTGTACGGCAGCAGCATTTACTCCAGCATTTCTCGCTTTGAGAAATATGCTAGCTGCCCCTTTGCATACTATGTGCAGTACGGCTTGAAGGCAAAGGAACGTCAAGTTTTTGAGGTGTCGGCACCAGACATGGGAAGCTTCCTGCATAAGATCATTGAGCGGTTTGCAGATTTGCTGCAGCTGCAAGGCATGAGCTGGAGAAACCTGGAGAAGGAATGGTGTCTGCAAACAGTGGCGCAGCTGGTAGAAGAGCTGCTGGCAGAGCTGCCGGGAAATGCGCTGAACAGCTCCAAAAGATATAAGTACATAGCAGAACGTTTGAAAAAGGTAGCAGGCAGATCTGTATGGGTAATAGCACAGCACATAGGCAGAAGCAAGTTTGAACCCTTGGGTCATGAACTAGGCTTTGGTGCCAATGATCAGCTGCCGCCTATTACCATAGAGTTGAAATCAGGGGAAAAAATTATTCTGAACGGAAGAATTGACCGCATAGACACCATGAAAACCGGTGACGGTACCTATGTGCGTATTATAGATTACAAATCAGGCAGCAAGAGATTTAAGCTTTCTGATGTCTATCATGGCTTGCAGATACAGCTTATTACATATTTGGATGCACTATGGGAAAAAGGGGTTGGCGGCATAGAAGGTCCAGTCATTCCGGCAGGAATGCTGTACTTCAAATTGGATGATCCCATGCTAAGAGGCAGTCGGGAATCGGATACAGAAAAAATAGAGAAGGAAATCATGAAGCAGCTTAAGATGAAGGGGCTTGTACTGTCTAATGTTGAGCTGATTAAAAATATGGATGAGCAAATTGATGGAGATTCGGATATCATTCCGGCGAGAATAAACAAGGACCAAACCTTGGGACGATCTTCTGCTGCCAGCATTGAGCAGTTTGAGCAGCTTCGTCGTCATGTGAAATCCCTGCTTACCAAGCTGGGAGAGGAAATCATAGATGGCAGCATAAGCATAAGTCCTTATAAGAAGAACAAAGCTACACCTTGCAGCTATTGCAATTACATGTCAATATGCCAGTTTGATACGAGGCTGAAGGAAAACAAATTTAGAAATATACAGGACAAAAAAGACAATGAGGTATGGGAAATGTTAGGTGCCAGTAATACAGTGCAAGGCGGTGACAAATAATGAGCCAAGGCAAATGGACAACAGAACAGTACAGCGCAATCACTGCAGGCACAAGCAACCTGCTGATTGCTGCTGCTGCCGGTGCCGGCAAAACCGCCGTGCTGGTAGAGAGAATCACTAGAAAAGTCACTGCCGACAGCAATCCTGTTGATATCGACAAGCTATTGGTCGTAACCTTTACAAAGGCAGCTGCCTCTCAAATGAGAGAAAGATTAGGCAAAGCAATCAACAAGCTGCTGGAGGAACAACCGGAATCAAAAAGTCTGCAACGACAGCTGACGCTGTTGGGCAAAGCAAGTATCACAACGATACACAGCTTTTGTCTTGAGGTAATACAAAGCAATTTCCACAGCGTGGATTTGGATCCGGGCTTTAGAATAGCGGATGAGACAGAAGCCTTGCTGCTGAAGCTTGAGGCGTTGGATGAACTGTTTGAGCAGCACTATGAGGATGAAAACTATGATGAAAGCTTTTTCAGACTTTTGAACAGCTTCAGCGGGAGCAGAGATGACAAGGCGCTTCAGGATATCGTGTTGGGGGTGTATAACTTTATACAGAGTCACCCCTGGCCTATGGAATGGATGAGAAGCTCAGCACAGAATTTAAACCTGGAAAACTGCACCGATTTTGGAGCTACAAAGTATGCAAGGGTTCTTAAGGACACAATAAGAATCGACTTATCCAGCTTTTTGCTCCAGCTGCAGGAAGCCTTGGATATCGTAAACACAGCGGAAGGCCTAATGCCTTACAATGAAGCTTTTACACAGGATTTATCCAATTTGCAGCTGCTGCTTAAGCATTGTAGTGAAGAAAGCACTTGGGATGATTTATATCATGCTTTTCAAAGCATTGAGTTTATTAAACTAGGCCGCTGCGGTAAAGAAGTTGACAAGGAAAAGCAGGAGCAGGTAAAGGATGTCCGAGATCATATAAAGAAGAAGCTTAGAAGTCTTAATGATACTGTGGTTTATGCGGATTCAGAAGGTATATGCATGGAGTTGACTACCTTATACCCTATGTTTGACTGTCTTTATAGACTTGTTGGAGGCTTTGAAGAAGCATACAGGGCAAAGAAGAAGCAAAAAGGGCTGATAGACTTTAATGACTTGGAACATTACTGCCTAAGGATATTAACAGCAAAGGACGAAGATGGGCGCATTGTACCCTCAGAGGCAGCCTTGGCATATAGAAACAGGTTTGATGAGATATACATAGACGAATATCAGGACAGCAATGAGGTGCAAGAAGTCATTCTTAATATGATATCCAAGTGTCCTATGGATCAGCACAATATTTTCATGGTGGGTGACGTAAAGCAGAGCATATACCGATTTAGACAGGCTAAACCGGAGCTTTTCAAACATAAGTATGATACATATTCATCAGAAGAAGGCAGTTTGAAGAGAAAGATTCTGTTAAATAAGAACTTTAGAAGCCGTAAGGAAATATTGGATGCAACCAATTTTGTATTTAGATTGTTGATGAATGATACAGTGGGAGAACTGGACTATAACGATAATGAAGCCTTAAATTTAGGAGCCTCCTATCAGGAAATAATAGAGCAGGACATAGAAGCCGGAGGTCCTATTGAATTAAATATAATTGATATGGGCTCCACAGTGGAAGCTGTTGCTTTTGAAGAAGAGGATGAGGACAATGAGGCTGCGCCGCAGCTTGAAGAGCAAGAGGATATGGATACTGTAAGGTGTGAGGCTGTAGCAGCGGCAGATAAGATAAAATCTCTGTTGGATTTTAACAGGGAAAAGCCTTTTATGGTATATGATGAAGGTGAACATGGCTACAGACCTTTGAAATACAGCGACATCGTCATACTGATGAGAAGCACCAAAAACTGGGTTGATGTATTTGTAGAGGAGCTTACCAAAAGAGATATCCCTGTATATGCAGATACAGGTGGCGGCTATTTGAAAACTACGGAGATTTCAACGATGACAGCCTTGCTGCAAATCGTTGATAACCCCATTCAGGATATTCCTTTGCTGGCTGTTTTGCGCTCTCCGATAGGAGGCTTTACCAGTGAAGAGCTTATAGATATCAGAGTAACAGACAAAGAAGCCTTTCTGTTTGAAGCGATGCAAAAGCTGGCTGGGCTGGAGGAGGAAGCAAGCTCGAAGTGCCGTGTTTTTCTGAACAAGCTGGAGCTATGGCGCAGCAAGGCAACGCAGCTTTCTACCGCAGAGCTTATTTGGTATCTCTACAATGATACAGGCTATTTCAGCTATGCCAGTGCAATGCCCGGTGGGCTTCAAAGGCAGGCAAACCTCAAGCTGCTTTTTGAAAAGGCAAGACAATTTGAAGAGACCAGTCTGAAGGGCTTGTTTAACTTTGTAAACTTCATTGATAAGCTTAAGGGCAGCAGCGGTGATATGGGCGGAGCCAAGATATTGGGTGAAAATGCAAATGTAGTAAGAATTATGTCTATACATAAGAGTAAGGGGCTTGAGTTCCCTGTAGTTATACTGGCCGGTACGGGTAAGGGCTTTAACCTGATGGATATGAATAAAAGCATATTGCTGCATCAGGATTTGGGTTTGGGTCCGGATTTTGTGGATTATGAGAAAAGAATATCCTATGCAACTGCAGCAAAGCAGGCCTTGAGATACAAAATCAAGCTGGAAAGCTTGTCGGAGGAAATGAGAATACTTTATGTGGCGCTTACCAGAGCGAAGGAAAAGCTTATCATATTTGGCACCGTTAATAATTTAAACAGTGCAGCGGCAAGATGGAAATGCAAACTGGACAATGAAGAATCTGGAACAAATACTTTAAAGCTTGCGTCTTATGATGTACTAAGATGTAAAAACTATTTGGATTGGATATGCAGTACTTTATACCTGCATCCACAGGGTTCTGTAATAAGAACTATTAAGGGTGATGATACAGGCTGCCACGATAAGCTGAGCAGTGAGTCATCCCGCTTCGATATAAGACTTATAAGCAAGCAAGAAATACTAAGTGCCAGCCTGCAGACTGCCAAAGAAGACTTCATTAATGAGTTTTCCTTTATGGAGGAAGAGCTACCAAAACAGTATTCCCCACACAAGGATGAAATCATAAAAAGACTGCAGTGGGAATACCCCTACAAGCTTATGAATGCACTTCCTGTCAAGATTACTGTAAGTGAACTAAAGAGGAGATTTGACTCCAATTTAGGCGAGGAAAGCGCCAATATGTACCTTCCTCCTTTGGTTCAAAAACCAAGGTTCTTGGAAGAAAGTAAAACCATGAGTGCTGCAGAAAAAGGAACCATAATGCATTTTGTGATGCAGCACTTGGATATAAAAGCTGCAGATACAAAAGAAGAGATACATAAGCAGTTGGAATTAATGCTGCAGATGGAACTGATTACAGAGGAGCAAACAAGGAGCATTGATGCCGATAAAATACTTAAGCTGATTCATTCAACCCTGGGTAAAAGGATGCTGGCAGCAATCATACATAGGGAAGTGCCCTTTAACATGGAGATTAGCTGTACAGAGATCTATAAGGACTTGGATGCAGATAAGTATGGTCAGCATATGGTGATGCTGCAAGGTGTAATTGACTGTTATTTCGAGGAAGCGGATGGTTTGATACTTGTAGATTATAAAACTGATTATGTAAATAATAATATTGACTTGATCCAGGAGCGCTACAAGGTTCAGATAGATTGTTATACCAAAGCCTTAGAGACCATAACAGGCAAAAAGGTTGTAGAAAGATATATTTATCTTTTCTACAATGGTGAGATTTTAGAAATGTAACCATCATTTAAATAATTCGTAGGGGCAGACCCATGTGTCTGCCTGTTTGTAGGAGCAGGTTTCCATGCCTGCCCTCTGGCAGAGTACCTGCCCACAACGTCCCGCAAACCTTAAAAAAGAGGTGAACAGTATGAAAAAATTAATATTTTTGGTTGTAATAATCCTTTTACTGGCTGGCTGCAGTAAGACGATAGACATTGAAACAGCTGCTCCGGATGTTCCCAACCCAAATGGCTACATGACGGAACCTCTGATTTTTGTAAGCAGTGGACATCAGTATAAGCAGGAAGGCTGGTCAGAAGAGTCAGTAGAGATCATTGAAAATAATATAGAGCTTCAGGGTACCAGCTTTAGTATAAACATTATTTTTGAAGGCAGCATTGCTGAGGATAAATTCAAGGAAGCTGTTAGGGTAGAAGGCTTTGAAGAAGAGGCGGCTATCAGTATTATCCCTAGCGAGGGGAAGACTGTGTTTTATGGAAACTATACAGGCATTACAGCTAATAAGCCTTATAAGCTGATGATTTCCAAGGATATTGCCGATTCAGAGGGCAAGACTCTAAAGAGCGATATTCAGAAAGAAATCATGCTGAGCCCCGATACCACTGCTTTGTATACCTTTGTCAGCAGTGAAGGCAGCTTTAGCGGTCTGGGGTGGCAGAATGTAGCAGATGCTTTTGCTGTAGGCAACATGAATTGGTCACCAGACCCTAAGACAATCATTGTGGACTTTTCTGCAGAGGTTGATGCAGCAAGTGTAGAACAAAGCATTAGGGAAAGCTTTAGCGACAAGAATATTAAATTTAATTTTGGTTGGAATAACACGAAGAAGCTTACATTGAAGCTGGAGAATTTTAAAGGTGGAGATCCGGAACCTTATATGATCAGTATGGCTCGTGCCAAAGACTTAGAGGGTAACCCCGTATATGGAAATCTTTTCTTTACAACCTCCAAGCATAACTATTTAGGCAGTATAGATATGATGGACAAAAAGGATTCCGTCGTTTATAAATTTCCTGACAGAAGATTTATGACAGTCCAAAGTCATAAGATAAATGACAATATAATATTGGATGATACAGAAGCCAAATATGTATTTAACATAACAGGTAAAACTTCATCGAAGATAGATATTAACAGAGATTACATCTTGGGAATACCCGACTTAAGCTTTAAGCATTCATGGCTTGACAGCAGTACAATAATAATGGTTGGCCGAACAGACGGGACTATAGTAAGTTATTCAACCATTGACGGCAGCAGTACAGAGCTTTTTGCTTTACCTATAGAGATTGTGAAGGGCAACATTATAGATATATCGGCTTCTCCCGATGGAAGTAAGCTGGTTGTAATCCATGAAACTATGAATCCTGAGACTTACGGATGGAATAAATATGGATTTCATATTAGTGTATTTGATATGTCGGGTAATAATTTGCAAAGGTTTGATGACGTATTTAAACCAAGATTTATGGAGATATTTGGAGCTGTATCAGATATTCAGTGGCTTGATAATGAAACGCTTATACTAGAGGACAATATCTCTTCAGAAAATCAGCTTGATTACAATATTATTAGTGTAAATATCAAGACAGGAAAGAAAACATTGATAGCTGAGCATGCCTTCAAGCCGGTTGTATTGACAGGTAAAGACATAATAAAGCTGGAGAGCTCCAAGGACTTCAACACTGGAGAAGGAAGCATAGAAGTTTTAGAGAATGGCAAAAAAGTTGTTGGTTTCCAGAAAGAAGCCTACCAGTATAACAACTTTTTCTTCGCTGATGAAAATACGTTGATATACAATGAAAATGACAAGATTTTAGCCTATGATATCGACAAGGGTAAGTCTGAAGTGCTAGGAAATGGATACATTATAGGCGTAACTGAGAATGGCAGCAAGGTTTACTATATGACCAATCATAGGATGCTTTACTATATAGACTAATGTAGGGGCAGACCCACGTGTCTGCCCTAAAAAATCGCGCTTTTGAAACCTGTGCGGTATGATACATGGGTTATCCCCTACTAAATCTCCAAAAAATGGGAATGATAGAAGTACAACATATTTTGGAGGTTTATAGATGTATATATTTAATAAGCTCTATAACTGCGGAATTTTTCAAGGGGCAGGGAAACATAGGCACTATTTTGAGGGTTGGTATTTCAAGCATGTGGATATGGCAGAACAAAATATCTTTTGTATTATCCCCGGTGTGTCCATAGAAGAGAATGAAGCAAAGTCCCATGCCTTTATACAAATTATAGATGGAAGTACTTATAAAACCTATTATGTTAGATATGACAAGGAAGCTTTCAGCTTTTCGAAGGAGCATTTCCAAATAAGAATAGGTGAAAATGTTTTTTCTGATAAAGGGATTGACTTGAATATTGAAGCTGAAGATATGAAGCTGCATGGCAAACTTACGTATTCCAAATCAATTCGTTGGCCTTCCGGCATAGCATCTCCAAACAGTATGGGCTGGTATGCTTACATCCCGATAATGGAGTGCTACCATGGAGTTTTGAGTTTGCAGCATAAAATAGAAGGACAAATAAAGCTGAATGATAGGACGATTGACTTTGATAAGGGCATGGGATATTTGGAAAAGGATTGGGGAACATCTTTTCCCAGCGCTTGGGTATGGCTTCAAAGCAATCATTTTGATATAGAAAATGGTAGCTTAATGCTTTCAATTGCTAAAATACCATGGAGGCGAAAAAGCTTTATTGGCTTCATAATCGGACTTTGGCATGAAAACAAGCTGTATAGGTTTACTACTTATACAGGAGCTAAAATTAACTATTTAAAATTTAAGAGTAAAGATGTAAGTATAAAAATTTCGGATCAAAGCTATGTCATGTTTATTGAAGCGCAGCAGGGAAATTCCGGCTCTTTGCAGGCACCGATAAAAGGTGCAATGACTGGAAATGTTATGGAAAGTATCAGTGGCACTGTGAATATAAAATTAAATGACAAAAAAACGGGCAGAAGCATATTAGACACCAAAGCCCGCTGCTGCGGAATGGAAGTGGCAGGCAACATTCAGGAGCTTAGCCTGCCTTGACGGATAAACTCTCTGATTTTTTCAATGGAAACCCCTGTTTCTGTGGCTACTTCCATGATGTTTTTATTTGAGTAACGATAGAGATAATCTCTTACTTTGTCAAAATCAATTTCATTCTGTGCAAAGCAGCTTTCGCATACTTCATAAAAGCCCTGCTTATTAAAAAGCTTGCCGCAAATTGGACAATTTGTGTAGGACATAAAAGTCACCCCCAAAAAATAATACAAATTTACCATAGTTCTATACTTAAAAGCTCTATCATAATAAGTTATGTAGGATAAGCATTACATAAGACTTCCAAAATTTAATAATGCTTCAAAAAAAATCTTTTGGTATAATGAATTCAAGTATACATTTGACTTTATTAGTAAGTATCTGTTATATATATAACAATAATAGTTTTTTATTTGTTTTGCGTAGGTTGGTAGAGAACCTACCCGGATATACTTGTCCCAATAATATAATTCGTACAAAAATGAAAAATTTGGTAGTAATTTTTGAAGTTTTTTGGAGAGGAGGGTAAAATCTTGAATTCTTTTAGCGAAACAATAAATGAAAGAGTAGAAAGAATAAGATTTCTAAAGGATGAAAAAAGTGAATTCATTCAAGATTACAAGCCTTTCATAGCTTCCACAGTAGAGAAATGTGTAGGAAGATACGTGACTTATGGGCAGGATGATGAATTAAGTATTGGTTTGATTGCCTTTGAGGAAGCTATTAATCATTATGATGTAAGTAAGGGCAATTTTTTGAGCTTTGCTCAAAATGTAATTAAAAGAAGAATAATAGATTATTATAGAAAAGAAAAAAAGCACCAAGGCGTTACATATATCAATGATTATTACCCGGATGAAGAAGATGGGGATAATGTGTATGATTACTTAGTTACAGCAGAGCAAATTCAGGGGCAATATTTTGAGCAGGAAGTAAATGATCTTCGAAGAATGGAGATAATGCAGCTTAAGCAAGAGCTGGAGAAGTTTGATTTGGACTTTAGTGACATCGCTAAAAGCTCTCCTAAACACAAGGGAACGAAAAAGGCATATTTAGATATCGTGAAATTTATAATTGAGAATAAAGAAGTTGCCGATAAAATCAAACAAAAGAAATATATTCCTGTGGCTGAAATACAAATGGCTACAAATCTACCCCGGAAAACCATAGAAAGAGCACGAAATTATGTAATAGCAGCAGTGGTTATACTGACTGGAGACTATTATAGCTTAAGAGAGTATATAGATTGGGGGGTGTAAGGAATGAAGGGAATAATCGCAGAAATTCATGGCAGCTATATGATCGTAATTGCAAAAAATGGAGATTTTATTAAATGTAAAAAGCTCCCTAATTGTAATATAGGTGATGAAATCAATATACCGGCAAGAAACATGAATTCCATTTATAAGAAGTTAACAACAGTTGCGGCAAGTTTTTTAATACTGGCAATGCTGTCATCAGGCGTATATGCTTATTACACACCCTATAGTTATGTTAGTGTAGATATAAACCCAAGCTTGGAACTTTATGTTAATAGATTTGACAAGGTTATAGGAGTTCATGCATTTAATGAAGAAGCGCAGCTGGTTATAGATTCTTCTGTAGAAATAAAAAATAAAGATATTGATACTGCCTTAGAGCAGATATTAGACAGTGCAGCTGAAGCAGGCTATCTGAAGGAAAATACTGAAAACAGTGTGATGATCGTGGTTTCCTCAGGCAATGCAAAAGAGGAAGCAGCTTTATCCAATAAAATAAGTAAAACCTCAATAGCTGTATTATCCAGTATAAGCAGCGACTATGAAGTAATATTAGAAAAAACTCAAGTGGAGAACTATAAGAAAGCGAAGAAGGACAATATATCTCCCGGCAAGGTTATGCTGGCAAACCGCTTTAAAGAAGTAAAGCCGGACATAGATGAAGAAGAGATAAAGCATATGCCTCTTCAACAAGCTATTAAGCAGATTGAGAAAAAAGAACAAAAAGAAGATGTAAATGTAAAGCCAAATAAGCCTGTAAAGGCAGCCAACCAAAAACCTGAGCAAAAGGCTGTCCCAGGGAATAATGTGATGAATATTAAAGAACTCATCCAAGAGAAAAATGAGGATCTGGGAAACAAGCTGGAAAAGGATAATAAGGACAAAGAAGAAAAAGATAATGAAAAAGACAAGGTTAAAGGCAAAGAAGATAAGATGAAGGATGATGAAAGCCTAAATCAAATCGACGATGAGGACAACGAAGAGAATAGCGATAAACAGCAAGTAAAAGATGGACAAGATAACAAGCCCCCGAAAGATAACAGTGTGAATAAAGACAAAAATAAAAATTAACCCCAGCTGTCGAGTAATCGGCAGCCTTTTTTTCACAGCAGGCAACTAGAAATATTTGCAGCTGTACATTCATATAATAGTATTGACTCACATATACATAGGGGGTGCTTTTATGTCATCGACCATGAGAATGTGGACAGAAATTTTATTCAATATCGCTTATCTTATTGTCATATGGATATTGGTTTCAAAAATGCTTAGAAGAGTACAAAATGTTATGCCAAAGGATCATTCTGTTGCGCGCAATATGATGACCGCATTTATGTTTCTAGCTATTGGTGATACAGGTCATGTGGGCTTTAGAGTTTTATCATATTATCTGGGAGGACTGGATGCAAAGTTAAGCTTGTTAGGGGTAGAGATTTCCTTGGTAGGTTCAGGAGCTTTAGCTACTGCAGTCACAATTACTCTTTTTTATGTTATTATGCTGGATACATGGCGTAAAAGGTTTAATGCAAAATATGGAGTTTTTGAATATATACTAATAGTTGCTGCAATTATCAGACTGATTATGTTTCTTCACCCAGGAAACCAATGGTCTAGTGTCATTCCACCCTACAGCTGGTCTGTGCTGCGCAATATTCCACTGATGCTTCAGGGACTGGGTGTAGCATATCTCATTTTGAGAGATGGGTTTAAAAGTAAGGATAGATTATTTATGTGGATTGGGCTCATGATACTTTTATCCTATGCCTGCTATTTGCCGGTGATTTTCCTTGTGCAAAAGAGTTTATGGATAGGCATGCTTATGATTCCAAAGACTTTGGCATACTTAGCCATAGCTGCTTTGGTTTATAAAGATTTCTTTGAAGGTATTGAGCAGATCACCATTCCCCCTTTAAATATCAATAAGGGAATATAAATTGAAGCGCTGGAAACCACTTCCGGCGCTATTTTAGTTGATAAACACTAAAATATTCTATGCCAAGTTTTGCTTATTTGCATATTATGAAATATAAGCTTTTTTGGGAGGGAACAAAAACATGCAATATTTCAACTGGAATAAGCATTGCCCCTATGCTGCGTTATATGGATATGGATATCCTGCAGTTGACAGACAATATAATTACTTCATACCTTTTACCCATGAATTAAACGAATATCAGTGGTATTTTGATGAATACTCAGAAATGTGGGACAGTGAAGCTGATTCAGAGAGCGCAGACAGGGCGCAAAGAGACATAGAAAGAGTGCTTCCAGTCGTATTTCAGAATGCAGCTAACGAAGTGAATCAAGCCATAGCGCTAGGAATGAAACCCAATCTGATAGCCTATTTTATTAGAGAGATGGTTGAATATATTGATAGAAACTATGGGCAGTATGATCTGACCTATTCCTACAATGTTACGCAAGCCTCAGAGGGGATAAAGAGAGATCTCTATTGGATTTTCAATATATTGAGAGTATACGGTATGCCCTTCGAAGTTCAAAAGAACTTGCTGAACCATGTTGTAATAACCTCTCTACAGAATCTGAGGGTTCCCGCAGGTACTACTGGCGCACCAACAACATAAAGCGCCAGAAGCACCGGGGACGGTTCTTTTTGCTTTAAAAGACGCTGCACACAGCGTCTTTTTTTATGCGCTAAAGTTTGTAATTTTATTGCTTTTGTTATAAAATTTGTGTAAGGGAGGGGTACAAATGAAGATACTTCATACATCCGACTGGCATCTTGGCAAAACATTGGAAAACATAAGCAGAATTGAAGAGCAGCGTCAGTTTATAGACGAATTATGTGATATTGCTGAAAAGGAACAAATAGATCTTGTTCTTATAGCAGGTGACATCTTTGATACATATAATCCTTCCTCCGCAGCGGAGGAATTATTTTACGAGGCAATCGACCGCCTTAATAACAAGGGTCAGCGTTCACTTGTCATTATTGCGGGCAACCATGACAGTCCGGACAGACTATGTGCGGCCAGTCCTTTGGCTTATAAAAATGGCGTGATATTGCTTGGCTATCCCGGCAGCAATGCAGGAGACTACAAAACAGAGGGCAGCCAAATAAAAGTGATTGACTCCGGAGCAGGCTGGCTAGAGCTTAAGCTGCCGCAATATGAATACAATGCGGTAATTCTTTCAATGCCT
>JAQSYD010000139.1 GCA_029256325.1 Clostridia bacterium
TGAAAGGGTTCACTTACCGTTGCTTCCTTCCGGACCTGGCGGGGTTCATGAATTTCCATTGCGCAGGACCCAATTATCAACACCACTTACTTGAGGCAGACCTTACAAGAATGAGCCTCAGCAAAGGAATTCAACCCTGCTATTGCGGATTGCAGGTTACAGGGCACCGCAGTCTCCCCGTCTAGCACGACCAAAATTATATTCAATTGACTATTACATTATAATATGGGCAGCCATATAAGTCAATGCAATATATTAAGCTAAAAATACCAATAACTTCATATATCTTAAGGGTTGAAGCCTTCACACTCATTTACATAATAAAGTCTTATAAATTATTATGTCCCTTTTAATAATTATTATGATTGCAGCTTTGAAATATTTAGACAGTCTTGTAAATATTTACACCTATGCTGAATATGGACAATGATTAAAAAACAAAATATAATATATTATGTAAACTCGGGGGTGATTATTTGAAAATGAGAAAAATCGTTATTTCTTTAGTTTTAGTAGCTTGTTTAATTCTTGGAGCTACAGGTATTGTATTTGCTGATAATATATCAAATGTTATTACAAATATAATCAGCAAGGTAAGCAGTATGTTAGATTCCACCGGAAGCAACAATTCAAGCGAAGCTCAGCAGCAAATGTCGAATTCTGCTACTGATGCAAAGCAGCAAATAGATGGAATGATTCATAATGCGAATACCGATATCGAAAAGCAATTGGAAACGTATAAAAACTCACAGCTTAATAAAAAAAATCAACAGATCGATGCTATGCTTACTGAGCTTCAGAAGGAAATTGATCAAAAGAAGCAAGAAAAGCTGGATGAGTACAAGACTAAAATTGACGAAAAGATTAATAATGAGTACGACAAACTAATAAATGACTTGATAAAATAATTATAAAAGATACGCTGCCTATATGGGCAGCGTATCTTTTAATGTGTAGTCTCTTTTTGAACCATATTCACCAACATCTTTGTAAGAGTTTTTCTATCATGATCATCTCCTGATCTCCAAAGCTCTTGGAGCACTCTTTGCTCTCTATTTTCCGGATCTACATTAGCAGATAAGAAATCTCCTACCTTAGTACCAATATTGTCTATTGTATTTTCTGATAGACCCATTTTTTCGCCTACATTTACTGCCTTACCTAAGGTTTCTTTCCATTTGTCCCAATTACTTAGCGTATCCACATTTTTTAAATCCATAAAAACATCTCCTTTTTATTAATTCTGTTTTCCCTCTATTGCACATAATAATAAGCCTGCTGCAATTCCTATTCTTTTATCCAGCAAGCCCTCTGCTTGCTTTGTATATTCCACTTTCACCTTTGTTACAAAGGGATTCGCACTTTGTCTATAATAGCATACTTCTACGCCATTTATTTCCGCAGTGTAGTGTTGCGGAATTATATTAATGATAAATCTTCTGACTAAAGCCATTGCCATATTATCTTCTTTAATACTCCCTATTTCCTGATCATCTTTGTCCAGGAATAACCACTCATCCTTTAAAATAGACTTTAAACCCTTACGTTTCAGTGCACCTATTTTCTGATTTGTCTCAGAATCATAAATATCGTAGGTTGCCGCCAAGTCGATAATCTTTCTTGCTTTAATCAGTAAAACCTCTTCTGTCATATCCTCTCCAGTATAAAGCCTAATATCCTCTTTGAGTTTAAATGCCTTCAAATTTGCATACAAAATCAAGTGCTCTTCTCCAGCGAATATATGAAATGAGGCGCCAAAAAGTTTAAGAATTTTTCTTCTTATTAAATATTCATCAAATTGAAATCTGTCCATGCATCCACCTCCTTGGAAGTATAAGGTGCATTATAAGGAATTTGCAAACTCAATATACTTGTTTCTTATATCCTCATTCTCTTTTATATCCTCGATATCTTGGAAGTCCTTATCCAGCTTGCTTAAGGTCTCTGGATTTATTTTGCGTTCTGCCAAATTGAAAATTGCATTATCTTCTTTGTCGATGTGCTTTGTTAGCATTTGCTCATAGCCCATGGCATTGGCTATGATATCTACTCTGGCGTCCATATCTCCAGCCTTATGTCTTTTTAAGGCTTGCTCCAGCTCATAGATATATGCTCTTCCAAAATCATGCTCTGTCAGCATCCCTTCTATAGGTCCAGTGCCTATATCTTTGGCAAGTTGATCAGCCATTACATTAAACAAATGATTTTCCTCTTTTTGATGATGATATTTGTCTGCAAAGTTTCTAACAAAATCAATAATCTTTTCAAAAAGTTCAAAATCAACCTTATTGCCATTCACTATACCAATGCATTGTTTGCGTATGCCGGCTAAAACCTTCTTAATATAAATATGTTCGTTTCTAAGTACATCTGTGGATTTCAAATAAATCCCTCTCTTTCATAAGCTATATATTGATATATTTCCCCAGCGCAAAAAAAATTATAAATTTACTTCATGCTATAATTAGTATTTTATGGTATTTATTTGCATATTTAATTTATAGAAGGGAGTGATGGTATGACACCATATATAATCATATATAGCTGTAAAACCAGTGTTAAAAAGTTTAAAGCAGCCGATGCGATTATTAGAGAATGTGCATGGGATAATTGTTGGATGTATCATTTAAACAATACTTGGATTATAAAATCAGAATTGACGGCTGATGAGATAGGTGGAAAACTAGTCAGTGCAACAAATAACAATGATGATTTTTTAGTAATAGAAATCACTAATAACTACGCTTGTTGGCTGCCGCAGCAAGCTTTGGATTACTTGCAGGATATAATATTTAATGAGGATGAGGAAGAATAAAAAAGAAGCTGCTCATTTTTGAATGAGCAGCTTCTTTCCATTTATTATTGTACTACCGGGAAGCCTTTATTTAACCAACCTGCAGTTCCTGTAGCCGGTGTTCCCATACCTGAGTGCATGGATACAGCATCATATCCGAGCAGTCTAAGTCCTGCAACTGCTTGACCTGCTGTTTGACCTGTATAGCAATATACTACAATCTTTTTATCCTTTGGCAGCATGCCGAACTGTTGTTCCATGCCCTTGCCAAAAGGTATATTTAAAGCGCCTTCAATATGGCCTTTTGCATAATCTTCCGCTTTTCTAACGGATAAGAATAAAGTACTTGCATCTTTTGCATCAACTAACTTCTTAGCTTCATCTTCACTAATTTTGTAGTTTGCATAAGTTGTACCCTTTACAGCTGCCAAACCATCATAATATGCAGTGATCGCTGCCTTTACTTCAGGCTTTACTTGAACTGCTGTAACTGCCGGGAAATCATTAGCTGTTGTTTCTGTAAGATCTGCAATCCCTTCAACCTTTGATATTCCAAGATTCCAACCTAGGTTCACTGATTTAGCATTAATACCAGCCATATTCAAAGTTGCCACTGCTTGACCTGCTGTTTGACCTGTGTAGCAATAAATCATAACTGGCTTATCTGCTGGCAGCTTATCCAAGCTTGCTGCTATTGCTGGTCCCCAAGGAGCATTTACTGCACCCTTTACGTGACCCTTGCCATAATCTTCAGCTGATCTGATATCAAGTATAATCATGTCTTCAGCTGCTTTGACCTTTTCTACAAAGTCCTTCTCAGCTATCTTGTAAATATCCGCTGGCATGTTAGCAAAGTATGCATTTACTGCTTCTGCTACAAAGTCTGTCTTTGGTGCTTCAGGTGCTGGTGCTGGTGCCGGTGCGGCAGCTGCTGGTTCTGGAGCTGCTACTGGTGCCTCAGCCGGTTTTGCACAAGCTGACAGACCAACAACTAATATAAGCGCAATTAGTAGCGATAGTGTTTTTAATACCTTAGTTTTCAATTGAAACCCTCCCCTATTTAAACTATGTTATTTTTTTGTCATATTCATTATATCAAGAATAGCACCTCTATACATAAGTCGTTTTACTTATGCTGTATAATAAGATGTTATAATCGTGATGTGCATAGAAAGAAAGAGCCAACATAAATGCTATGTCAGCTCTTTTAGTCCTTAGGAATTATCCTTATTATTTGATTCAACCGGTGCAGGCGTGTTAGTTGCCGGCTGTGTAGTGTTACCCACAATAGCGGACCATTCCAGCCATGCGCCATCATATACCTTTAAGTTTCTATAGCCTGCATTGTACATCGCAAGATATGTTTGCGCTGCTCTAACTGAAGTCTTGCAGTACATAATAACCTGTTTTTCCGGTTTGATACCATTCTCGAGGTATAAAATCTTGATATCTTGAACGGATTTATAGGTGCCGTCATTATAATTGTTTTCCATGTAGTTGATTAAAGTCGATCCGGGTATTGTTCCTTCTGCGTTTTCTTCAGCCGAGCGTGTATCAAGAATCACTACATTCTTTTGTGGCTGATTGACTTGTGCCTTTACCTCGTCAATTGTGGCGATGATGTCCGTATTCTTATCCTTTGCAGTATACTTCACCGAAGCAACGGAAGGTGTTTCAGTATTGGTTTGCAGCTTAGCAGCGTTGATTGCCTTGATGCCCCCGCTTATTACCTTTGCATTCTCATGTCCGTATACCTGAAGTGTCCACCAAAGCCTTGCCGCTTCCATATTATTGTTGTTGTCATAAATCAATATAGTGGTATCATTTCCTATTCCCTTTGCACCCAGCACCGCTTCAATTTGCTCCTTTGGTGCAAGCATGTTTGGCACAGGAACGCTGATCACGATGTTCGCCATAGGAATATTTACGGCTCCTGCAAGATGTCCTTTGGCATAATCCTCAGGCTTTTGCATGTCAACAATGACAACACCCTGCTTGTTCATATAATCCTTTAAGTCTTTGGCTTCTATGATATAGTGTCCTTCATCTGCAGCATTTGCCGTGCTGCAGCCGCTGGTTAATATCATAGCAGCAATTAGCGTGAATAATAACATTGTTCTTATTATGGATTTCATTGGTCTTCCCCCTTACAACAAACGATATTGTTAATAATAAAACAATTATAGTATAATTATAAACTAATATCCCCTCCCCTTGGCATAAGAGTTTGATATGCTGCATCAAATTATTTGATATAATGCGAAATATCCCGTAGGATTGTATAATAGATTGTAAGTAAATTATCTGAGGAGGATCGTCAAATGAAGATGAAGCGCAGTATCAGCAAATATCTGTTAGTCCTATTTGCTTTATATATCGCAATCAACCTAATTACGCTTACCCGCTTCCCCTTTGTCCACTCCGATGAATCCTGGCTCAGTGGTTTGTCGCGAAATATACTGGAAAACAAGGATTATTCTGTGACAGAATCCTTCTTTGACTTGAAGGATAGATATCCTCATGCAATTAAAATACTGTTTCATACCATACAGATTATTTTTATGCAGCTTATGGGCTATGATATCTTTACCTTTAGATTGATTTCTCTTTTGTTTGGCCTGCTGTGCATTATTTTAATGTACAAGCTTAGCACGCTGATCTTTCACTCAACACATCATGCATGGATTGCGGCAGTTCTGCTGGCCATCGATGTACAATTTATATATGCCTCTCATTTTGCCAGACAAGAAATTATCATATTATTTATACTGCTGTTGGGCTTGTGGTATAAGTTTAAGCATGATAGCGATTATTCCGTAAAGCATGACATGATATTAGGCTGTATTATAGGCTTAAGTATTGGGATACACCCGAACAGCTTCATCATATCTCTCCCTTTCGGTTTAATTTATCTATATGAAATATTTATATTAAAAAAGCGTAGGATTAATAGCCTAATAACCTTGGTAAGTATAGTTGCCGGTTTTGCAGCGGTTTTCGTGGCAATAAGCTTTTACTTCGACCCGAACTTCATAAGCAACTATTCTAAATATGGAAATGAGTTTGAAGTATTCAATCCTATTACTTCAAAGCTGGGTGAAATCAAGTTGTTTTATCAAAAGCTTTACTATAGAGTGAGCGGCACATACTATACGCCAAATATTAAGCTTCAGTTTTTCTTATTTCCAATAACGCTAATTGCCAGTGTTATAAAGCTTATAGTCAGTAACGATGCCCTGAAAAAGAAAACAAAGCTTATTTCAGCCATACTCACACTGGCAGCTATAAATATTGGTATAGTGCTCATTGGCAGATTCAACCAAACCAGTATTGTACTTATATTCCCTTTATTTTATATATTGATGATTTATGTATTGGAAGGAATTTCACCATTTTATAAAACTGCAGTTACCGCGCTGCTGATTGTTTCAATATCAGCTTTAACCCTTATGAATTATTGGGAATACCGTGGTAATTCCTATGATAAATATCTTGATCAGCTTGCTGTGGAAGTGCAGCCCGGCGACGAGACTCTAGGGAACCTAAACATGGAGTATTACTTCGAAAATGGTAAGCTTCACGATTATAGAAATCTTGCTTATCTACAGCAAAAAGAAATGAGCTTCGAGGATTATATCAGAAAAAACAAAATTGAATACATCCTATATTCAGAAGAACTGGATCTAATTTATCAGCTGCAGCCTAAATGGGATGGAATCTATGGCCCCATGAGCTATTACGAGGAAATGAAAAGCTTTGTGAAAAAGAATTGTCAGCTGGTACACCAATATACAGACCCCTACTACGGCATTCGAATCGTCAGATATATAGGTATGAAGGGTTGGCAAATAAAAGTGTACAAAGTAAATGATTAATTATTTTTCACATAGTATCGTGTAAAGCTTTTCATAGAGCTTCATATATTCCGAACTTCCAATAGATCTAGGCCTTTGCAGCGTATTATCTGCAATCTCCATGGCTTCCTGTATATCGTGGGTAACAAATATGATGGATACCCCTGTTTTATCCCAAGACTCCAGCAGCACGGTCTGAAGACTTTGTCTCGTCAATGCATCCAAGCTGCCAAAGGGTTCATCCATCAATAGAATTGAAGGCTGTAAAGCCAAAGCCCTAGCTAAAGCCGCCTTCTGCTTCATTCCACCGGACAGCTGATGGGGAAACGAGTGATAGAAGCCCTCAAGCTTAACCATTTCCAAGTATTTTTCTGCATGTTCTCTACGCTTTTGATCACTTTGATACTTATGATTAACCTTCAAAGGATATATTACATTTTGCAAAACAGTTTTCCAAGGTAAAAGCTGATTAAATTCCTGAAACACCAATATAGAGTCAGGAGTAGGTTTGCTTACCTTGCTGCCATTCATCGCTATACTGCCGCTGTCAGGCAGATCAAAGCCCCCCATCAATCGCAACAAGGTTGACTTTCCGCAGCCCGAAGCGCCCAAAAGACATAGTATTTCCCCTTTATTTACGCTGAAGCTTATATCCTCTAATACCTTAAATTTTTCCTTGCCCTTACTAAAAGACTTGGTCACATTTAATAGCTCAATCATTTCTCCGTCATTCCCCATCTTCTTATAGTTAGCACTTCCACTCTCTCAAACAAAACCTCTTCCACCAAAATTCCTATCAGCATGATAACTACAAGTGCTGCAAACATTCCAGCCGTATCCATAAATACTCTCTGTTTAAAGATATACCAGCCCAAACCACCCTTACCCCCTACCGCACCAAAAACCATTTCAGCACTTATCAATGCTCTCCAAGCTCTAGCCCATGCAATTTTAAAACCGGATATCAAATAAGGCAGTGATGCCGGTATATGGATCTCCTTCAAAAGCACAAGCCTGTTTAGGCCAATGTTTCTGCCCACATCCGAATATACTTTAGGCGTAGCCCTGAAGCCTGTAATCAGATTAAGCAGCAAAGGCCAAAGTACGGAATGAACAATGATAAATACGATTGAAGCCCTTCCAGTACCCAGCCACAATATAATGATTGGCAATAGTGCAATGCCTGGCAGCGGATGTGCCAGGGTTATCAGCGTTTCCACCAAACTATTCAGACTCTCTGACATTCTGGACACTATTGCAAGCAC
The DNA here is from genome assembly GCA_029256325.1 of Clostridia bacterium. GTDB lineage: Bacteria > Bacillota > Clostridia > Lutisporales > Lutisporaceae > GWB2-37-7. The sequence continues at coordinate 7,914 of JAQSYD010000139.1, forward strand.
AAAGGCTAGTATAGCTCCTATGAACAGTCCCTCTATGATGATTGCGATGGAAAACAAAGTCTGGCTCAGTAGTTCTCCCTGTATTATTGCATGAACCATAGCCTTCAATATCATTCCTAAGGAAGGAAATATCAGTGGTGATACTTTTCCGCTTAATGCAGTGATCTGCCATAATATCAGCAGTATGAATATCCAAATAAACTTTTTAATCTTCATAATACACATCATCCCACATAATCTCAGCTTTGCTTGCCGGTGTTTTACTGATATAATCATTCCTTTTCATGAAGTCTGCAAACTTATCTAAGCCCTGTACTTTGGCGGCATACTCTACCCCTTGCGTATCTAAGTATTCCTCTACCTCTTCCTTGCTTATAGCATAAGCGTTGCTCAGTATTTCTACCGTTTCTATTTTGTTTGTTTCCATAAAGGAGATTGATTCTTCCAATGCTTTTATGAACGCCTTATAACCTTCAGCATTTTCATCATGAAAGCTTTTGGTGGCAACACCTACAATGAAAGTAAATTCCCCTCCCATGACTTCCTCTCCACTTAAAATCAATCTGTTCTCCTTACTTTTCAGCTCTCCTGTGAGGTAAGGCGGTGCTGTAAAATGAGCCGTAACATCTGTTTCAGCCATTAATGCATTCATGCCTTCCGGATGTGCCATGGTGATCAGCAGGTTATCCAGCTTGTGTGAATCACCAAATTCCTTCTCACAGGCCATGGAAAGCAATATATGCTGTACACTGCCCGGTTGAGGAAGAGCTATTCTGTCCGATTCTGTAAAATCCTTAATCGTGCTTACCTCGCTTCTATTGCTTACCAAGCCAACAGGACTGGAGGAAAGACCTCCCGCAATTTTCCATTCCATGCCCTTATCCCAACCTATTAGAAATGGAGGGATGGCCATAAAGCCAACATCTACTTCCTCTGCCAGCATTGCCTCTCTTATAGCAGCTGTATTTCCCATCTGCCTCCAATTCACCAGCAGATTAGCATCACTTTTCTCCAATAGCCTAAGCTCCTTCATGATTTGCAAAGGGGCATAGGCTAAACCATACTGCTCCGCTATCGTAATCTGCTTCAAATCAGGCGCCTGTTTAGAGCAGCCTGTGTTTATACCTAAAAGCAATACCAAAAGCACTGCTATCCACTTAATAGTTCTCTTCATGATAGCTTTTCCTTTCAGCAAAAAAATTCATTATTAGATTGTTTCCTTCTCCATCAAGTATCTCAAGCTCTTCGTAGGCACTTCTAATATTTTCCTCTAAAGCTTCTTGATTCTGACCGACGATAATCATGTATCCAGCTCTAGCAGTTGCATTTTCAATATCTCCAATTACACTGCCAGGTTTAATATTATATTTTGCCTGCATGACGCCGGGCTTCATCTTTAATTTCTCCATATCATTTAGACTCTTCACCTTTCCCCGCTCTGCAAAAATCATTTGTACGGATAAGTGTTTACTATTTTGCATCAAGCTATCATGGTGAAGTGCTGACACATCAATGGCATTGCCAAGGCTGCCCTCTAACTAGAAATTGATAGTATATGGGACCCTCTTTGATATCAAATGCCGCTGTGATCTTCTGAGTAAGATCTATAATGTCTTGATGGTAATTGGTTAAGTGCTTTGATGGAAAATCATGGGCAACACATACGCCGATATGGGGATAGTTATGATAGCAGACCCTGTCTGTCACGGTCAGTATGTAAGCTATTCCCTCCTGTGCCCATCCGCTGATTGTAATTTCTTCGTTTGGGTAGTACTCCTCTACCAAGATCTCATTCTCTCTGGAAAAGCTCAGAATCTCATCAAATACAGACCTTATTTCACTTACAGATTCCAATCTGTATACGCCCCGCTGACCCTGACTGTCCAAAGGTTTGACTACAACCGGAAACCTTAAGCCCTCTAATTGTGCCTCTGCAAAGTCCTTTGAAAGGATTCTGAAATTTGCAGTAGCTATGTTATTCATCCTGAATATATGCTTCATGACTTTTTTGTTCGTCACAGCCTTTGCCGTCTCAAGACTTAAAAATCTGGGTAAATTGAAGGCATCTGCCACTCTGGCTGCTGTATAAATCGGCTGATCAGTACCTAGCGTCATTACCCCGTCCACTTTATATTTCTCCGCAACCCTTATATTTTCCTCAATATCAAAGGTACTTGCCATCTCTCCAAAGTCGCATAGGGACTTAGCAGGAGCATCTTCAAAGTAGTCACTTACTATTACGGTATGGTCTTTGCTTTTCGCTCTTCTTACTGCATTTAGCTGCACATTGCTTCCACCCAATATTAATAGCTTCATATTGCTCTCCTACAAAATCATTTCTTTAATCACATATTGCGGTCTTCTATTTTGAACAAGCAGCTTGGAAGGTCTGCCATAATTAAAATAAATATTATAAAAAAGCTTTAAAAGCTTCCATAGATTATAGTTAGATGTCCCATGTCTCCTGACCTCGTGCTGAACCTGTACATTCCCAATATTTTTTGTATACTTAAGTGTCGCTGCACTGATATATACAAAAGAGGATTTCTCCTCAATCACGCTTTGAACAATTTCCTTTTTCAGCACCCTAAAGCTGCTGACTCTTATACTTCTGGGCTTACCGCAGACAGCATCAAATAAAAAATCCGCCATTAGGCTGCCAAAATTACGTGTTCTCGAATGCTGTTTAACCTTTGGTATTCCATATACCACATCATAGCCCTTTTCCACTTCCTGCATGAGGGCTGCAATTTCCTCTGGAGGATTCTGCAAATCATCATCCATCGTTATCACATAATCACCCTTCGCATAGCGCAAGCCGCACATGATTGCATTTTGCTGCCCAAAGTTTCCTGTTAAGCTAATTAGCTTGATTGCATGATTCTTTGCAAGAACTTCTTTAATTTTTTCTATGCTTTTGTCCTTGCTGCCATCATCCACCATAATAATTTCATATTCTGATGCTGTCAATGACAATACCTTGATCAGTCTTACAGTAAGCTCCTGTATGGACGCATAGCTGTTGTATACCGGAATCACGATTGATATGCTGCTAATCATTACAATTCCTCCAAAATTGCCGTAAGCTTTTCAGCTATATAATCCAGTTCGGGCTTATTCAAGTCCGGATATATTGGAAGCCTCAAAATACATTTGCTTATTTGCTCCGTTATTAGTAAATCTTCTGCCTTATAACCAAGCTTTCGTCCCATTTCTGAGCTATGCAGCGGAACAAAATGTGTTGATGCGCCAATATTACTGTCTAACAGCTTTTTCATAACATATTCTCTGTGTTGCTTGTCATGAAAAACCATGTAGTATATATGATAGTTTCCTTCACATTGCTCAGGAAGCTGCGTAATACTCATTAACCCCTTATCTGCAAAGGGCTGCAGCAAATTGCTATAATACGCATGAATATGCCTGCGTTGCTGTGTAATGTAATCCAACTCCTGCAGCTGACTATATAGCAATGCCATAAGCAGCTCTGAGGGACTATAGCTGGAGCCAGTATCCACCCAGCTGTAGCTGTCAATTTCACCCCTTAAAAACTTGCTTCTATCCGTACCTTTTTGTCTTATGCATTCTGCTCTCTCAATGAGCTGCTCGTCTTCTCTGTTAATAATCAAGGCGCCGCCCTCACCGCTGGTGAAATTTTTTGTGCCATGGAAGCTGTAGCAGCCCATATGCCCTATTCCACCCAGATATTTTCCCCTATACTTGGCGTTAACGGCCTGTGCTGCGTCTTCTAT
>JAQSYD010000140.1 GCA_029256325.1 Clostridia bacterium
TGCTATAATGTACAAGTGAACGGGGCATCAATTCACACTAGGAGGAAGAGTAATGAAGAAAGTATCACAACTAGCATTAATTGGACTATTAAGCTTCACTTTAACTACAGGCTGCACTCAGCAACCCTCCAAAGCTGCTTCAAATGAACCAATTATTCTAAATGACGGCATTTACACCACAGCAGGCGAAATAGAGAGTGGAGACTGGATACCTGAAATATCCCTGACTATCAACAACGGGAAAATTACCGATGTTAAATATAATGAAACGGCTTCTTTGAGAAAATCTAATAGTATTGAGTATCAGAACAACTTTAAAGCACAAACAAAGCTTGATCTGCTTTCAATTTATAACACTTTGCAGAACAGCTTAATCGAAACACAAGACCCTTTAAAACTAGATGTCGTTGCAGGCGCTACAATAGCTTCTACCAATATTAAAAACTTAGCCGCAGAAGCACTTAATAATGCAAAGCGTGACACAAAATACATAGACGGTGATTACACTGCTAAAGGAAGCATAGACGAAAAGTATTGGACTCCTATATTGACTATTACTGTTAAAAACGAGAAAATAGCCATTGTAAAATATGATGAGATCTCATCAAAGGTTTTTAAACATAAATCCCAGGATATCGCTTATATAGCGGACTATAAAGAAAAGAATAATATAGACTTGATAGAGGTTTATGACAGCTTGGAAAAATCACTTATTGAAAAGCAGGACCCGACAAGTCTTGATGCAATTGCAGGGGCAACTACGACCTCTACAAATTTTATTGAAATTGCTAAAAAAGCCATTGAAAAAGCAAAATAACGAATAGCCCTCATTGACACAAATACTACCAGTAATTGCTGTGTCATCCAAGGTGAAAAAAAAGTGAAGTACCTAAAGATTCTTCACTGCGTTCAGAATGACACGTACTTTGCGTAAAAGCATCAGCTGTCATCCTGAGGAAACCGAAGGATCTTAAGTTCTTCACTTATATTGTATAGAGCTTCATCCCGTTTACCTTCAGCCATTCTTTTTGCTTTTCATATTGGGGCATATATTGCGCAACGGTATTCCAAAATTCCTTGCTGTGATTCATATGCTTCAAATGACAAAGCTCATGTACTATGATGTAATCCATGACCTGCTCCGGCGCCATTAAAATTCTAAAATTGAAATTAAGATTTCCTTTACTGGAGCAGCTGCCCCATCGCGTTTTTGTATCCTTAATTCTTATCGTATTATAGCTCACGTCAATCAAATTACTATATTCATGAGTCCTTTTCTTAATGACCTCTTCTGCCCTTTCAGTCATCCATGATTTTAAATGCTGTGCAGCTTCCTGAGTTGCTCTGCCACCTTGAAGTTTATTATTTATGTAAACATTGAACTTATTATCTCTAAATATGATTTGGTTGGTTTTACCCGGGTAGCTTATAAGTTTTACCTCATACGCCTGCCCCCTGTACATGATATTGTCTAATTTTTTCATATGCATGTTCCTCTCAATATTACAAACGGCATGTCCGCCTTAAATACATGATGATTATATCATACATCAAGGATACTGCCCACAGCGATTCGCATTTAATGATTACTGCTTTCGAAAATATTATTTTAAACCTGTTGATTATATATTATTATATAGTTAAGAAAGGCTGGTGATATTATGAAGATTAAAATAAAACAGGTAGATGCCTTTACCAATCAAGTTTTTGGCGGCAACCCGGCAGGTGTTGTTACCTGTGCAGATTCTCTTACAAACGTTGAAATGCAGCAAATAGCAAAGGAAATGAATTTATCTGAAACTGCCTTTGTATCACAATCTGATAAGGCGGATTTCAAGGTTCAGTTTTTTACACCAAGGTTTGAGGTAGACTTGTGCGGGCATGCCACAATCGGCACATTTTCCACACTGTTTGAAGAAGGCAGGTTAGACCCGCAGAAAAGTGTCTTTTATCAGGAAACCAAAGCAGGAGTGCTTCCTGTAGAAGTAACAGAGCAAAATGGCAAGAAAGTGTTTATGATGACTCAGGCCACTCCAAGGTTTGAAGCTGTAGAAGTCAATAAACAGCTGGCAGCAGACATGCTGGGATTATCGATAGAGGATATTTTAGATACGCCCATTCAAAAGGTATCAACTGGTATCTGGTGGCTGGTATATGGCATAAAAAGCTTAGATAAGCTTTCAAAGGCCAAACCAAATCTAGCATTGGTAGAAGAAATAAGTAAAAAATATAGCTTAATTGGCATCACACCCTTCTGTCTTGAAACCTTTGAAAAAGAGTATAGCTATCATGTTCGAGCCATTGCACCCATAGTAGGTGTAGCTGAAGACCCTGTTTGCGGTACCGGAAATGGCTGTGTAGCAAGCTATATCGTACAGCACAATTTGATAGAGCAGCCGGATGAGATAACGCTCATAGGCGAAGAAGGCATGGAAGTAAATCGACCGGGCTGCGTATATGTGAGTATACATAAAGAAGGATCCAAAGTAAGCACTGTCAAGGTTGGAGGACAGGCGGTTACCGTACTGGAAGGCGAAATAAGGTATAAATAAGATTCAGGGATGACAGGCAAAGCCACTTTCACCTATCATCCCTGACATATTTTAATTTATTTAACTTCCAGCTCCGATATCTTTTCGTCCTTCAAAAGCTGTGTAACCTCATACTTCACTTCTCTAATATATACCTTTTCTTTATCGCTTATATGGCTATAGTTGTCTATATCCGACGCCAATATAATGCGTCTTTTTGTTTTGCCGTCTGTATCCCTGAATCTCAGTCTGTAAGTAGGCATAATTTCATAATGTCCAAGGGTTGTATTTTCTCCTTCTTTTCTAATCACAAGCCTTGTCATCGTTCCAATATCTGTATACTTGTCATTTTGATTGGATAGAAAATTACCCATGGAATAATTAATCAAAACTTGCTTATTTCTCGTATGATACAGCTCTGACTTTCTCGCTACATGAGGATGGCTGCCCAACACACAATCCGCTCCCAAATCTGCTACCGTTCTAAATAATTTAGCCGTTTCTTCTTCTACTTCTCTATTATACTCTATGCCTGCATGCAGGTAGACAATAATAAAGTCACTTTTACCCTGCAGCGCTTCAATATCCCTTTTGATCTGCTCCTCATCAACCATGCTCACATAGCCGGCGGGTGCCTTCAAGCCGTTTATACTGCTTGTGTAAGCCAGTACTCCTAGCTTTATGCCATTCTTATCAATAATGACATTTTTATGATTCTCCCCTACACCTACAGGTATCATATTATTTTTCTTAATTAAGGCAGCCGTGTTCTCTGCCCCCTCTACCCCTGTGTCCATACAGTGATTATTGGCAGTTACCATCACATCAAAACCTGTACGACCTATGCCTTCCAACACCTCTGGCGGAGAGTTGAATCTTGGATAGCCGGACAATGCCTTCTTTTCATTTACAGTAGTTTCAAAGTTAGCAATAGCAACATCTGCACTGCTTATATAATTTTTAATCTTCTCAAAGGATAAACCAAAGTCATACCCCGTCTCTGTACGTGCTTCTGTTACCTGCGGCAAATGGAACATGATATCTCCTACTGCTAATACAGTAGCCTCCAGTACTTCAGGCTCCTTCTCCTGTATAATTTCAGGACTTGGACTTACCACTTCTACAGCAGGCTCAAGCCCAAGCTGCATGCTGCAAGAAACCAAAAGCATACACAACAGTGTTAGTAAAATAACCTTAAACTTTTTCAACATTTATCACCCGTCTTATAATGATAAATATATAATAACATAAATTTACAAAATGTGATATTCATTCATATTCGTCACCTTTTTTCCAATCCAGCATAATATGAAAATGAATACAAAAATTCTAGAGCAGGTGAGAGAAATGAGTATGGATCTTGGAACAAACTACAGAGGACTGGTGGTCGGGGTCAATACCTCTGTCCCCCTGGAAAATGGAAATTATGTCACAGCTATTAACTTTGACAACGCAGCAACCACGCCCCCTTTTACTTCTGTTTTGCAGGCAATTAACAACTTCTCCCCCTGGTATTCCTCCATTCATAGAGGTACAGGCTACAAATCGCAGTATTCCTCTGAGTTCTTTGACAAATCCAGAGAGATTATAGCAAGCTTTGTAAAGGCTGATTATAATACAAACACTGTAATTTATGTGAAAAATACTACAGAAGCCATAAACAAGCTGGCAAACAGGCTTTATAAATATGGACATAAAAATGTAATATTATCCACCGAAATGGAGCATCATTCAGACGACCTGCCCTGGCGAGACAATTATGAGGTAGATTATATTGCCGTTGACTACAACGGCAGATTATCTCTCAAAAGCTTGGAATATAAGTTGCAGAGGCATGGAGGCCGAGTAAAGCTGGTAGCTGTCAGCGGTGCCTCCAATGTTACAGGATTCTTGAATCCTATACATGAAATCGCGGAGATTGCACATAAATACAGAGCTAAGATATTAGTAGATGGTGCACAGTTGGCTTCTCATGCAGAAATAGATATGAAGCCTGATCATTCAGTTCAGCACATCGATTACTTAGCTTTTTCCGCCCACAAAATGTATGCACCCTTTGGCACTGGTGTACTCATCGGTCCTAAAGATACCTTCAGCAGAGGAGAGCCGGACTATAAAGGCGGTGGAACCATTGATTTAGTTACCCATAATTATGTGAGGTGGGCCCCTGCGCCAGAACGAGATGAGGCAGGCACCCCAAATGTTATGGGCGTTGTGGCGTTGGTAGAAGCAATCAAAACGCTGAATAATATTGGTATGCATCATATAGAACAAAACGAGAAGACATTGACGGATTATACCCTACAGCGTTTGAAGTGTGTACCTGATTTACAGCTCTACGGCAATACAGAAGATAGCAGCGATAGAGTGGGCATTATAACATTTAATATTAAGGATATGCATCATCGGATCATTGCCACTATACTCTCGCATGAATATGGTATAGCTGTAAGAAGCGGCTGCTTCTGTGCACACCCCTATATCGCAAAGCTTCTGGATATATCAAAAAAGGACCTGAAGAAACTGATTAAATTTGGTGATGGTCCCCGCCCCGGCATGGTTAGAATAAGCTTCGGCTTGTATAATACCACTGAAGAAGTAGATATCTTGATTAAGGCGCTGATTCATATAACAGATCATAAAGCTTATTATTTAGAAAAATATCAATTTGCACTAGAATCGTAGAGGCAGGTTTCCATGCCTGCCTTGATCCTCCTATACCTCCTCGTTGTTGTAGGGGATGCTGCCCACAGCATCCCTAAAAAACATTTAGTAGGGGCAGACCCATGTGTCTGCCCTTAAACTTTCATGTAATAAAAATCCCTAAGTTGCAAACAATAACTAATAAACTACAACGAAGGAGGAGCTTCTATTGAAGAAAAAAATGAGCATACTGCTATTTAGCGGAGAATACGACAAAGCCTTGGCAGCATTGATTCTAGCCAATACAGCAAGGACTATGGATATAGATGCCAGTATATTTTTCGCCTTCTGGGGTTTAGGCTTGGTAAGAGATCCAGAAAAGCTGAAGCTTGCTGATAAATCCTTATATGAAAAGCTGTTCGGCATCATGACTCCCAAGGGTCCAGAGGATCTTCCCCTGTCAAAAATGAACTTCGCAGGCATAGGCAAGATGATGTTGAAGGAAATGATGGAGGATGATGATACGCCCCCCTTGACCGCCTTTCTAAAAGGTGCCCAACACAAAGACGTGAAATTTTATGGCTGCAAATTATCCATGGAGATCATGGGACTGACACAGGAAGAAATGATTCCCGAGCTGCAAATCATTGAGGCAAAGGATTATCTGACAGATGCCATGGAAGCAAATTTGCAGCTGTTTATATAAAAAGGCTCCTATAAAAAATCATATGAATTATATATTGACACTGTCATCCTGAGCTTGTCGAAGGATCTTAAGATTCTTTACTACGTTCAGAATGACAAACTATATATCTCAGAATTCACAAAACTTGCTATTCGTATAAATATCAACATAGAACTTTAATAACACAAAAAAGTTAGCCTGTAGAAATATTCTACAGGCTTTTACTTATAGCTATATGTTATCAGAAAGCTGCTCAATTTGAGGTTCTTCTGAATTTTCTTCATTTACTTCCTCAACTTCTTCTTCAGGTTCATCTATAGGAAGGTCAACTTTTTCCGGTTCAATAATAGCTTCCTCAATTGGTTTATTATCAAGGGGTTCAGCAGGTTGTTGTTCAACAGGTGCAGTATCTTCCGGTTCTGTTGGCTGTTCCTCTGCGGAATTGTTATCCGTTGACTCTGTTTGTGGTTCTTCCGCTGCTGTATTGTCTTCAGGCTCTATTGCCTGTTCTTCTGCTGGTGTGCTACCAACCGACTCAGTTGGCTGTTGCTCTATGGGCATGTTACTTTCAGACTCAGTAGGCTGTTCCACTACGGGCTCATTATTCATTGCCTCTGTTGGTTGTCCTTCCACTGGCACACGATCTTCAGTTTCAACTGGCTGCGCTTGTACTGGTTCAGTAGCAACTGGCTCCATTGGCTGTTCTTCTACCCTTGAATCCTCTAATTCTTTAACCTTAGAAGAATAAGCAGATATTTCATTATTTAAATCACTTATTTGATCTTCTAGAGCCTTTTTACTCTTCACTAAATCCAGTTCCAAGCCTTTGTTTATTTCCAAAAGCCTTATATGCTCCTCATTTAACTTTGCTAAATCCATTTGCAGGGTTTCAATTTCTGCTTCCTTGTGCCTTTAATTGGCTCTTCGTCAGGCTTATTCTGGTTACCCGCCAAGGCTGCCTTTATGTCATTGTATTCATCCGGGTCAAGACTGATATTCAGATAAGCTTGCTCTTCTCCTTGATTATTAACATATAATGGGTTTATATGCAGGATAAACTCATTTATAGACTCCGATAATTCGAAGTATATGGTATAAACAGTGTCATCTTTCCCCTGCGCTAAAATGTACTTCGGATTTAATATTGTTTCATCATCTATATCATTAATTAGATCATGATGATTATCGTCTACATCAACGATCTCCAATATATCCAATAAATCATCTGTTTCTGCAGCCCTAACGATTGCATTACTCTGTGCTTTTGACACAAACCATGAATAGGTATCCAGGGTAACCAGCATCATAGCATTGACTAATATAGCAGCCGCAGTTACTGCAGTGATCTTCTTAACTGTTTTAAGTAACTTTGATTTATCAATCCTCATTTTCTCACCCTCCTACAACCCTAAATTCATCTGCTTGATGGCTTTGTATATGAAATCCATGGTCTCCGCTCTTGTCATTTTTTGCTTAGGCTTAAATCTGTTTACTTCAAGACTTGGCATAATTTTGTTTCTTACAACAGCCTTTACATATTTTATAGACCAGCCATCCAAGTCTTCCAGTTCTACATTCGTTTCCTCTTCAGAATTAAGCTTATATAATCTGGTAAGAATGGTAGCTACTTCTTCTCTTGTTATGGTCGTATTTGGACTAAATCTATTGTTGTCTATACCAATCAATCAAAGCAGCGGCTTCCAATCTTGTTATGTAATTATCCGGTCTGATGCTGCCATCAGGATAACCGGTAACGATACCTTGCTCAATGAGTCCAACAATACTGTCAAAATACTTATGATCCTTAATATCCGGATATTTCTTGCCATAATCTATTGGTGTTCCACCTATGCTAGGTATTTCCGTGGTTGGCTCTTCAATAAGCCCATCATCATCGTTATTTCCACCGTTACCATTGCCCGGTTGATTATTTCCATTTCCGCTATATTGCTCTACATTCACCATGAAATTTACCGTTGCCTTTATGCCCTGTATATCATTTCCGGCACTTTCATCCATTTTTACTGTATACTCAAGGTCTGTAAAATCGTTTTTCCCAATGGCAAAGCTGCTTGTAATAGGCAGAGGATAGCCCCTGTAGCTATTATCATTCTGCATATAAAGCATTTCATAGAAGCTCTTGTCAAATATAGTGTCGTCCAGTACTAGATACTTACCCTTTTTAATGGTAAGCTTCATGATTTTAGCATAATCAAGCAGCAAGCTTTCATCATTTACAGGCTGATAAACCTCGCCATCAAACTTCTCTAATTTTATGGTTAGTGCAAGATTGCTTATCCTAATTCTATTTGAATAGTTATTATAAATACGCATGATTCCGCTTTGTGAATGTCCCGGCGCCCATAGCCCTTCAGCAACATTTCCTTTGTTGTCAAATATTGGCCCTCCCGCCGAACGCTCTCCATGCACATACAAAGTTACAGCAGGATCGGAGTTCGCCTGTAGAATGCTCATATCTTTTATGTTCCACACTGCAAATAATCACCGCCTTATTTTATAAGATAAAGAAATGCTTATTAGGCATAAGTACTTCTTTATTTTATAAAGTATAGAAATGGTTGATGCCCTAAGGCATCAACCTGTTTCTGAATAATACTAAACTTACTTTACTTCGAATTTAATCCAATCTAAGAACCAATTCTGTTCTCCACCTAATCTTAATCCAGCCCAGACCTCTTCAGCCGCTGTAACAGTTACTGTGCGAGATTCACCTGCTGGAACGTTTACAGTATTGTAGGATGGTCCAATTTTTTGACCTACTAACTCGCCTTCTTTAATCACAGTCTCAGCCCATTCACCAGCTACACCGTCTTCTCCGTCTACTCTATAATCAAATGCAAAATAAGCATAAGTTGGATTTACAAATTCAAATGTAATTTTGTTTCCATCTATTGTGTAGTTAATGTGTGGTCTACCTAAGTTTCTATTCTCAGCATTTTTACCTGTGTTATAAGTGTTTACTAATGCCATTCCAGTACCATTCCAAGCATCTTCACTATTCTCCACTTGTGTTGCATCAAATACAAACTTTATAGTATCAGTTAAGCCTTTGTAATTATTATCTGCAGCTGTAGGCAGCATAAATGTAAATGTAATATTTTCGGACTTATTAGCACCAATAGTACCTAATAATACATTTGTTAACTCATCGATTCCCATAAAACTGCCATCGTTAATCTTTACTTGTAATCCATTTGCACCATTAAATAATGCATTATAATTTGTTGACTGAGCACTTACTCTATATTTAAATGGTAGACTTCCAGTATTTTTTATTTCTATAGTTTTTGTTTGTTGCCATCCAGGATAAATATTACCCACGTTTAATATACCCTCTGCAACCTTACCGTTATCAGGACCTTCAATTGTCAAAGTTCCAGCTGTAAACACATTAGCTGCACTAATATCTTGGCTTGTAAAATATGCAAATGTTCCTATAGCTGTTCCAAAGCCCATAAGAGCTACTAATACTAAACTGATTATAACTTTCTTATTCAATGTAATCTTCCTCCTAAATTTTGATTGGTACCATTCCCACAAATTCATTTATTTTTTTATGCTTTTGTGGTACACTATAGTTGAGATTTTTTATAATTGTTTTGGTTTTGGGATGTCATTGCAGTGATATCCCTTTTTATTTATCCCGATTTCGCTGCGAAATGAGTATATATCCTATTAAAATAATTTAATTTATGTAACTCTATTGATTAGAGCCATCAGCCTTACTCAATTGAGTCTTAGACACTTTAAGAATTTTTGTCATAGCCATTATAGTCAGTAGCACTATGACCAGAACAGTTCCCAGCCAACCTCTTAGGTTTGCTATCACATATCCTGCAAAAGGAATTCTAAATTGATATTCTCCCACAATCTGATCTTTGGTTATAGGATTTCCATCCGTTGTATTGTTGGCATCACCTTGTGTAATGTATGCTACATTGCCATTATCCATTATGATTTCCATGACTCTATGAGTTACCAAAGAATTACCCACTCTATAAGTAACTATATCTCCAACCTGTAAATCATCCGCTTTGTTTCGAACAACGATCATATCACCGGTTTCTATGGTAGGACTCATACTGCCGGAAAGTACTGTAAGAGGTATGAAACCAAATGTTGATGGAATCTGATCTGGTTTTTGCCTTATTTGATATAGATTGAAAATATATGATATTGAAATGAGTATTACAACTATTAATAAAATATTTGACAGCCAGTTTCCTATCTTCTTCATTCTTTGTGTACCCCTTTTCCCCTCGTAAGTATATCCATATTATTCAATAATATGCATTATTTGTAAAATGAGCGGCATAAAAAATCCCAACCTATTTATCATAGATTGGGTCGGTTGCACCATTAGCTAAATACATCCAAGGTGCCCACTTTAAGGATGTATTATGATCGCTTCCCATGTTAGTCCGCTTATTACATCCTTATGTTACCATGTGAAACTTGAATTTTTTGTAAAAACCTCTTGTCTAAATGAATAACAATTCGACATCCTGCCTAACGCTAAACATTGCTATTACTGGGCTGAATGGCTTTCGTCAAAATTCTCGTTAAAAAAATAACTTTCATATAATTTAAAAATACCCTAAAAATTATTATGAAATTTACGAATATTATTAGGTTATATCAATATTTATTGGTTGGTATGATACTGCATCTTATTCGCCCTTATCATTACTCTATTAAGTACTTCTGTCATAATGCTGATAAAAATCAATCCCATTACAATCAGCATTCCGGGAAGACCCCTTAAGCTGGCCCTTATATATCCGCCCATAGGTATTTTAATTACATACTTACCTAGTATTTGGTTCCGTTCTACCAGCTTATAATCCGGTATGCGGTTGGCATCCCCTTGCGTTATAAATACCGCAGCAACATCTGCTGCATTCGAAATACTTTTGATTCTATGCGTTACTAGAACATCTTCCAGCCTATAAGTCACGATATCTCCAGGTTTAATATTTTTGTTTCCCATCCTGATGATTACCATATCTCCCGTTTCAATTCCGGGGCTCATACTGCCTGATACAACAGTAAGTGGTGTAAATCCCAGTACAGAGGGTATATGCAGGGGATTATCTCGGACTTGCTCTGCCGATATGATATAAGATAAAGAAATTAGTATAATAAGGACCATTGTAACATTGAACAATATTGCTAATAATTTTCTCATCATTTGTTCTCCTCAAAAAATAAATCCCAATCCTGCCAGGCAGATTGGGAAGGATATTACTATATATGTTAACAAATGCTATGAGAAAATTATGTCAGAACGCCTTGTCTATCACAAGAATCGTTCGACGGCAACATTTTCAAATGTTTTACTCTTCTAT
>JAQSYD010000141.1 GCA_029256325.1 Clostridia bacterium
CTAAGAAGGAGAGATGTCCGAGAGGTCGAAGGTCCATGACTCGAAATCATGCAGGGTGAAAGCCCTCGAGGGTTCGAATCCCTCTCTCTCCGCCATATTTTGAAATGTATAAGAGCCTACTATTTCTAGTAAGCTCTTTTTTGTTTGTTTTTCTAACATTTTTCTAACGTTATTTAAATATCTGATTCAATTCTATTAACTGAAAGTTCATACTTGTGTAGATATTTATAAAAGTCACTACTATACTCACTAATCATATCAAGTGTGTCTGAATCAAGACCACCCCAATGGCCTTTCCATACATCCTTAAAATATCTTTCTGAATCATGTATCATCATTAAATCTCTGGTACAACCAATGAAATTAGTATTTCTCTGATGTTGCTCTATTTTTTCTATAAAATTTTTAGGCGTAATATTGTCTAAATCTCTAAGTGTTTTAATACCAAAATCATTTAATTCATTGATTAGCTCTATTGAGTTATCTTCCTTATTTGCATAATTTGCTTCCATAATTCCTTTATCAATTAATGTTTTATATTTCATTGTTAGATATTCTCTAAGTGACGTAGAGTTAATCTCAATATCAAGTTCACCTTTTTGCACTTCAATAGCAGCTTCTTTCTTATACTTCTCTAAATCTAATGCAATAGAATTAAACTCTTTATCTGCTAGCTCTAACGCTCCTGCAACAAGCGCTAATCTTCTTTGAATGCCACTTTCTTTTGGAAGTACTCCACTAAACTTATAATTTCTATCATGTTCAAACTCTGCCCAAGCATGTTGTAATAATGTTCGGACTTGGATCTCAAAAACATCATCTTTGAACTTCGAGTACTCAGGAAGCTTAAGTCTTTCTTGAGTGAATTTTGCAACATAATGAACGGATTTATACCCAAACTTATTATCCTCTAATAATGAACCTTTATCTGATTTTTCTATAACCTCAAATATTTCCTCGACTAACGAACACACTGCTTTGACATCATCATCTATGTATGTTATTATTCTTAGCGCTGCTAAATCTTGCATATCTTTAAAGGGATTATCATATTTTTTTCTTGCAATTTTTTCTTTAAAACTCTCCAAACCTTTTTCTCGGCATGAAATACTATGATAAACAATTTTTTTATCATCCAGTACATAATTTATAATGCCTTTTACTGCTTCTGATAATTGCTTATAAAATGGCACTTTAAGTTTATATTCTTCCACATATGCAATTATCTCTTTTTCTGTTAATGCCATATAATCACCCTTATAATCAAATATTTGATAATAATATTCTATATGTGTTTTCTAATTCCTTCCATAAATAAATTAATGATTATTATCATCTTGCAGTTTAAATAAAATATATAAATAAAAGGGTGAATACTATTCAATAAGCAGTCAACCAATGAGGATAAGCGTTGGTGACGGTTCTTTTTGCTTTCTTATCTTGTTAATTTTCTTTCGTCATATTTTTCTTTAAATTTGCATATTAAATTAGATTATAAGCTTCCTCGATATCGTTTTTAGAATAATGCATATTATTACACCCTAAACACAATTGATACTTTCTTTCACCAAATCTAGATTTACTGTAAAGCTACTTCTAAATATCCCTATGAGATTTAATAAAAAAGCAAAAAAATCTTGTCGCAAAATGAAGAATGGAATTAATTGACAATACGGCAAGTTTGGTTTTATAGTTAAAGTAATTCCATAGGGTAGCTAAGAAGTATAGCCTTTATGTGGACACTTGGGCTATATGGAGCTAATAGTGTAACCGACTCTCTTAGAATTAAAATTTTAAGGATGAGAGGAGAATTACAAATGAAAAGGATGTTAGCCATTATAATCTGTTTGGTGTTGGTATTAACAGCAACAGCACCAGTGTTTGCAAATGACAACGGGTTTAACGAGAGAGGATATAATTACAAGGCAAGGGTGTATAATGGTTTTTATACGGAGGACCTGTACCTTGTTATGAAATGGTCC
Organism: Clostridia bacterium; assembly: GCA_029256325.1. Classification (GTDB taxonomy): domain Bacteria; phylum Bacillota; class Clostridia; order Lutisporales; family Lutisporaceae; genus GWB2-37-7. Next base: position 1,983 of record JAQSYD010000141.1, read on the forward strand.
AAGGACTGGGCGCCTATGGCAAATGAGCCTGATGGTGCTTGGTGTACAAACCATTTTACTTGGTATTCCAATGATTACTCAGTTGATACCTGGTATGGATATGAAACACTGACTACATACGGAGAAGGAACATATAGAATAGAAGAATTTAGCAAGATTATGAAGGTATCTGATGACCTAGAAAAGTGGGAAGAATATCAGGCAGCTGGTGCATTTGATGCCGGTTGGGGTAATTATGAGAATGAGGTTCCCATGTATGTCGTATTTCAGGATTCAGTAAACGTATTTGACACAGAAACAGGAGCACTTGTATACTCAACTACATTGGTGGAGGGCGTAAACAAGGGGCTAGGAAAACCAATATTCTAGAAATATGGAATAGTTAATGCCTAACCGATTATCGGTTAGGCATTTTTTAGTGTGATATTTATTTTTTAATAAGAATTAGGCGACGAGGAGAGAAGCAAAAAGAACCGGCCTCGGTGCTTCTTATCTGATTATGAACATTTAGTTATAGGTATGCTCTTATAGAATTTACTGTTTTTCTTAATCTCAATCCCAGCGCCTTTTCGTCTTCTATAACTTTCTTTATTTTTGATTCCAAGTCCTGCCTCATTGTATTCTTTAAGAAGTCTGTGTGCTCCTCTGAGACCAGTTTTATTATTGATGCAAAATGTAATTATCATATCACGATTTACACTAGTACTAAATAAAGAATATCCTAGTCTCATCATAAGCTCACTTGTTTCATTAATATCTAACTGTAGTCCAAGAGCTATTCTTATTATGGTATCTCTTGATAGATTTTTCTGAGTCCCATTACAGATATCATAAAAGTAGCTTGGTGAAAAGCCACAAGCTAGTGCTGCATCAATCTTTCTGATTTTCTTCTCCTTAATGTTGTTTTTTAGGTAACTACAAAAGTCATCGTGGTTCTTAACCCTGGATAACTCTAAGTCTAGTTGCTCGTATAAGCATACTGGTAAAACAGCGCGTGTTACAGTGGCTCCTGCTGATCTTGATTCTGAAGTTGATTTATGTGTAATAAATGTGCTTAAGAATGGTGCAGCTAAACTACCAACACCCAATAAGGATGTTATTCCAAATGTATAATTTTTAAGGTTTAACTTTTTTGCTAGAAAAGTAAAGCTAGAATAGTAATTACTGGGATCCTCTAGATACTTATATAGCTGTATTTTTAGATTATCAATATTTTTGTTAGTTTCTATACACATTTTTACCCCCTACATTACGGTATTATCGGAAGAATTATGAAAATTAGTTTTATATAATAAAAGTATAGTATATAAAAATCCAATTTAAAAGGGGCGAATCATATGAAAGAAATTATACAAATTATAACTGAAGAATGGGAGAAATATGACAACTATGGAAAGATAGTTGGAGGCACAGCTGCAGTTGGAGCTGCATGTATAACATATGTGTTACTGAAGGAGGGGGAAGAAGGTGGTAAGTTACAAGGGTTTAAGAAATTTGTTAATAGAGAGGAATAGTAAGCTAGTCAAAACTAGAAAATATATGCATGGAAGTGCTGGCGATGCAAGAATTATGCGATGTTTGTGGGTTGACTCGAAATTAGTTATACCCTAACAGGTACCGAGACTTCGGATCCCTCTCTCTCCGCCATATCTTGCAATTTATAATGCCTAACCGATAATTCGGTAGGCATTTTTTAATAAGAATTAGCGGACGAGGAAAGAAGCAAAAAGAACCGTCCCCGGCGCTTTCCCAGTGCTTCACCACGGTATTTTGTCCATGTAATCCCCACGTAGGATAGGAAGCAGCTTTAACTTTATTCTTTCTGGTACTTCTTTCAACCTCAAATGGTCACAGTATAGCCTTGGTCTTTACGCAATTGCTCAATTGTTTTATTTCGGTTTCGAAACTCAAAAAACATACGATTCATCTCCTATTCATAGAAGCATTTCACAAAATAATAATGCATCTTTCCTGTTATTGTTGATCTTTACCTCTAGAAAAGAACAAGCTCCAGACAAAGTATAGGTTGTAAAAGGGAATCAATATAAAAAGTATGTATATCATAGGTTTATTCAGATCATTCAGTCGCTGTGTTACGATACATGCAACGCCGAATATTTCTACTATGCGGTATAGTAAATTAACTATTTCGATATTGTTTAAATAGAAATTAGAAGGAATTAGAGCACGGAAAGAAATCAATAAGAGTTCAAAAGCAAATAAGTATCCTAAAAAAGCGCTGCGGCTTAACTTATTTTTTATATTAAAAAACTTAATCAAAATAACAGCTCCCAATAAAATATATAACCATTATACCATAGATAAAAGCTGATAAATTACAAATATTTACATGTGGCTGATCTTCTGTTAATATAGGAACGTAAGCTGGCTTCAGCCATATCTAAATTTAGCATTAGGCGGTGATGACATCATGAGAAGGCGAAGGATTATACCAATAGCTATTTTGGGAATTATACTTGTTATACTTATCTATACAGGCTTAAAAGGTAATATAGACTATAGGAACAATAAAAATGTTCAAGACGTAAATATCCAACAGCAATCTGGTGAACAGCCAGCAATACAAGAAAAAGAAGCAGAGTATATTTACGAAGACCTCAGCACCTATTTCTCCGGCTATGACGGCTGCTTTGTGCTGTATAACCCTGAAACCAACACCTATACCATACATAATAAAGAGAAAAGTATCATGCGACTGCCGCCAAACTCAAGCTTCAAGATATACAATTCGCTGATTGGTTTGGAAAGCGGTGTTCTGAAGGACGAAAATACCTTGTTTCAGTGGGATGGTACAAAGCATAGCATAGAGGTTTGGAATCAGGATCATACTTTGGCATCAGCCTTTTCCAACTCAGTAGTGTGGTATTACAAACAGCTGGCATCTCAGGTTGGAGAAAAGACCATGCAGGAATATATAGACAAGATAGAATATGGAAACAAAGATATATCAGGCGGTATAGATAGGTTTTGGCTGCAATCCTCCATTAAAATATCACCTATGGAGCAAATTGAACTGCTTAGAAAATTATATAATTTCGAACTACCTTTTAAGAAAGAAAATATAGATGTTGTAAAAAAGATCATGATACTTTCCAATAAAAATGGCATTGTTTTCCGCGGTAAAACAGGAAGCGGAATGAAGGATGGCAAGTATATTAACGGTTGGTTTGTGGGATATGTAGAGAAAGAAGATAAAGTATATTTATTTGCCACTAACATAGAGGCGGTTCAGGAAGCTGACGGGAAAAGAGCGAAGGAAATTACAATAGAACTTCTTAAGTCTAAAGACTTATTGTAAAGAGCATGAAAGAGATTGATCGATATTTTGATTAATCTCTTTCATATTTTTTGGCTCTGTTAGAGTAAAGTGTTGATTTTTGTTTAGCTAAATATATTAGTAATGCGCAATATTCTTTGCTATAAGGAATGATTTGTCTCCTCCAAGCTTCAATACACAATAGGCTGTAGCTTTGGAGTGCGACATGTGCATTTTCAATTCCTTATTAACTTAAGGTAGGATGGATCATTTACCATAATACATATCTACATAGAACTTTAACATAGCCTATTTTTTAAAAACAAAAAAAGGCCATTGAGCCTTCAATGACCTTTGTGTGACCCTAGAATTATCTTCTAAAATCTCTGCCGCCGCCACGGTTGTTCTGGGCTTTCTTTGCTCTTCTGCAGTCGCCACATCTTTGTGGTTCGTTTTCAAAACCTTTTTCTTTATAGAAAGCCTGCTCGCCCTCTGTAAATACGAAAGTATTACCGCAATCTTTGCAAGTTAGTTCTTTGTCAGCCATTTTTTACCTCCTAAATATACCTATAAATCGCGAAAATGATTCAATTGGAAGAATCGAATTTTTGCGAAGTACACTAATGAAATTGAAGCACAAAAGAAAAATGTGATTCTTTGATTCTATAGGCACTTGTGTACATTCTTATTATTGCCAGGCTTTGTTCAAAAAATTCGATTACAATAAAAAAATTAATAAAAAAACGTTTCTTATACATGAAATACTTGGATTTATTACATTTAATTAATGCTTTGAGCAGTGGTTTTATTCAAATAAACTGCACAAAATAATAATGAATCTGCAATGTAAGGAGGAAAAAATATGAGAGAAGGATTAATACCAACCTTGCTTGGAAGTGCAGTAATGGCCAGCGGCGCAATGTTGCGAGGCGTAGACATGGAAAAAAGAGGAATGCACAAAAAAGACTTAATGCCTTTGTTAAGTGCAGGCCTTGTAGGCTTTGGCTTAGCCCATGTAGTATTAGGAACAAAGGATTTAGTAAAAAGGTAAGTTGTTATAGGTTTGTTTCTTATGAGCAGGAAGCTGTTTGGCTTTCTGTTCATTTTTTTGTACAACCAGGCATAATTTTTATAAATGTTCATATTCTAATATGGGCGTTTTATAGCCCTTAACCTTATGCAAAAGAAAATAGGGGAAAGGGGACAACATGAAAAAAATCATTTGTCTTTATATTTTTATCATATTTATTACTTCCATTTTGATTGGCTGCAGCAATACAGTACAGACTGCCGTCGTTGCGCCGTCTAAGGCAGCCGCTTTACAGCACACAGAAAGTGAGGCTGCACAAACCGTGCTTGATGAAGTAGCATCTTACAAAAAGCTGTATGTAACTATAAAACCAAGCCCTACCTTAAATTACATCAAATGTGAAAATGTTAGAGCCGGTGAAGCTGCAAATTTAGGCCAGACCTTTCCTGAAAAATACAGTGACATAGCGGGCGTATTAACCTTCAGAGGCAATCACCATCGTGATACCGCTGCTTGGGGAAAAGTAAAGCTGCAGGATAAAAAGCTGGAGAAGCTGTGGGCATTCAACACCTCTTATAGAAGCTTTGGAGCTGGCGGCGGCTGGACAGGTCAGCCTGCTGTAATCAAATGGCCTGAAGAAATAAAACAAATAATGAATATCAAGGACAAATTCAAGGAAATGCAGGACTTTACAGAGGTAATATTTGCATCCTTGGATGGCAAGATATATTTTTTTGAGCTGACAACAGGGGAACAGACCAGGGAAGCCATTGACATAAAAAATACCATTAAGGGCAGTGTGTCGCTGGATCCAAGAGGATATCCTTTGCTTTATGTGGGTCAAGGGCTCAATGAAAGCGGCAAGATTGGATATAGGATTTTCAGCTTGATAGACAGTAAGCAGTTGTATTTTTTAAGCGGTACGGACGGTTTTGCCTATAGGAGTTGGGGGGCTTTCGATGGAGCACCCTTAATAAATAGGGATACGGATACCATGATACTGGGCGGCGAAAATGGTCTGTTATATCACATAACGCTGAATACAGAATTTAATTTAGTGCAAAAATCAATATCTGTAGCCCCGGAAGTCAGCAAATACAGGTATAAGATAGAGGGTAACTATTATCAAGGCGTTGAAAATTCAGTAGCCGTATACAAAGAGCTGGTGTATTTCGCAGACAATGGCGGCAGCATTCAGGCTGTGAATATCAACAGCTTGAAGCCCTTATGGACAGCACCTATGACAGATGATACCGATGCAACCATTGCAATAAAAGTAGAGAATGAAATACCATATCTATATACCGGCTGTGAGGTGGATAAGCAAGGCAGCAGGGGTATGAGTGTTATCCGAAAGATCAACGGTTTAACGGGAGAAGTAGTTGGAATAAATGAATTTCCATGCCGCAGCATTTTAGGGGAGCATCCTGTGAACGGTGGCTTGTTGGCAAGTCCGGTATTGGGAAAAGAACATCTGGAGGGCAGTGTTATATTTACCATTGCACGATACGAGAAGCTATACCAGGGGCTTATGATTGCTTTGAGCTGTGAGGACGGCAAGGAGCTATGGAGATGGGAAATGCCAAACTACTCATGGTCATCTCCTGTAGATATATATGATGAAGCGGGTAATGGATATCTGATTCAAGGAGATTCTATAGGTAAGCTGCATTTGCTGGAGGGAAAAACCGGCAGCCTGCTGGATAGCTTACAGCTAAACGGCAACATCGAAAGCTCGCCGGTAGTGTTTGACAATTACATCGTGATTGCTACTAAAAGAGGGAAAAATGTTTGTATCTTGTGCAAAATACAGATATTTTTCCCCTTAACGTACTATGGGTGTAGTATTATATACAACAATTAGGGGCAGGCGTGGAAACCTGCCCCTACATTTCTATTCTGCTAATTCCATGCTGTATTTTCTGATTTTATTCATGACCCGTGTCGCTTCAATGCCTTGCAGCGGTGTGGGCTGATAATTATTGCGATTTTTTGCTGAAGATCCTTAAAGCTGAAGCTGTGCTGATAGATATAGGCATCCTTATCACTAGGGTTCTTATTGCCGCCGAAGCAGAAATTGCCTAAGCTGTATACAATACTTTTGCCCTTGTAGGTTTCAATGCCTTGTATTACATGGGGGTGATGCCCCAATACTAAATCTACACCGATATCAATGCAGTAGCGGCCTAGCTGTTTTTGTATTTGATTCGGTAGATACTTTCGCTCCTCTCCCCAGTGAAAGCTGACAATGATGAGATTGGCACCTTGTTCCTTCAGAGCATCTACAGCTTTTTTGATAGTCTCTTTCCTTTGTTTGCTGCTATCCCAGCCTGCAAAGCCCAACATGCCTATTTTGATGCCCCTTACCTCTGTCAGATATTTATGTTCAAAGCCAAAATAGCCTACACTTGCCTCAGATAAATTTGAGACTGTATCCCAATAGCCTTGATCCAGATAGTCAAACATATGATTGTTTGCCAGATTCACGGCTTCTATACTGCCTTGCTTCAGCACTTCTGTATAAGCTGCTTCACCTTTAAATCTGAATTGCTTTTCAGCCATTAGCGCAGCACTTGTTAAGGGACCCTCCAAATTTACAATGGTTAAGTCATCATTTTCAAATATGGGTTTTACATTTTTCATAAAATAGGAGTAATCCTTATTTTGAACCTCCACCTCATGATCGAAGGTGTAATAATATGAAGTAAGTGCATCTCTGCCCATTGTTACATCCCCTGCTGCACTTATGGTTATGGTGTTCCAATCTTCTTCTTGAATGGTTTTTACATTTGCTGAATTGGTAAGCTGTGTAGTTGTATCAGCTGATACGACAATGCCTGGTATTGTTGATAGAACAAAGGAAATTACAATAAGCCAGACTACAAATAAAATGACCCTTTTATTTGTAAACATTGAAAAACCTCCCTCTTGTATGCTTTATGAACAAGCTTCTGTATAATATGTTTAAGTCATTAACAATTATCCAGAAGTTTATACAAAAGGGAGAAAAAAGGCATATAAAAAGACTGTTGAATAATTCAACAGTCTTAGGTTGTTACATGGTTTCCGAATACTTTTTAGCAAAATGTTCTATGATATCACTTCGTCGTATGATCCCGATAAAAATGCCACTGTCATCAATGACGGGCACAAAGTTCTGTGTGATTGTTAGGGATAAAAGATCTTCTATAGAAGCTGTAATCGTTACAGGCTTATTGTAAATCCTCTGTGGGACATCCTTCAGCATCACTTTCTCTGTGTTTTCAAAGCACAATCCCGGCGTGTTTTTAAGCTTCCATAATAAGTCGCCTTCAGTAATTGTACCAACGTATTTTCCGCTGTTGTCTATCAGAGGTATTGCGGTATATCTGTGATGCTCCATCTTCTCCAAAGCCTGTCTCATGGTGTTTTTAGGAGAAAGATTAATAGTCTCTGACTTGGAAACAAGGAAAAAAGCTACATTCATGTAGTTAATCCGCACCTTTCCTTATGCATTTTTCTTTGAATGAAATAGTTCATTCAATAAAGATTTTTTATAGTCCTCAATATTATTATATCATTTTCATCTATACTTGCTATCAAAATAAGAGTCCTTAAAGTGTTATTTTTTCGTCATAGCCTCTATTAAGCTTCTGCTTTGGCAGATTCCTTAACGATAGTCTTTATTCCATAGTAGTTTGTACCCCATACACCTAATATGATCAAGACACCACCGGCAATCTGATACCAATAGAAGGACTCGTGCCTTATAAATACGCCGGCAATGATGGATATTACGGTAGTAAGATTAGAAAAAACCGCAGAGCTTGAAGCCGGAAGCTTTGACAACATGAAGTTCAACATGAAGAAGGCACAGATTGAGGATAAGATGCCTAAATAAAGTATTGCTGAGACTGCATGCCATGATGAAAATCCACTGAAGTAGCTTCCCAAATTGCCTTGTATAATACTGTTGAATACAGCAACAACGTTAAAGCAAATGGCACCGACCCACATCATGACAAAGGTTATTTCCACAGGATTGAAGTGGCTGGAAAGCTTTCTGGATAATATGTTGTAAATTCCCCCTGACAGCACTGCGCCCATTAAGGCAGCTATACCTATGAAGCTTCCCTTTGCGCTTAGATCTCCTGCCATTACTATTATAAACAAGACGCCCAAAACTGATACTACCACGAATATGCTTTGCATTTTATTAGGTCTTTCCTTAAGAAAAACAACAGCCATTAGCGTTACAACGACTGGTATCAAAGCGATCATCATACCTGCTTGAGAGGATGAGGTCAGTTTTACGCCTATGGTTTCAAAAATAAAATATAAGATGGGTTGAAAAAGACAAAGCAATAAAAGCTCTTTTACAGGTTTATTCTTCAGATTAACCTTGATAAGTCCGAACAACGCCAATGCGCTTAAAACCAAAGACGCTAAGGTAAAGCGAAAGGCAAGCAAATGAAAGGTTCCAAAGTTATCCAGGGCTTGCTTTGTAAACATAAAAGACATTCCAAAAATAATGGAGGTTGCGATACCTGCAAAGTAAGGCAAATATTTGCTGTTTTTCATATGAATCCTCCTAAAACAATAATGAATCCTCAGATATTTTAACAGATTGATATTCTAATGTCTATGAAGGTGGAGGCTTCAGCAGAAATATAATTTGACGGGACAGCGTCAATGTATTAAAATGAATGTGTAATAATATAAAACGGGGAGCTGAAGGAATTCGGCTGAGAGGGAGCTAGTGTGCTCCGACCCATACAACCTGAACTGGGTAATGCCAGCGGAGGGAAAAAATATGCGTTTTGACGTGTAAACCCTTTATCTGGAATTGATAAGGGTTTTTTTTGTTTTTCCTTTGCTAATAATATTGAAAGGAGGGAATAAAATGGCAGATGTAAATGTAAGTCTACAGGTTTTACCGCGCGTAAGCGATGACAGAATATATGAGGTTGTTGACAAGGTGATAGAATACATAGCTTCCTGTGGCGTGAAGTATGAGGTAGGTCCTATGGAAACCACGATGGAGGGAGAGCTTGGATATTTACTGGAAATAGTGAAAAGAGCTCAGGAAATTTGTGTTGAAGAAGGAGCCACCAGGGTTATGTCTATGGTAAAGATAGATTATAAGCCGGAGGGTGTGACAATGGATGAAAAGATCGCGAAGTATAGAAAATAGCATCATTCCAATAGGTTTCTCATTGATTCTGCTGCTTATATGGCAGTTGTCTGTGGATATGGGAATGATTAGTCGTAATATGCTGCCGTCCCCTACCGATGTGGGAAGTACTCTTATAGAAATATTGCCTGACATATATCAGCATACACTGGTAACACTGACAGAAGCTTTTGCAGGCTTCTTTGCATCCATCCTATTGGCACTGATTTTGGCAATACTGATGGATAGTGTGAAAGTGATAAAAAAGGCGATATACCCCATATTGGTTGTATCCCAGACGGTACCGCTTATTGTTTTGGCACCGCTGTTTGTGATGTGGTTTGGATATGGAATGATGCCCAAGATCATTGTAGTGGTTTTGGTATGCTTTTTCCCCATTTTAATCAGTCTTTTAGACGGTTTATCTTCGGTGGACAAAGATATGATCAATTTGCTCAAGTCTATGAAGGCAAGCCGATTGCAGATATTCAGACTGGTGAAGTTTCCGGCGGCTATGGTGAGTTTTTTTTCTGGGCTTAGAATAGCGGCCACCTATAGTATTATGGGCGCAATCATTGGTGAATGGATGGGCGGTAAGGCAGGACTAGGGATTTATATGACTCGTGTTAAATATTCTTTTGCATATGACAAGACCTTCGCAGCTATACTTGTTATTGTTGTTTTAAGTATGATGGTATTCTACGCAGTAAGGTTATTACAAAGATTAGCTATGCCTTGGAGCATAGAGATGGAGAAAAACAGGAGGTAAAAAGATGAAAAAAATAACACTATTATTATGTGCTTTACTTATATTAACGATGGTGCTGTCAGGCTGTGCACAGAATCAGCCTCAGACACCGGTACCAACAGAACCAGCGCAATTAGAGAAAGTAACGGTAATCCTTGATTGGGTGCCTAATACAAATCATACAGGAATGTATGCAGCATTAGAGAGCGGCTATTACAAAGAGCAAGGCTTAGATGTTGAAATAATTCAGCCTACAGCAGGCGGCAGTGCTGACCTGATAGCAGCCGGACAAGGTCAGTTTGGTATAAGCTACCAAGAACAGGTTACTTATGCAAGAACTGCAGAAACACCCTTGGAAGTAAAAGCCATAGCAGCAATCATACAGCACAATACTTCAGGCTTTGCATCTCCCAAAGAAAAGAACATTGTAACACCTAAGGATTTTGAAGGCAAAAAGTACGGCGGATGGGGATCCCCGGCAGAAGAAGCGATGCTTAAGGGCTTGATGGAAAAGAATGGAGCAGATTTCTCCAAGCTGGAAATGGTTGATATAGGTGCTGTGGATTTCTTCACCAGCGTTCAGAACAATGTAGACTTTACCTGGATATATTATGGATGGGACGGAATAGCTGCAGAGCTTCAAGAGTTCCCGTTGAACTTTATAAAGCTGCAGGATGAGGATGCAAATCTGGACTTCTATACACCTGTTATCATCACCAACGAAGATATGTTGAAGAACAATCCTGAGCTTGTAAAGAAGTTCCTGAAGGCAACGGCTAGGGGCTATCAAGACTGCATAAGCAAGCCGGAGGAAGCTGTAGAAGCACTGCTTAAGCATGCACCTGAGATAGACAGGGATTTAGCCGTGGCTAGCCAGCAGTATCTTGCGTCAGAGTATATAGCAGATGCTCCGCGTTGGGGCGAGATGAAGCTTGAAACTTGGGAAAACTACGCAAACTGGATGTTCAATAATAAGCTTATCAATGTAAAATTAAATGCAAATGAGGCATATACCAATGAATACCTTCCAGAATAACAACGAAATAAAGCTGGAGCTAAAAGAACTATATAAAGCCTTCGAGGACACACCTGTCCTCGAAGGTATTTCTCTACAGCTCAAAAATAAAGAGTTTATCTCTATACTTGGCCCCAGCGGCAGTGGAAAAAGCACTATATTTAATATCATCTCAGGACTATTAAAACCGGATCGTGGAGAAGTAGCCATTGAGGGAGAAAATCATACAGGTAAAACAGGCAGAGTAAGCTATATGTATCAAAAGGATTTATTGCTGCCCTGGCGCAAGGTGATTGATAATGCTTCCCTTCCCCTCATCGTAAAGGGCATGGAGAAGCAGCAGGCAAGAGAAACTGTAGCTCCTTTTTTTAAGGTATTCGGCTTAGAGGGCTTTGAGCACAAATATCCCTTTCAGCTTTCCGGCGGAATGAGACAAAGGGCAGCATTGCTTAGAACCTATATGTTTTCTAAGGATATCATGCTGCTGGATGAACCCTTTGGCGGCTTGGACGCTATAACCCGTGCAAAGATGCAGCAGTGGCTGCTGGATGTGCTGCAACAGCTAGAGGCTTCTATATTGTTTATTACACATGATATTGAGGAAGCAATATACCTGTCAGACAGAGTATATATATTGTCGGAAAGACCGGCAGCTGTGAAGAAGGAAATAGTTATTGATCTGGAGCGGCCGAGAGGCAGAGAGATTTTAACTTCTAGGGAATTCATTGACCTTAAGGCAGAGATATTATCGCTATTATAAGTTGAAAAAAACACAGCAAACTAATTTTATAGGAGGTGTCTTATGGCTGTATTTGATAAAGCGGCTGAAAGCTATGACAGCTGGTATCACACAAAGCTAGGCAGCTTTGTTGATAAGGTTGAAACAGAATTGGCTTTTGGATTTTTTGAAATAGTTCCCGGGATGAAAGTACTGGATGTGGGCTGCGGAACGGGTAATTTCAGCATAAAGCTGGCGCAGCAGGGCTGCAAGGTAATTGGCATAGACATATCGGATGAAATGCTGGAACTTGCAAGAAGCAAGGCAAAGCAAGCAGAACTTGACATAGAGTTTTACAATATGGATGTATATCATCTCCAATTTGAACCTGAAAGCTTTGATGCCGCGTTTTCTATGGCAGCCTTTGAGTTTATTGATAGACCGGAAGCTGCTTTAAATGAAATGATGCGAGTGGTCAAGGATGGAGGGCAAGTATTTATTGGGACAATAAGCGGAGATTCCAAGTGGGGAGAGCTTTATAACAGTGAGCCTTTAAAGAGCAATAGCGTTTTTAAACATGCTTGTTTTAAGACTTTAGAGGACTTGAGGCAGCTAAAGCCTGAAAAGCTTATCAACAGCGGAGAATGTTTGTTTATACCACCTGATGCACTTGAGGCAAATATCACCATGGAAGAAGAGAAAAAACTATCCAAAACAGAAAAGGGGGGCTACATATGTGCCCTTTGGAAAAAATAACTGCCTGTCAGCTTTCTTTTACACCGATACAAAGTAAAAACTATCTATTGGACTATTGGACGTTGAGGTGGTGTTAGACAGGATCAAAGATAGCGGACTGGAATACAATATAGGAGAAATGGCAACTGTCATCAAAGGAAATAAGACAGAGGTATTGAATCTTATAAGTGATATTTATGATTTGATGTCTCTTCAATGCAGTTTTGTCATGGATATGAGACTGTCTAATGTCTGCGGATGCAATAGCGAATCTTGCTAGAATTAAGAGATATTTAAAGGAATTTGCTGTTTGAATTTTTAGATAATTAATGTTATAATAACTTTTTGTAAGCTATACTTTAAATGAGGAGAA
>JAQSYD010000142.1 GCA_029256325.1 Clostridia bacterium
AGCTAAATACTTAGTTGAACAAGCAACTGGTACTGGCAATCCATTATACTTATATGCTGGAGCAGCTTCAGACAACAACGCTTTCTTATTCTTCGAAGGCGCATGGAATGTTCTACAGCCTAAGGTTGCAGATGGCACATTTGTAATTAAGAATTCAAGTGAAGCTGTTGCATTACAAGGCAATGCTAAGCTTACAAGAGATGAAATGGGCAAAATAATCGGTCAAGTAACAACAAACTGGGACTTCAATGAAGCAAAGAATAAGGCAGAAGCACACTTGACATCAGCTCAAGCAGCTGACAAGGGCAACGTATTTATTCTAGCTCCAAACGATGGTACAGCTCGTGCGATTGCTGATGCATTTGCTGCTGATACAGCTGTTACAAGCTACAAAGTAACTGGCCAAGACGCTGAGAAAGCATCTGTTCAATACATAATTGATGGTAAGCAATCAATGACAGTATTCAAAGATGTTCGTACTCTTGTTAAAGATTCAATCGATATGGCAGTAGCTATACTTGGTGGAAAAGATCCACAAACAACTGGTTCATACAACAACGGTAAAGTTGATGTAAAAGCGAAGCAAACTGAAGTTGTAGTTGTTAAGGGTGACAACGTTAAGTCAGCATTAGTTGACTCAGGTTATTATCCAGCATCAGATTTCACAAACTTAAAGTAATAATTTCATTTTAAATAATGATTGTTTGAATAGTGATAGACTAGTCTATCACTATTCAACTATCAGGGTTAAAACATGATTTTACCAAAATGAAACTTGTTGATATGCTTAATTGAGGAGCGATACAGCTATGAATGAAAATATTTTAGAAATGAAAAACATTACAAAAACATTCCCCGGAGTAAAAGCCTTGGATGATGTAAATTTTCAAGTTGAAAAGGGTGAAATTCACTGTCTTGTCGGGGAAAATGGAGCAGGCAAATCAACCCTAATGAAGGTTTTAAGCGGAGTATATCCCTATGGAGAATACTCAGGTGATATTGTTTTAAACGGAGAGATTCAAAAGTTTTATAGTATAAGTGACAGTGAAAGAGCAGGAATTGCAATCATTTATCAAGAATTGGCTTTGATCCCGGAATTGAGTGTTTATGAAAATATATTTTTAGGCCATGAGATTAAAAAGGGAAAGCTGATTGATTGGAATGAGACTATAAAGCAGGCAGGAGCGATGTTAAAAAAGGTAGGTCTTCATAATGTGAATCCTGCGACTAAAATAAAAGATCTAGGTGTTGGAAAACAGCAATTAATTGAAATTGCTAAGGCACTTAGCAAAAATGTAAAGCTTCTGATATTAGACGAACCCACAGCTGCATTAAATGAGGGTGATAGCGAAAATCTTTTAAAGCTTTTGAGAGAGCTTAAAGCGCAAGGGGTAACCTCAGTAATGATATCTCACAAGCTTAAGGAAGTTATCGCAATTGCAGATACTGTTACAGTATTGAGAGATGGACAAACTATTTGTTCTATGTCCGCCGAACGCGGCGAGATTTCTGAAAGCATCATAATAAAACACATGGTTGGTCGTGAAATTGACAATATTTTTCCCAAAAGGAATCATAAAGATTTTGGAGACATCGTTCTTGAAGTAAAAAACTGGTGTGCTTATGATCCCAAAATAGGAAGAGATATTCTTCATAATTTGGATTTCAATGTTAGAAAAGGTGAAATAATCGGTATTGCCGGCTTAATGGGCGCAGGGCGTACTGAGCTTGCTCACAGCATTTTTGGAAATCCCGGAGAATATAGAATTAAAGGCGATTTATTTGTAATGGGACAAAAGAAGCATTTCAAGAGCCCAAATGACGCAATTAAGGCCGGAGTTGCATATGTAACAGAGGACAGAAAAGGAAACGGCTTGATTTTGATAGATGACATCAAACAAAATATTACCATAGCAAATTTAAAGCAATTAACACAACAAGGTATATTAAATAGAAACGAAGAAGTAAAAGCTGCAAATTACTATAAAGAATCACTAAATATTAAAGCGCCTAGTGTAGAGCAAAAGGTTGGGAATTTAAGCGGTGGAAATCAGCAAAAGGTTTCCTTAGGGAAATGGCTGTTTGTAAAGCCTAACGTACTTATCTTGGATGAACCGACTCGTGGTATTGACGTAGGTGCTAAGTTTGAAATATATACACTTATGAATAAGCTGGTAGAGCAGGGGTTGAGCATCATTATGATTTCATCTGAATTACCGGAAGTTCTGGGTATGAGTGACAGAATATATGTTGTTTCAGAAGGAAAGATTGCCGGTGAGCTGACAGCGGAAGAAGCGACTCAAGAAAAAATCATGGAAATGGCAACGAATTAGGAGGCTAAGTTATGGGAGTTATTAATGAAGCAAAGAAGTTAATGAAACAAAATATACGTGAATACGGAATGTACATTGCTCTGGTTGTCATTATGCTGACATTCTCCGTTGCAACGGATGGATTGTTTATGTCATCTAGAAATATCAGCAATCTAATCAACCAGACTGGATATATTGCGGTATTAGCTGTTGGTATGACCTTAATACTGATTATAAGACATATAGATCTTTCTGTAGGCTTTGTTGCAGGGTTTTTAGGTGCTGTTGCAGCAATATTATTAACAAAGACAGGAGTGCCTGTGTGGGCAACTATCGTAATTGTTTTAGCTTGTGGTGCTTTGATAGGGTCCTTTATAGGCTTTTTAGTTACAAAGATGGGCATACCGTCCTTTGTTGCTACACTTGCAGGTATGCTTGTATTTAGAGGAGCGCTGCTAAGAGTTACATCTGGTACAGGAACGATCATTATACCAAATAAAAGCTTTAATGCCATAGGTAATGGCTTTATACCTGATATAGCTCATATTGAAGGTATTCATACCCTTACGTTACTGTTGGGTGTAATTGCAATAGGTTTCTATATCTGGGGGGAGTTTAATAATCGCAAAAACAAGCTTACGTATAACTTTGAGGTTTTATCCAATACAATGTTTACACTTAAATTATTATTTGTATCTTTGGTTATAGGATATATTACATGGACCCTCTCAGGTTATAACGGATTGTCTTGGACAGTCATCGTAGTGATTATTGTTGTACTGATATATAATTTTATAACAAACAAAACTGTATTAGGCAGACACATATATGCGGTAGGCGGAAATCCTGACGCAGCCAAGCTGAGTGGTATCAATGTAAATAGAATTACACTCATTGTATTCAGCTCTATGAGCATGCTGGCAGCATTATCGGGAATTTTATTTACTGCACGTCTTCAATCTGCAACGACTACGGCAGGTACTTTATTTGAGTTGGATGCGATCGCAGCAGCATATGTTGGCGGTGTTTCAGCTGCCGGCGGGGTAGGTAAAGTTACAGGCTCAATCATAGGTGCATTTGTTATGGCGTCCTTGGTAAATGGTATGAACTTAATGGGCGTGGATATATCTTATCAATATATCATTAGAGGAGCTGTTTTAGTAGCAGCAGTCATATTTGACGTAAAAACAAGAAATAAGAGATCTTAAGAATAGCTAACTCACACATCCCCATATATACAAGGCAGTAGGATAAAACCTGCTGTTTTGTTTTTTGCATCAATTTACTGGCGAGTCGCCATATTCCCGTTGAAGCAAAGGAACAATTCTGATAGCATATATAAGTGTAGCAATATTTTGTGGGGGTGTATCCGTGAGAATCATATTATACATATTCATTATTTTAGCAGGTGTGTTTATTAGCAGTAAGGGGAAGTTAAATGAGATGGTGGAAAAAAACCTTTCTAAGCTTCAATATGCCAGTTTATTGCTGCTGCTGTTTATTATGGGGATCAATATCGGTATCAATGACAGTATCATCAATGAATTTGGCAAGCTAGGCTTTCAAGCCGTGGTGCTTTCATTATCATCCATAATACTGAGTGTTGCTGCTGTAAAGCTGGTAACGATATATTTTAAACATAAGGAAAAGGCGGTGCAGCAGGATGAGCTTTAGTATAATATTGGCCGTAGTTGCAGGCATCATTTCAGGATTGTTTATATTTCCTGATGCTTTTTCAGTGCACATAGGTCTTATCATTGATATAGGGCTGTGTTTACTGCTGTTTTTTGTAGGAATGGATATTGGCAGAAATAAAGAGATATTAAACCAAATCAAATCCAACGGCTATAAGATTCTTTTAATTCCTTGCGGTGTAGCCCTTGGAAGTATTGTAGGCAGTATATTGGGGGGCTTTGCTTTAGGCTTGCCCATCAATGAATCCAGTGCCATAGGAGCAGGTTTTGGATGGTATTCGCTTTCTGCTATTGAACTATCCAAGTACAGTGCTGAAACAGGAGCATTGGCCTTTATTACCAACGTTTGCAGAGAAGTTTTTGCTTTAGTCAGTATACCCTACATAGCCAAATATATAGGAAACTATGAGGCTATAGCGCCGGCAGGGGCAACTGCCATGGACACTTCATTGCCTGTTATATCAAAAGCAACAGATGCAAACACGGCTATTGTATCTTTCATAACAGGAGTTGTATTGTCCACTCTGGTACCTATACTAGTACCCATTTTGATATCCATTTAGTATGCAATATCTGTAAATTGAAGTAAAAAGGATTTTCGCTGATTATGTAGAATAAATTTAAGTATATGTTATAGTAATATGAAACGCTGTAGCTATTTTGCAAAGTGCATTTTATAGGTGATAATATGTTAGCGATAAATCTAAAAATGGAAAGCTTAAGCTTCAAAGATGTTACAAAGGAAAATCTGGAAGAAGTATTGAAGCTTTATAATCAAAACGAGATCAATATATATGCCACCGGAATAGATAGACAGATGTCCTATCAAGATATCAACCAAAAATACTTAGAGGTACTGGTAAATAGTCATGAATTTTTTACCGGCATATTTGTTTCTGTTCCAGGCAGTACTGAAAGTAAAATGATAGGTGTTATAAAAGGCAGGATCGATTATGACAATAGCGAGGAAGCCTGGATTTCTTCCGTATTGATTGACAGCAGTTTTCAAAAACGTGGTTTTGGTACCAAAGCAGTAAATAGCATTATTAAGATGCTGAAGGACACCTATGACATAAAAGCTGTGTTAATTGGGATATTGTCCGGAAATATTATTGGTCGGGATTTTTGGCATAAGATGGGTTTTAGCTATATCAGAACCATCGAGCAATATATTAAGCTAAATAATAAAAATGAAGATTTTATTATAATGAAAAAGGACCTGAAAAAATAATCTGAGGATTATTTTATTCAAAGGTCCTATTTTTTATGTAACCCATAATTTTCTTGACATAATTTTGTGTTTCGTCGAAAGGTGGGATACCACCATATTTGACAACATTTCCTGGTCCGGCGTTATAAGCGGCTAAGGCAAGCTCTAAGTTGCCACCGAATTTTTCCAGCATTTCCTTTAGATACTTTACGCCGCCCTCAATATTTTCTACAGGATCAAATGCATCATCCACTCCTAGGGATCTTGCAGTACCGGGCATCAATTGCATTAAACCCATGGCACCGGCAGAAGATACAACATTTGGATTGAAGTTGGATTCTGCTTTAATTACAGCTTTTACAATTGAACTGCTTATATTATATTTTTTTGCAGCATAATCAATGATTTCATTGAAATCTCCTTTATAGCTGACCTTTTTAGGGACACTGCCTATTGCATCAGGAGAGCCGATGTCGGTACTATTGGACTGATCAATCTCAGCAGTCAAAACATCGTTGAAATCAACGGAATCATCCTTTACAAGCTTAACGTAAGTAGGCAGCTGGCTTTGAATTTCAATTAGTTTTTGCTTGAGTATATTGTTTAAAACATTAGACATCAAATCAACTCCTCATCACAATATTAAAACAAAACAAGCAAAAGTTCAAGACAACCTTACACTTGTAATTCAAATTTAACTTATCAATAGACTTAAATTTAGTATAATAGATGCAGATCAATTTGTAAGTTGAATAGACCTATGAATTGTGATAAATTCAATAATATACGAGGTGATAAAATGAGAAGCTCAAGAATTCATAAAAAAAGAAATAAGAAATTGTATTTAAAAAGTATATTGTTGACTTTTCTGGTAATCATTCCGGCAACAGCTATTATAAGCTCTATGGTTATCTATTATGCTCTTAACAAAGATAAAAATATAGATAAAGAAGCTGCTGTTTTTACGCCTGTAGAACAAGCTGCAGAAGCCTTTAAATATAGTTATGATATCAATGTAAAACAGCTGTATAGAGTGGAAATTAAGAAATTTGAAGAATATGAGGACGCAGAAGCACAAATAGCAGTGCTTAAAAATAAAAAAGTAAACGGCTTTATAGTAAAGGAACAGGGATATTTAACAGCTTATGGGCTTTTCGGGAACAAATCGCAAGCCGATACTGCAGCAGGATATCTCAAAAGAAAAAATATAGAGAGTACAGTAAATACATTTGATATCAGTGGCATCAATATTAAATATGATGATATGGATAAAAACTTGATTAATATAGCCTCAGCTGTTGATTCAGCTGTAATGAAACAGGAAGCTAAGCTTGTAAAATATCTAAACTATCTGCAGGATATAAAAACTTCAGAAGCGAATGCCTTCTATAAAAAGAGTTTGGAAGACTTGATAAAAGAACTATTGGTAGACAAACTTCAAGGAGATGGCAGCTATGATTACTATGAGCTGCAAAACAGCATGATGAATCAAGGAGAAGCCTTAAAGAAGTTTTATGAAAAATCTATCGTATAATCAAATAAATAAGGGGGTAACCGTATGAAGATAAATGAAATCAAAGAACTGCTCTGTGCAGAGATCCTGTGTGGAGAAGAGTTGCTAGGCAGTGAGGTTCATTATGCTTTTGGATCTGATCTGATGAGTGATGTCCTTGCGTATGTAAAGGGGCAAACTGTGCTTCTCACAGGACTTACAAACACACAGGTTATAAGGACTGCTGAAATGGCTGAGCTTAACGCAGTCATATTTGTCAGAGGCAAAAGACCGGATCAGGATTTGGTGTCATTGGCAAGGGAAAATAATATTGTGTTAATGATGACCAGAGATACAATGTATACTGCATCCGGAAAGCTATACTGCAAAGGTCTTGATGGCGTCCAAATTGAATGTTAAAGGAGTAGTATGCAAGCATGGATTTGATACAATACAGCTTTAATGTAGAAAAAGACGACTTTGACAGAGCTGGAGAGGCTTCAAGCAATATCAAAAAAATATTGAGACAGCTTGGCATAGATGCAGCAATAATCCGAAGAATAGCTATTGCAACCTATGAGGCTGAAATAAATATTGTCATTCACTCATTAGGTGGGAAAATTGAGTTAGAGGTTGACCCCCAAAGCATCAAGATTATTGCTGGAGATAGAGGCCCAGGCATTGCCAATATTAAGCTTGCCATGCAGGAGGGATATTCTACTGCATCTGATAAAGTGCGCGAAATGGGCTTTGGCGCAGGTATGGGCTTGCCAAATATGAAAAAGTGCTCTGATAAGTTCGAGGTAGAATCCGTTTTCGGTAAAGGAACAACTATTAAAATGGTTATGTATATATGA
>JAQSYD010000008.1 GCA_029256325.1 Clostridia bacterium
ATAAGGATATTGAAGAACCAGTTGAAGAAATTGAAGATTTATTGTATAGTAAAGATACGGAAGAAAAAACCTTTGAAGTCAGAAAAGAAAATGGAGTGTTTATTGTAGAGGGCGACTTTATCGATTATCTGCTTTCCTCTGTTAACTTGGATGATAGTGACTCAATAAAATACTTCCAAAAGGTACTGAGAAAGAGGGGTATCGTCGATGAGCTAAAGCGTAAGGGAGTTCAAGATGGTGACACGGTTAAGATGTATGAATTAGAATTCGAATATTTTGATTAACGAACTGGAGGTCAAAAATTAGAAATGAGCTGCATGCATTGCGAAAACTGCAAGCAGAATACTGCAACGTATTTTTGCTTGGAGAAAAATGAAATTGTAATCAATGAGAACTATGTTCATAATTCGGAGAAAAGCAGAAGCGGATGGAAAAAAGGCGATCCCGATTATGAAATTCATCGACGAAAAACAAGAAAAGAAGTAGAAGTATAGTGTACTTATGGCAGACCAAGATTTCATTTCTTAGGACTTGAAACCTATGTCTGCCTTTTGATATTATAGTAATGAAGAATTGAACTGCCTTTTTGGTACAATAATATTATATATGTCATGAAAAAAAACTATTTACACAAAATCAGTAGAGATGTCTGCTTTTGTATGATCAAAGATGTATTTTTCATAACATATGGATTAAGAAAAATGTTTTGCACTATGTGAATAACAAATAATATGTTTAGTGCAAAGCCTATAATAAGGTGTATTTATGAGTAGGAGTGATAGAATAATGCTGACGAGTAAGCAAAGAGCGTATTTAAGAAGCTTGGGAAATAATCTAGAGCCTATTTTCTTAATAGGAAAAGGTGGCGTTACAGACACGATGATCAAGGAAATAGATGCAGCACTTGAAAAAAGAGAATTAATAAAGCTAAAGGTACTAAACAATAGCTTTGAGGATCCAAGAGAAGCGAGCAATCAAATTGCTGACGCAATTGGCGCTGATGTTGTACAGGTTATAGGCGGTAAGTTTATACTGTATAAGCCATCTCAGGAGAATCCAACAATCGTGATATAATTTGTGCAGGCACCGCGCTTAAGAGCTTATTCGTAAATTAGCTCTTAAGTGCGGTGCCTGACGTTTTATTATGGAAAACCTTTTAATTCCAAATTAAATAGTGTATAATATTTTTAATCATGTTAAAACGCGGGGTAACAAAATGAGCACTTTTCAGTCATCCGAAGAAAGAATAAGATATGCCATCATGGGAGGTACCTTTGACCCAATACATTTTGGACATCTGGCTGCGGCAGAAACAGTCAGAGAAAAATTGAATTGCCAAAAGGTTATTTTTATACCATCAGGCAATCCACCGCATAAGAAAGGCCGCGTTCTGACGGATTCAATTCATCGATATACAATGACTGTGCTGGCAGCTAATTCTAATCCGTATTTTGAAGTATCAAACATAGAGATGAACCGAAATGGTTATTCGTATACCCTTGATACAATAAAGGAATTAAACAAATACTATGGTAAGAAAGTAGAACTGCTTTTTATTACCGGCGCAGATGCATTGCTCGAAATAGAGACTTGGCACAAGGTGGATGAGCTACTGAGACTGTGCAGCTTTGTAGCTGTAACTCGTCCTGGTTATGATAAATCAAAGCTGGAACAAAAACTGCTGTATTTACAGTCTAAGTATAATGTTGAACTGCATATTGTAGATGTGCCGGGCTTGAATATATCTTCCACTGATATTAGAAAAAGAGTTAGAGAAGGTGCTTCAATAAGGTATTTAGTATCTGATGCCGTTGAGCAGTACGTCTTCAAGTATGAGCTATACAGGGAGTGAAAGCTTTGACAGAGTACGATGCAATAAAGGAATATCTGGCAAAAACTTTATCAACAAAAAGATTTATTCATTCGGAAAACACAGCCAAGACAGCTGAAGAATTGGCTTTGATTTATAAAGTAGACAGTAAAAAAGCATATTTGGCAGGCTTAGTTCATGACTGCACCAGGGAGCTGGATATAAATCAACAGCATAATATGCTTAAAGCTCTAGGGATAGAGGTTGATGAGCTCACCATAACTACAAAAGAGCTTATTCATGCTTTTACTGCCGAGTATTTAATAATAAATGAATTCAATATCCATGATAAAGAAGTTATCTCTGCGGTTAGATTCCATACGACGGGAAAAGAAAATATGACGCTGCTGGAAAAGATCATTTTTCTATCTGATGTTATGGAGCCCTCTAGGAGTTTCCCTGGAGTTGATTTTATAAGACAGCTTGCAAGGTCGAATATTGATGAGGCACTACTTACTGCCTTTGATTCTTCCATAAGATTTTTGTTGGGAAAAAGACAGAGAATACATCCCAACACCTTACTTGGCAGGAACTATGTTTTAAAACATTTCAAGGAATAAGAAATGGGGTAAATGATTTTGAAAAGATATATTTTGATATTTATAATTTCTTTTATAGTTTTTCTGGGTATATTAGGTGGCGGTTATTTAAAGCCAGAGCTTGTGCCTCCTGAATCAGAGGATGAAGTTGTAATTAATACATTGCTGCTTGGCGTAGATGAAGCCAGGTCAGACACAATGATTGTAGCCAGATACAATAAGGAAACACATCAAATAGCAATGATGTCTATACCCAGAGATACAAGAGTAGATATACCGGGCTACGGATATACTAAAATCAATGCAGCGGTCGGCAAAAAGGGCGGTACAGCACTGGCGATGAAGACAGTCAGCAATTTGCTTGATATCCCCATACATCACTATATTAAGGTAGACTTTAAGGGTGTAGAGAAAATTGTAGACTTAATGGGCGGAGTAAAAATAAACGTTCCTAAAAATATGTACTACGTTGATCCTGCACAGAATCTAGTCATTGATATTAAGAAGGGTGAGCAGGTGCTTAAGGGTAAGCAAGCACTTCATTTTTTAAGATATAGATCAGGTTATATAGATCAGGATTTGGGAAGAATAAAAGCACAGCAGGATTTTGCTAAAGCGTTTATTGATAAGCTAACCAGTCCGGCTATGATACCAAAGGCCATAAGTCTATTAAATACCATGGTTGAATACACCAAAACAAATTTGGAACAGGAAGAAATCACTGCTTATGCTTTAGACGTTGGGAAAATTGATACAGGCAATATTAAAATGTATACGCTGCCTGGCGAGGGTGGAACACGTAATGGTGTGGCCTACTTCTTGCATGATGATTCAAAGCTTCAGGAAACAATGGCAGAGATGAATGAATACATTGGAGCAAAAGTAAATCCAAGCAGTCAAGAAACATCAAACTCTTCAGGAGATCAAAAAGCTGAAGACATAGCAAAAGCGGATATAAAGATAGAAATATTAAACAGCACCAGCACCAAAGGTCTTGCATCTACATTAAAAAGTGAGCTGCAAAAAAAAGGCTTTGAGGTACAAAAAATTGGCGATACCAAGGATTTGACCTACAGTTACTCCAGGGTCATTGACAGGCGTGGAAATCAAAGGCAGCTTGAGTTGGTAGCAGAAGAAATTGGAATAAATGTTGTTGATTCTGATATAAACCCGAGTTATGATTATGATATAACAATCATTATAGGAAATGACAGAAAATAAAGGAAAAACACAGCAAATCTAAGATTATATGTGGATTATGTATGGATTGTAAAGCATCCTGAGCAATACATATCATCTAGATTTCGCAGAGTTTATAGGAGGGTTATTTTGTATACAATATCTACAGAAATGGCAAACAAAGCAGTTGAATTATTAAAAGGCAAAAAAGCAAAGGATATACGATTACTTGATATACATGAAATATCAACGTTATCCGACTATTTTATAATTACTACCGGAACCTCCACAACTCAGGTTCAAGCTATGGCAGATGAACTGGAAGAAAAGATGCAGCTTGAAGGTCACAAGCTTTACCATAAAGAAGGCTTCAGAGGCGGCAGATGGATTCTAATGGATTTTAGCAATGTGATTGTTCATTTGTTTCATGCTGAGGAGAGAGAGTTTTATAATCTAGAGAGAATTTGGGTAGATGCAAAGGAAATACCAGTTGAGAATGAAGACTAGCATGAACTTAAATTGAAGTGATCTCTCACCTTTTGGTGAGGGATTTTAATATTTTTTATTTTAGGAGGGTTATTCGATGGTTGAAGATTTACACCCGATATTGAAAAATATGATACCCTTAGTGGAAGGTATAGCAAATACTTTTGGGAAAAACTGTGAGGTAGTACTTCACGATGTCAGAAATCCGGACAACTCTATTGTTACAATTGCCAATGGGCATGTTACAAACAGAGTGGTTGGCGGTCCCATGAGCGAGTATGGCTTAGCAGATCTTAGAAAAGGTAGTTTTGACAAGAATAGAGTGAATTATTTAAAGAAAACGAAGGATGGGAGAATCCTAAAATCCACATCTATGTACATCAAGGATGAACAAGATAAATTAATCGGTTTTTTATGCATAAACCTCGATATTTCTGAGTTTACTGTGATGAGAAACATTATTAATGAGTTTACATTTATTAATGATGAAATGAATTTTGTAAGCGCAGAAGGCAACGGCACAGAGGATACGATAAATGATGTTCTTGCGAGGATCGTGGACAAGGTATTAGAGTCTATGGGGAAACCGGTAGCTTTTTTGAGCAAGGAAGAAAAAGTACATATCGTGCAGCTGCTTGAAGGGCAAGGAGTTTTTCTTGTCAAGGGCGCAATTGACTATGTAGCAAAAGTATTATGTGTATCCAGATATACGATTTATAACGAAGGCACCTGCAGCTATAGGGCCATACTCCCAAGCAGTGAAGCTGGGCAATATGATTTATACCTCCGGTATGATACCCTTAGTGCCGGAAACAATGCAGATAGTTGAAGGTGGAGTACAGCAGCAAACTCGACAGGTATTGGAGAATCTTAAGGAATTGCTTGGGACAACAGGCAGCAGCCTGGATAAGGCTATTAAGACAACGGTATTTATTAAGGATATGAATGATTTTCCTAAAATAAATGAGGTTTATGCCGAGTATTTTATCAGCAACCAACCGGCTAGGTCTACCGTAGAGGTAGCGAGATTGCCAAAGGATGTACTTGTTGAGATCGAAGTGATCGCATATATAGAATAGAAGTGAAAAAGTCTGATACTATGTGTATCGGGCTTTTTTATTTGCTTCAATCATGTGTCATTATTTTAACGAGCTAAGAGGAGAAATTCTATCGTATAATGTCATTATTAGACAAAATATTATGACAAATTCATTCAGCATATCCAGCTATTTAAATTCATATATTTCAATATACAGCTTGTTTCAGAAATGAAAAAATAATAATAAACAATCAGCATAAAATGGAGGGATACGAAGGGCATGGTAGTAAAAGAAATAATGTCACGTAAAATAATAACCTTGTCGCTGGGGGATACGCTGCAGCATGCTGTTGAAAAAATGAGTGAAAGTGGTTTCGACAGTCTCCCTGTAATCAACCATAACGCTCAGCTGGTGGGGTTGTTTACAAAATTAGACCTTTATGAAGCGGTTAAAGAAGGCAGACCATCCTCTATGCTCATTGACAATTTAGTTAACAGAGAGATTCATGGCATACTTGAGGAAGAACAGGGCAGTATTATTTTTGATATGCCGACTGAAAAGTTTCCTGTAGTGGACAGGCAGAACAGATTGGTAGGTATTATTACCAAGACAGACATGCTGAAGGCTTATTATGGCAAGCTGCAGTACACAATGAATAGCTTGAACGGGGTGCTGGAATCAACGAACAATGGCATTATAGCAATTAATAAGGATAGAAGGATAACGGTTTTTAACAAGGCCGCAGGTAAAATACTGGGCGTTGATGCTTCAAAGGCATTGGAACAGGAAATCGCAAGTGTGATGCCGGAATCAGGATTGACTCACGTGTTGGAAAATGGAAAAAGTGAGATTGGAAGTACCTTGAATATTAAAGGGAAGACTTTGATTAGCAATAGAACGCCAATATTTCAAGGGGATAAGGTAGTTGGTGCCGTAGCTGTATTCCAGGACATAACAGACTATAAAAATGCCATGCATGAGCTGGATGTGGAAAGAAATGCAACCTTTATCTTAAATATGATATTAGAGACGATCTATGATGGTGTCGTACTTGTAGATAAGGATGGATATATTACAATGCTTAGCAAGGCTTATGCAGAATTCCTTGGAGTAAAGCGGGAAGAGGTAATAGGCAAACATGTTACAGAGGTTATAGAGAATACTAGGATGCACATAGTGGCACAAACGGGAGTGCCTGAGATCGCAGGCGTACAAAAGATTAGAGGCAGCCAGATGATCGCAACCAGAATTCCCATGATCAAGGATGGAAAAGTGATAGGTGCAGTGGGCAAGGTGCTATACCGAAACTTAGATGAGTTAAATGATCTTTACAAAAGAATCAGTAAGATGGAGAAGGAACTGGAGCACTATAAGGGAGAATTCAAAAGAGTAAATAAGGCGAAGTACAACTTTGAACATATAAAAGGGGAAAGCAAGCAGATGCAGGAGCTTATAGCCTTTTCTCTCAAGGCTGCTGCATCTGATTCCAATGTGTTGTTGTTGGGGGAGAGCGGCACTGGCAAGGAGCTCTTTGCCCATGCGATTCACAATGCCAGCAAACGAGCCTTTGCTCCATTTATAAAGGTGAATTGTGCTGCTATTCCTCATGAACTGCTGGAATCAGAATTATTTGGCTATGAAAGCGGTGCCTTTACCGGAGCAAAAAAGGAAGGTAAAATAGGGAAGTTTGAAGCTGCCAATGGGGGCACCATGTTTCTGGATGAAATAGGAGATATGTCACTGCAGATGCAGGCAAAACTGCTGCGCGTACTGCAGGAGAAAGAAGTAGAACGATTAGGGGCCAACTCCAGTGAAAAGGTGGATGTCAGGATCATTGCTGCTACAAACAAGGATCTGGAAGGCTTAGTGGCTGAAGGCAAGTATAGGTTGGATCTATTCTACAGGCTTAATGTTCTTACCGTTAGTATACCTGCTTTGCGGGAGCGTAAAGAAGATATTCCTGCTATTGTAAATTCTTTGGTAGATAAGATTTCAAGCAATATGGAGAAATATATTGAGAAGGTGTCCGAGAAGGCAATGGAATATCTAAAAAACTATGAATGGCCGGGAAATGTACGTGAACTGGAGAATGTTCTGGAGAGAGCCATAAGCATCATAGAAAAAGATAATGTTATCCGACCGGAGTATTTGCCCTCCGGCATAACAGGTGTTCATATTCCGAAAAATATCGGCAGCTTGGAAGAAATTCTAATGAGTACAGAACGGCAGGCAATTCTGGATGCACTCATGATAGAGAAAGGCAATAAATCAAAGGCTGCCAAGTTGTTAAATGTATCACGCACCAGTTTATATGAGAAAATGACAAAGCATGGGATACAAGATCATTTCTAATTGTAAATAGCTAAGCAAGAATATTTTGCTTAGCTATTTTTGCAAGTATTGATCAAGTGTCAGTTTTTTACTACACCTTGGTATTGACTTCGTGAAAAGTGTCAGAAAAAGCGTACATACAAGAAAGAATATGATATTTTTTGTATGGATTTGCATACACATTTGCGTACAAGCTCTTCTAAAGTGGGGCTTCTTTATTTCGTTCTATGAAAAATCAATTTTTAACAAAGCTGGAGTTGAGCCATTTTCGTTTTTAAAATGCAAGAATGCTATATTTTTAACACATCAATAGTTGGCACAGGACTTGCGATATCTTAAGACATACTGCAGTACATCAATAGAATGATAAGGAGGGGTAGTCATGGTTTCCAAATTAATGACCTCCGAACAAGCCTTGGCTTTGGTAAAGGATGGCGCAACCGTAGCAACAGCTGGCTTTGTAGGAAACGCACATCCTGAAGAGCTTACAATGGCACTGGAAAAGAGGTATCAAGATACCGGAAAACCTGAGAACCTGACCCTGCTATATGCAGCAGGCCAAGGAGATGGGAAGGAAAAAGGGCTTAATCATCTTGCTTATGAAGGGTTGGTATCAAGAGTTATCGGCGGTCACTGGGGATTGGCTCCTAAGCTTCAAAAGCTAGCTATCAATAACAAGATTAAAGCATATAATCTCCCCCAGGGTGTTATATCCCATCTTTATAGGGATATTGCGGCAGGCAGGCCCGGAACCATCACCCATGTAGGGTTAAAGACCTTTGTTGACCCTAGAATACAAGGTGGAAAACTCAATGAAATAACTACTGAAGATATTGTTGAACTGATAACAATACACAACAAGGAATATTTGATGTATAAGACCTTTCCTATAGACGTTGCCCTTATTAGAGCTACTTATGCCGACGAAGCCGGCAACGCTACGGTGGAGAAGGAAGCTGTCACATTAGATTGTCTCTCTATGGCACAAGCGGCTAAGAACTCCGGAGGTGTCGTAATACTTCAGGTTGAGAAGGTGGTTCAAACAGGAACCTTAGATCCAAAGAAGGTAAAAATACCGGGAATTCTTGTGGATGCAATCGTGATATCGAAACAGGAGAATCACATGCAGACCTTTAGTGAACATTACAATCCGGCGTATACAGGGGAAATTAAAGTACCTGTAAAGTCCTTGGATAGTCTGCCTTTAGATGAGAGGAAAATCATAGCAAGAAGAGCCGCCATGGAGCTGGTACCCAATGCAATTACAAACCTTGGCATAGGAATGCCGGAGGGTGTAGCGATGGTTGCAAATGAAGAGGGTATCGGTGAAAACATGAAGCTGACTTTGGAGTCAGGACCCATTGGTGGAGTACCTGCAGGCGGTTTAAGCTTTGGTGCAGCGACCAATCCGGAAGCAATTGTAGATCAATGCTATCAGTTTGACTTCTATGATGGTGGTGGCCTTGATGTTGCATTCCTAGGCTTGGCGCAATGTGATAAGCAGGGTAATGTAAACGTAAGCAAATTTGGTCCTAAGATTGCAGGCTGCGGAGGGTTTATCAACATCACTCAAAATGCCAAGAAGGTAATATACTGTGGAACCTTTACAGCGGGTGGATTACAGGTAAAGGTGGAGAATGGAGCCCTGTTGATTGAAACAGAAGGAACGATTAAAAAGTTCATTCATCAGGTGGAGCAGATAACCTTTAGTGGTGAATATGCAGCAGAGGTGGAACAGGATGTGCTGTATATAACAGAAAGAGCTGTATTTAGACTAGATAAAAATGGGTTGATTTTATCAGAAATAGCACCTGGAGTCGATGTGCAGAAGGATATTCTTGATCTTATGGATTTCAGCCCGGTTATACCTGAAGACCTTAAGCTTATGGACAGCAGAATATTTGCACATGAGCCAATGGGGTTGAATTTAAAATAGTTTAAAGTTGAAAGGAGAGAGTTAAATGTTAGGTGTATTAGGTATTATTTTATCCTTAGGCCTTTTAATGTATCTTGCTTACAGAGGTATCACAGTTTTAATTCTTGCCCCGATTCTAGCACTTTTAGCAGTGCTGCTGTCTGGAGAACTGCCATTGCTTCCGGCATATACTGAGATATTCATGTCAAATCTTGCCGGTTACTTAAAGACCAACTTCCCAGTGTTCTTACTAGGTGCAATATTTGGTAAGGTTATGGATGATACAGGAGCAGCAAAAGCAATAGCGCACTACATAGCTGGTAAGCTTGGCAAAGAAAAAGCTATTCTTGCAGTTGTTTTATCCTGTGGTGTTCTTACTTATGGCGGAGTTTCCCTTTTCGTGGTTGCCTTTGCCGTATATCCAATAGCAGCAGCACTTTTCAGAGAAGCTGGTGTTCCCAAAAGACTTATTCCCGGTGCAATAGCCCTTGGTTCCTTTACCTTCACAATGACTGCATTACCGGGAACTCCTCAGATACAGAATGCAATCCCAATGCCATTCTTTAACACAGACTCCTATGCAGCACCTATCATGGGTATTGCAGCAGGTCTGGTTATGTTCAGTCTTGGAACGCTATGGCTGATGAGGAGAGCGAAGGCTGCAAATGCTAAAGGTGAATTTTATGGCGAGCATAAGGAAGAAATAAAGAGCTTTGATATAGCAAATCTCCCAAATGTTTTAGTAGCAATAACGCCAATTTTAATCGTACTTGTATTAAACTTTGTCTTATCAAAATACTACTTTGCAACATACGATGGGGCATATTTAGAGGCAGCTCCATTTAATACGAAGCTGGCTTCTGTTAAAGGTATGTGGAGCTTGATTGTATCCTTAGTGGTAGCAATCATTGCGACAATAGTCCTTAACTTTAAACGATTTAATATTCGTGAAAGCGTGAACAAAGGGGCATATGGTTCTATGCTTGCTATACTTAACACTGCATCTGAGGTTGGATATGGCAACGTAATAAAGACACTAGGTGCATTTGCCATAGTTCAGGCATTTATATTGGGCATCTCTGACAACCCTCTTATTTCTGAAGCGATATCTGTTAATGTACTGGCAGGTATCACCGGTTCAGCTTCGGGTGGTATGAGCATAGCCCTTGGCGCATTGGGCAAGCAGTATATGGAAATGGCGCTTGCAGCAGGCATTAACCCGGAGGCTTTACACAGAATCGCTGCAATAGCTTGCGGAGGGTTGGATTCACTTCCGCATAACGGCGCTGTTATCACACTTCTCGGTATCTGTGGTCTTACACATAAAGAATCCTATGCGGACATCGGTGTTGTTTCAGTTATCGTTCCATTAATAGCCTTGATTGTTGCTTTGGTTTTGGCGAGCATCGGTTTAGTATAAACAGCCCTATAAAAAGGAGGTATCTTTTATGAGACTTAAGGAAAAGGTTGCAATCGTTACCGGATCGGCCAGAGGAATAGGCAAAGCTACTGCTGTAAAATTTGCACAAGAAGGCGCGAAGGTGGTTGTTTGCGATGTTAACTTAGATCAGGTAAATGAAACAGTGGATGAAATCAATAAAATGGGATATGAAGCAATAGGCTTCAAGATGGATGTTACCAAGAGAATGGAAATCGATAGTGTTATCGCTGCAGCTGTTGAGAAGTATGGAAAACTGGACTGCATCGTAAACAATGCAGGCATTACTGCAGACAATACCCTTCTCAAAATGGCTGAAGAGGAATGGGATCGAGTCATTAACATCAATCTAAAGGGTGTTTATAATTGTGCACAGGCTGCTGCAGCAGTTATGTCCGGGCAAGGCTTTGGCGTAATTCTGAATGCATCCTCTGTAGTAGGTTTATATGGAAACTATGGCCAGACCAATTATGCAGCTGCGAAGTGGGGCGTTATTGGCATGACCAAAAGCTGGGCTAAAGAGCTGGGCAAAAAAGGAGTAAGAGTCAATGCAGTTGCTCCGGGCTTTATACTTACTCCCATGACAGAGAAAATGCCGGAGAAAGTATTGGAAATGATGAAGGATAAAGCACCGCTGAAGTCTCTGGGATATCCGGAGGATATAGCAAATGCATATGCTTTCCTTGCATCTGATGAAGCCAGATTTATAACCGGAACAGTATTAAGTGTAGATGGCGGCGTTGTGCTGTAGAATAAGGAAGTGATTGATTTGTCAGTATCAATATTAGGAATGTCTCATTCCAAGGTAGGAAGACAGGATAATCAAACCTTGTATAGCCTGCTGGTTGAGGCTGGAAAAGCAGCTCTTGCTGATGCAAACTTGTCAGGCAAGGATATCGATGCAGTTTATATTGCCAACTACAGCGGCGGAGGCTTCAACAAACAGGAACACCTTGCTCCCTATGCTGTAGAAGTAGATGAAGGACTCCGTTTCAAGCCTTGTATCCGTGTAGAGAATGCTTGTGCTTCAGGTGCGACTGCAGTAGCGCAAGCGATTTATGCCATAGAATCGGGCCGATTTAAGAATGTATTGGTCATTGGTGTTGAAAAGATGACTTCGCTAAAGACACCAGGCGTTACAGAGGTGTTAGCTATGGCATCCTATTATCCTGAGGAGGGCGGCAAAGGTTATACTTTCCCTGGTCTTTATGCAGAATATGCAAAGGGTTATATGGCGGAATATGGCTATAGCTCCGATGAACTTGCTGATACGCTGGCTTACATAACATGTAAAGCACATAAGAATGCAATGGCAAATCCTTTGGCGCAGATGCACATAGAGTATACCAATGACTTTGCTAAGGCAGTATCGGATAAAAATCCTTTGATTGCAGCCCCTTTAAAGCTTAGCGACTGCTCCTTGGTTTCTGACGGAGCAGCAGCTTTGGTTTTGACTTCTACAGGAAATGCATTGACTTTAAAGGATCAAGTTGTAGAGATATCTGATTTGGTCCATACAACAGACTATCTTTCTATCGTTGAAGGCAAGAGGTCGAAATATGAACTTACAGCAGCAAAGTATGCTGTGAGCAAGGTGTTGGCGAATAGGGGCTTAAAAATTGACGATATAGATGTTGCAGAAGTACATGATTGCTTTACCATTACCGAGCTTTTGATATATGAGGCAATCGGCCTTACTCCAAGCGGCATGGGCAGAGATGCTTTGTTAAATGGAGATGTATATGTAGGAGGCAGGCTACCCATTAACCCTTCCGGTGGTTTGAAAGCAAAGGGTCACCCCGTAGGTGCAACAGGAGTTTCAATGCATGTGCTGATTGCAAAGCAGCTGCTGGGAGAAGCTATTGGAGAACAGATTAAGGATGCTGCAATAGGGTTGACTTTAAATATTGGAGGCAGTGGAGCAACAAATATTGCTTCAGTATTAAGACGAATCAAATAATAAAAGTTGACCGCTGACCACTAATAAAAAACCCAGTGAGTTTGCACTCACTGGGTTTTACTTTAACTAATATCTTTTTCGTCTATCCAAGAACAATCCACGCTTTCTACGCTTCATTCTACGATAAGTTACGATGGTTCTCCATAGTAGGAAAAGTACTACAACGATCAAGGCTGCCAGCCACCAATTGATTGTCTTATTCGCTTCTGTAAGCTTGTCTAACAGCTTTGTACTCAGTACATCTTCTTCTGCAATCAGTTCTATGCTTTTTTGTTCTTTTCCGTCAATGGTGAAGGATACGGTTCCTATAATATCTCCCTTTTTAACAGGAGCCTGAATTTCTTCTTTAAGCTTAATAATCTTTGTCTTTTGAATTTCCTCGATTTCTTCCTCTTTACCTGTTATGGAATAGTCCTCAGTTGCAATCAGGTTGAGTTTTCGATCACCATTTTCTATATTTATAGTAGTCACAATCATATCTTTTTTCAAAAGCTCCAGCCTTTTGAAGTTTGCGAAGCCATATTCAAACATGGCGACGGTATCAGGATACATAAAATCTTTACTATCTCCCAGCACTACGGAAATAAGCTCCATATTGTCCTTCTTAGCCCCGCCTACCAGACAATGCTGGGCGATTGAGGTATAGCCGGTTTTGATTCCGATAGCATATTCATATCGATTCTTATTCACAGGTGATATAAGCTTATTGCTGTTATTTAAGTAATCACGGGCTACTTGTTTATTTGTTGCAGGAATTTCATAATGATAGGTACCAACGATCTCCCTGAAAATAGGATTCTTCATCCCTTCTCTTGCTATGAGGGATAAATCTCGTGCCGTTGTATAATGGTTGTCATCATGTAAGCCATTTGGATTTACAAAATTCGTATTCACTGCCCCTAAACTTTGTGCTTTTTCATTCATTAAGGTAGAAAACCCGGCGATACTGCCTCCAAGGTGTTCTGCAATTACGATTGCTGCGTCATTTGCAGAGGGCAGCATTAGCGCATATAATAAGTTCCTCATTGTCAAGATCTCGCCTGGATTTATATATATTGCACTGCTTCCTTTCTCTATGGTCAAGACATTGTTGGTAGCTGTTACCTCTTCTTCTAAATCTTTATACTCGGCGGCCAATAAGCCTGTCATAACCTTTGTTGTACTAGCAGGATACATTTTTGTATCTGCATTTTTTTCATACAAGACTCTACCTGTTTCAGCATCGATTAATATTGCGGATGGAGCTGATACTGAAGGCGGAGCGGCATATACTGTAAAATGTGACATTAGAATAAAAGCAGCTATCAAAAAAGCCGTGAGTTTTTTCATTGAGTGTTCCTCCATTACCCCTAAAAAAGTTGATATACCTGTATAGTATACCAAAAAAACGATTTAAAATCACTAATATAGTAATTTATTGAATATTTAAACAAATAATGATATAATTTGCCTAAAAGGAGGGGTAATTATGATTTACAATTTGACAAAGCATAAAAAAATCATTGTGGGAATTACAGTTATTTTGTTAATTATTTGTGGAATAGTGTATAAAAATACGGTATTTGATACGCAGGTTGTGCTGGTTGAGGCTGTTGGACAATCCAAGGAGACTGAAGAAAAGCAGGAGGAAATCATAAAGGAAAATCCAAATATTACTGTTTATGTATGCGGCAGTGTAAAGAAAGTGACCAATGTAACACTGCCCAAGGATTCTCGAGTAGAGGACGCCATTAAGCTGGCGGGGGGCGTTACAGACAATGCAGAATTAAACGGAATCAATATGGCACAGAAGCTATCAGACGAAGATATGGTATATGTGCCAAAAAAAGGTGAGACAATAGAGGTAGGCACGAATAATACATACGTAACACCTTCACCTGCAAAGAAAGGCAAGCTGAATATCAACAAGGCTACTGTTGATCAATTGGATACACTTCCCGGCGTGGGACCTTCCATCGCACAAAAGATCATTGATTATAGAATCAGCAGAGGAGGTTTTAAATCTATAGAGGAGTTAAACAATGTCAGCGGAATAGGAGAAGAGAAATATAAAGATATTAAGAATTTGATAGCAGTAGATTAATCAAGGGTGGTTCGTAAAATTTAACTTTAGGGTAAAATATGATTATGTTATAATGATAGACAGTAAAAGAACAATTGTCTATCATTCATTTTTAATGGAGTAGAAATTTTTATTCCATTTACATGACCATGTTCTGAATGCGAAATCATAAAGACTTTCATAATATTAAATAATATTATAAAGTCTATTTATAAAGAAAGGAGGCAGCTTATGGATAAGAAAAACACACGTCTTACACAAATGACAAAAAGCTCTGGTTGAGCTGCCAAGATAGGTCCTGAGACCTTGGCGCAGGTTCTGTGCCATTTACCAAAGTTTCAAGATGAAAACTTAATTGTAGGTTTAGAAACCTCTGATGATGCAGCTGTATATAAAATAGATGAGGAACGAGGAATCATTCTAACCTTGGACTTCTTTACTCCGGTAGTAGATGATCCTTAC
This sequence comes from Clostridia bacterium, assembly GCA_029256325.1. Classification (GTDB taxonomy): domain Bacteria; phylum Bacillota; class Clostridia; order Lutisporales; family Lutisporaceae; genus GWB2-37-7. Next base: position 15,283 of record JAQSYD010000008.1, read on the forward strand.
ATGTTTGGTCAAATTGCTGCTGCAAATTCTCTAAGCGATGTTTATGCAATGGGAGGTAAGCCCGTTACTGCTATGAATATAGCCTGCTTTCCAAATTGTCTGCCTATAGAAATATTGACTGAAATACTAAAGGGCGGCGCTGATAAAGTAAAGGAAGCCGGCGCTGTAGTTGTAGGAGGTCATACTGTAGAGGATGATGAGCCAAAGTTTGGACTCTCTGTAATGGGAATGGTAGATTTGGACAAGGTTACACCAAATTCCAAAGCTCAACCCGGTGATTTGCTTATTCTTACCAAGCCCTTAGGCTTAGGAATCATTAATACTGCGGTTAAGGCCGATGTTGCATCTCATGGGGCTGCGCAAAAAGCAATCATGACAATGGCGTATCTGAACAAAGATGCAGCGGAAGCAGCGGCCATAGTGGGAATCAATGCCTGTACAGATATAACCGGCTTTGGACTATTGGGTCATGCATTTGAAATGGCGGAGGGCAGTGGTACCACCATAGAGCTGTGGGCCGATTTGCTGCCAATCATAAGTGAAAGTGCTGAGCTTGCAAAGCTGGGCATTATACCGGCAGGTGCCTATAATAATAGAAAACACTTAGAGGGAAAGCTGTTATTTACAAGTAAAGTGCCGCAGCATATAGAGGACATCATGTTTGATCCTCAAACCTCAGGGGGTCTATTGTTAGCAGTAGCTGAATCAAAGGCTGATCAGCTTATGACGCTATTAAAGTCAAGGAACAAAACAGAATGTGCCATTATAGGCAAGGTAAAAGCTAAAACGGATTATCCTATAGAAATATTATAACTATTTCAGGAGGACGATATGAATAAAAAACAGCAGATTTTAAGCAGTATACCATCTGTTGATGAGCTGCTTAAGCTGGATGAAATACAAATTCTTTGTACCAGATATTCTAGGAATATCGTTTTAAATTGTGTAAGAGAATATTTGAATGAGTACAGAAGACTGGTGCTAAGTTTAAAGGAAGAGGATTTAAAGCAAGTTGAATATAAGCAAGAAACATTGCTGGATGGAATTGCTGTAAAGCTGCATAAGACCATGAGCAATAAGCTGGTAAATGTTATAAATGCTACAGGCGTAGTTTTGCATACGAATTTAGGGAGAGCTGTTCTTTCGGAAAAAGCGAAGGAAAGCCTTTGGCGTATTGCCTGCCGTTATTCAAATTTGGAATTTGAACTGGAAACAGGTAAAAGAGGCTCCCGATATAGTCATGTAGAGGATATCATTTGCAGGCTGACGGGCGCAGAAGCAGCCATGGTGGTAAATAACAATGCAGCTGCAGTTATGCTGGTGCTTGGTACTATGGCAAAGGACAAAGAGGTCATTGTTTCTAGGGGGCAGCTGGTGGAAATAGGCGGCTCCTTTAGAGTACCCGATGTTATGGTTCAAAGCGGTGCGGTGCTCAAAGAAGTCGGTGCGACCAATAAAACTCATCTATGGGACTATGAAGCTGCTGCAACTGAAAACACAGCAGCTTTGATGAAGGTACACACCAGTAATTATAGAATTTTAGGTTTTACGAAAGAAGTAGAATCTGAAGAACTGGTTGAACTGGGGAAAAAATTAAACATACCTGTTATTGAGGATTTGGGCAGCGGTGTTCTTTTGGATCTGCAAAAATATGGTCTGCCCTATGAGCCTACAGTACAAAGTGCAGTGAAAGCAGGAATGGATGTAGTAACCTTCAGTGGAGATAAAATGCTGGGGGGACCACAAGCCGGCATCATAGTCGGACAAAGGCAATATATCGAAAAAATGCGTAAGAATCCGTTAACTAGAGCCTTTAGAATTGATAAGCTTACTTTAGCTGCTTTAGAGACAACGCTGAAGCTTTATTTGGATGAGGAAACAGCAATGAAGGAAATTCCGGTGCTTAGGATGTTGACGATAAGTAAGGAAGAGCTTCATAAGAAAGCAAAGAGACTATACGGCAAGCTTTTAAAGCGGGTTGGAGACAAATGCAGCATTGCTGTTATTGATGAGTTTTCAGAGGTTGGAGGCGGCTCCATGCCGATGCACAAAATGCCTACAAAGGCTGTATCAGTTACAGTGCCTAATCTTTCTATAGACAAGCTGGAGGAGGCATTAAGGGACTATACAACACCTGTTGTTGGGAGAATAAATAAGGACAGGTTCATTATAGATGTGAGAACCGTCTTTGAAGAGGAAATAGATATCATAGTAGAAGCACTGGCGTGGTCACTAAAGGGAGAACACTCAATATCAGCTTTGGAAAGCGGGGATATGCTTTGAAAAATGTTATTATAGGAACTGCAGGTCATATCGACCATGGTAAAACGACGCTGATAAAGGCTTTGACGGGACGGGATACGGACCGCCTGAAGGAAGAGAAGGAGAGAGGAATATCCATTGATTTGGGTTTTACATACTTTGACCTTCCCAGCGGTAAAAGAGCGGGCATCATCGATGTGCCGGGTCATGAAAGGTTTATTAAGAACATGCTGGCCGGCATAGGGGGTATAGATGTTGTAGTACTGGTCATTGCGGCAGATGAAGGAGTCATGCCCCAGACAAAGGAGCATTTGAATATATTGAAGCTGCTACAGGTAAAAAAAGGAATCATTGCCTTGACGAAAAAGGATATGGTGGACAGCGAATGGCTGGAGCTGATATCAGAGCAAGTGCAGCAAGAGGTGCAGAATACCTTTCTGGAAGAAGCAAAAATAATTCCTGTATCCTCCGTAAAAGGGGATGGAATAAAGGAACTGATTGAAGAGATTGATAAGCTTACAGAGACAGTAGAACAAAAGGATACTGCTTCAAATTTCAGGTTGCCTGTAGACCGCGTATTCACAGTAGCGGGCTTTGGCACAGTGGTTACCGGAACGCTTATATCCGGGAGTATTAAGGAAGGCGATAAGGTAGAGCTTTATCCTTCCAATTTGGAGAGCCGAATTCGTTCCATTCAGGTACATGAAAAGAGCGTAAAAGAAGCAGAAGCGGGGCAAAGGGTAGCTGTTAATATTGCAAATGTAAAGGTTGAGGAAGTTCATAGAGGAAATGTATTGGCAAAGCCCGATAGTATGGAGCCTACCATGATGCTGGATGCTAAAATGATGATGCTGGATGATGCGCCTATGACAATTGACAATCGCGACAGGCTGAGACTTTATCATGGAACATCTGAAATTATGTGCAGAGTAGTTTTGTTAGATAGAGAAGAGCTTAAGCCTGGAGAAAGTGCTTTTGTACAACTGCGTTTAGAAGAGCAGATTGCCTGCCAAAAATCCGATAGATTTGTTATAAGATTTTACTCGCCTATGATCACTATAGCAGGAGGGACTATATTAGATCCCAACCCTCCAAAGAGGAAGCGATTTAATGAAGATGTACTGGAAGAACTCATTATCAAGGAAAAAGGTGATCCTGCAGAAGTTGTAGATCAATTTTTGCTGCAAAATAGTGATAAGTTTTATGAGAAAAAAGAAGTCATGAAGCAGCTGGGTATGGAAGTGGAAAGCTTTAAGAGCATTGCAGAGACTTTGAAGGATAGAAAGGAAATTGTGGAATTTAAGCTGGGTGAAGATAGCTATTATGCCCATAGGAAGTATCTAAGTATCCAAGGAGAACAGCTGGAAAAGCTATTAACTCAATTTCACAGCAAGAATCCGCTGAAAGCCGGTATTTCTAAAGAAGAAATAAAATCCAAGCTTTTTGAGGCCATTAAGCCTAGATTATATGACGCAATATTGAGCTATTATAGTCAAAATGAAACGATAAAGTTGGAAAACCAGTTTATTGCAAAAAAAGATTTCGAAATAGCATTTACAGAAAATCAAAATAAAATAAAGACCTTGCTGCTCAATAGATATGCAGAGAATAAATATAATCCGCCTAAGTTCTCTGAAATATTGGCGGAGAATAAATTTGATAAAAATCAAATGCAAATGGTGTATAATGCATTGATCGATATGTCATATTTAGTGAGAATAGAAGAGGACATTGCTTTTGATAGGGATGCATATCATCAAGCTATACAAATGGTTAAGGAACACATCGCCGGGAAGGGCTCCATCCAATTGGGGGAATTCAGAGATTTACTGGGTACCAGTAGAAAATATGCTATGGCGCTGCTGGACAGCTTTGATCAGCAGAAGATAACCAAAAGAGTGGAAGATAAGAGAATATTATATTAAAGAAGATGCCTTTGCGTTTGCAAGGGCATTTCGTTTTCATAAATATATTTGTACCTCCATACAATGTAGTATTCAGCAATGTAGAAGCATATATAATAATACGTAGGAGGTGCGAAAATGGCAAAGGTAATGATCGATATAGGTCATGGGGGCAGTGATCCAGGATCCTCGGGAAACGGGCTCATTGAGAAGGATGTTAATTTAAAGGTGGGGGTAATGCTATACAACTATCTGAGTAAATATGATGTAGAGGTAAGAACTACAAGAAATACCGATATAACCTTATCCAATGATGTAAGAGTTGAGTTAGTTAACAAATTTGATCCGGACCTAAGTGTTTCTGTGCACCATAACGCAGCCAGCACGGTAGAGGCAAGAGGTGCTGAAGTGATACATGCACATTACGATGAATACGATGACAAGCTTGCCAATAGAATACTAGATAATATGGAAGCAATCGGAATGCCAAAGCGCAGAGCTTTTACCAAGCTTAATACAAGAGGCGATGATTGGTACTATATGATAAGAAGGATATGGGATACCACTACGGATGCCATCATCGTAGAGGGAGGCTTTGTTACAAATTCTATAGATGCTGAGCTGCTGAAAAGTGAAGATTTTTTAATGGAAGAAGCTGCAGCCATTGGGAAAGCTATCGTTGAATATTTAGGATTACAGCTTATAACAGAAAGATGGTGGGATGCCGCTATGCAGCGTATGGTTACGGCAGGATTAATTGAAAATGAGCATAATGGCCATCAAGCTGTAACCTGGGGTGAGTTCGCCACAGTCATATCAAGATTATTAGATAAGCTGCAGTTATAAAAAAATCTCTCCTTACGGAGAGATTTTTATTATGTTATGATTATGTATCTGGAGAAGTGATTAACCTTAAAGGTATAATTTTCGAGTTCTAAATTAATGGTTTGTTCTGTTCCGATATCATACATTTCTACATTTGCTGCTTTTACTTTAATTAGAACAGCTTTGTCAAAATTTTCTACAGAAGGCTCAATATCTATGTAAGGAACACCATTTTCTGCATATAGAGAAACTGTGAAGGTAACAGGCTGCATATCCTTGCCCATGCTGTCCTTCTTAAATACAAGTTCAACATTACCAAAGTTATATTTGCCACCCTCTTCGGTTACTGTGATAGTGTACACCTGTGGAGCTTGCTGTGCATCAGCAAATACTGTAGTGAATGAAAGCATCATTGCAAATATTAAAATAAAACTTGCCCATCTTTTAAACATTTAATACACCTCCGATTAATAATTATCTAACTATTATGCAAGGTTCTTGCCAACATGCCCAGTTTTACATAAAATAGTGCCATGGTACTATGCATAAAAAAATATCTAGTACTATGGCACTAGAAAATATGGTGTAAATTCAGTTTTTATACCTATGGCATTTATTATATTTATGTTATAATATACCTAAATTATATATTTGTGTAAATTATTATATAATTGTATAAAACGAGGTGAACTTGATGCAAAATACTTTCTTTCAAGACTTTAATATTATTGGGAGCTATATTGGTCAATATCTTCAGAAATACAAGAGTCTTCTCAAGCTTGACTCAACGGTGCTTATAACCGGGGAAACAGGAACGGGTAAGGAGCTGATTGCACGATGGATTCATTTTATGGATGAAACCAGAAAGAATAGCCCTTTTGTAAAGATTACAATACCAAATATAGGTGAAAATATATTTGAAAGTGAGGTTTTTGGCTATGAGAAGGGTGCCTTTACAGGAGCGATTTCCTCAAAGAAGGGCTTAATAGAAGTAGCTGAAAACGGCACAATATTTCTGGATGAAATAGAAAATGCCTCTCCTTCTATTCAAAGCAAGCTGCTGCAGCTTTTAGAGGATCGTATATACCGCAAGGTAGGCGGAACTGAATATATGAGTACGGAGGCCAGGTTTATCATTGCTACAAACGTGGACTTATATGATGAAGTAAAGCAGGGGCGATTTAGAAGTGATCTATACTATCGTTTGGCGGTTTTGGATATCAATCTTCCAGCTTTAAGAGAGCGTGAGGGGGATGTTATTGAAATTGCAAATTATTATATAGAGAAATTAAACGATAAGTTTGGTAAATCCATAAAACTATTAGAAAATACAAATTCAAAGGAGCTTCTGGAATATAAATGGTCGGGGAATATAAGGGAGCTGCGGAACTTTATCGAAAAACAAATGGTATTTGCAGAATCAGAGGAGTTGGATCTGTCAGAATTGAAGAGGCGAGGAACTGCACATTCTTTAAATCCAGGCAGCTATAAACAATATATGGACAGGGTTGAGAAGGAATATATCAAGAAGATGTACAAGCAAAAAAACAACAAGGTAGAGGAAGTTGCCCAAGCAATAGAAATGTCTGTACCTTTTGTGTATAAGAAATTAAAGGAGCATGGGATCAGTTGATTCCATGCTCTATAATTTGAGTCCATTTACATAAATCTATTTCCTTTATATTTGCTGCAGCAGCGTTAAAGTCTTTGTCAGCGTTTTCTTTTTTATCCAGCCTGCTGTAGCTTAAAGCTCTGAGATATAAGCTCTTCGTCAATTCATATGCAGCTTCTTCCTTCTCTAGGAGTTCAATAGATTCATCAAAATAGCACAAGGAATCAGCGTAGCTTTCTTGTCTTTGCAGTAATATACCGATTAGTCTTAATGCTTTGGCGTGCTTACGATTGTTTTGACATTTTATTGCCAGTTCCTTAGATCTTTTGGCATATTCCAAAGCCTCGACTATATTTTGCTGTTCCATATAGTATTGTGCAAGATAGTAGAAGTAATCACTCCAGCCATCTTCAGTATTTAGTTCGCTGTATATTTTATATGCTGCATCTAAATAATCCTTAGCTTTTTTTAATTGTGCTTGCTCAATATTGATTTTAGCAAGGGAAATATTGTTTATTCCTTCCCCCTCTATATCGTCAATTTCTTTAGATATTTCAAGAGCCTTGGCAGCATATTCTACAGCTGATTTATAATTTCCTAAATAATATTCTATATCAGTAAGATTGGATAAAGAAGCAGACCACATAAACAAAGTAGAGGTTTCCTTAGATATATTAGCAGCCTCCTCAAATAAAGCCTTTGCTTTGCTAAACAATCCTTTATCCATATATAGTACCCCAAGATTATTGCAGCTAGTAACATAGCCTTGACGGTGCGATATTTTTTTTGCTAAGTCCATGGCAGCGTTAAAATATCTCATAGCACTGTTGAGGTCACCTTGTATATGATAAATGGTTGCCATATTTGCGGCGCATTTCATTAGTGTAAGTAAATCACCGGTTTCCTCACAATATTTATAGGCTTTTAAATATTGTTTTAATGCATTGTCTACATCACTGTTAGTATGATATATAGCTCCTGCGGTATTTAGCACCTTTGCAAGGCTTTCATAGTCTTTATTTTTCAGCAATATGTTTTCTGCCTTCTTAATATTAGCTAAAGCTTGCTGTGCTTGACCTATTACTCTTTGAATATTGCATTTTTGGAAAAGTAAACTGCCATATAATTTATGACTTTGTTTCATTTGTTCCTGAATGTGATCCAATAGGCTCATTGCTTCCTTATACTTGGATTGCTCTGTATATATCCGCGCTAAATCAAGCTCAACAGCCCATTTTTCATTGATATCTTCTGTATATTTTAATGCTTTGTCTAAGAACAATTTCGCATTTGTGAAATCGGATAAAATGGCATAGAGCTCACCAATTTGCACACATAGATTATAGAGCTTTTCCCTGCTTGCCTGCTTTAACCTTGAAATGCAGTGATAAGCCTTTAAGAAATAAATAAGCGCTTCTTGCGTATTGAAAAGGTTTTTATAATGCTGAGCAGCATTGGCGTAATATAAGGCTGCACTTAGGGGTTCATCACCCTTTTCAAAGTGCTCCCCTAATACCTCGTAATGACTTTCAATATTTTTAGCATAGATTGCTTCTATGGCTTTTGCTGTTTTCTTGTGGTAATAGGTCTTTTTCTTATTGAGAATGCTGTTATAAATGGTTTCTCTTTCTGTTTCATGAGAAAAACTATACAGCTTTTCTTTTGTGCCTCTATGTGTATAAGTATGCTTTAGAAAAATAATATTGCTGTTTACAGCTTCTTTTAAACAATCCTCTGATTCGGTATCCTTATCTAAAAGCTTGTTGAGTACGGAGGGTGTAAAGTCTTTGCCTATGATGGAAGCTGCTTGTGCGACTTCTGTAGCCTCCTGAGACAAATAGTTCAGTTTAGATAAAATTAAGCCCTGTAAACTGTTGGGGATCTTTTCAATATCTTTTTTTAGATAAATGGTATGATCCAAAATGTAAAATAAGGATTCTTTTTTTATGTACTTTAGCAGCTCATTCATATAAAGTGGATTACCGCCGCTAAAGCTTATGATATGATCCACGCATTTACTGTCTACATTCTCACAACCAATATACAGCTTGATATATTCAGTGATGCTGTTTATATCAAGTGGAGGAAGAACGATAAGCTTATTATTATCTCTATGTAAAGCTTTTAAGGTGTCTACAGTGCTTCGAGAGGTATAAATATAAAAGTTTTTACCATTTCTTGAAGAATTGGTCGACCATATTTCCTTTAAAAGAGTGACGGACCTTGTATCTGCCCAATGGATATCCTCTATTAAGATAAGGGATTGAAATCTATTCTCGAATTCGTGAAAAAGAAGCGTCAGCTGTCTGGTAACTTCACTAAATATACTTTTTGCATCCATAGCGGAAATAATATCTCTGGTTTCCTTGTCCACTTCTATCCCCATAAGAAAGGATATAAACTGGTAGTTTCTTTTTACCACATCTTCCTCATATTTAGCCATGATAAAGCTAATATAGGAGATTATGCGGCTCTGTTTAACAATTAAAGTTTCTCCTGAATTGATATTCATAATATGCATAAGCAGGTCTGTAATCAGGGAGTAGGGGCTGTTGATCAAAGAAGGATTGCACTCCGTTTTGATTACCTTTATGTCCTCTTTGCATAAAAGAAGAAATTCTTCAACCAAGGTACTTTTGCCTATGCCTGCAGGGCCAGTAATTCCTACAATACAGCTGCCGTTACATTCTGCAGCTTCTTTGGAATCTAATAGCTCCATGATATTGCTTTGACGACCTACCATAGGAACTTGCTCCTTTGAGCTGCTTAGAGCGTTTTTTATACGGATTGGCATATAGCAAATAATAGGATTCTCTTTATTTTTTGCAGTGATAGATATAGGACCCTCATAGGCGATATCGATATTTGTTTCCTTAAATACTGCATCTGAAACATAAATAGATGACTTGGGGGTATTAGATTGGATTCTTTGAGCAGTATTTACGGTATCTCCCATTACGGTATAGTCCATGTCGTAGTAATTGCCGACTCTTCCAGTAACCACCAATCCATAATGCACGCCGATAGACAGCTGCAAGTCAAAGCCAAGGGGTTTTATTCTTTCCTCAGAAAACTCCTGAATAAGCTTGGACATTTTAATCGCACATAAAACAGCACGCTTTGCATCGTCAATATGGTTGGTTTTAGCACCAAATAGTACCATGACACAGTCGCCTATATACTTATCAATCATACCCCCCAGTTCGTAAACAGGGGCTGTAATAAAGTTAAAGCAATCGTTGATAATTTCTCTTACAATTTCTGGATCAAGCTTTTCTGATAAAGCTGTAAAGCCGGATACATCAGCAAACAGAACCGCTACGTTTTTGCGCGACTCTGATAAGACTGAATAATTCTGCACACTGCTTGCTTCTTTGATAATAGACTGCTGGCTACCGCAATGAAAACAAAATTTTGCCATAACAGGGTTAGGTGCCTTGCAGCTACTGCATATAGAGCCAAATTTGACCCCGCAGAAATGGCATTCCTTTGCGTTGGTGCTATGAATTTTTAAACCACAATTATAACAAATCATAAGTTTGCCCCCAAAACTAAATTGTACCTGTTATTTAAGCGGCACTTTAACGTTAATGACAGTGCCCTTCAATAGGGTTGAGTGTATTTCAATCTTTCCGTTTATTAACTCCACTCTTTCTTTCATTCCTTCAATACCAAAGCCTCTGCTAATTCCGACATGTTGAGCTTGTTCGATATTTGTTGTATCAAAGCCCTTGCCATTGTCTTCAATAACCAGCTGCAAAGCTTCTTCCGAAATATTCATGGATATATTTACTTTGCTGGCTTTGGCATGCTTATTAATATTTGTTAGCGCTTCCTGAACGATTCTAAATAATGTAGATACGATGTAATATTCTATATTGGAATCCTTGCCCGATGTTTGAAGTTTAATATCAAGTCCTGTATTCTCCATACAAACCTCTATATGACTTTGAAGTGCTGCAAAGAGACCATCATCCAAATAGGATGGCTTTAAATCATATATGATGGTTCGAATTTCCTGGACAGTAGATCTTACATAATCCCCTAGCTTATCAAGCTCTTGGGAAAGAATTTCAGGTGAGCCGTCCTGTAATTTTTTCTTGCACAGCTCCAGTTTAAGTGCCAGACAGGCAGCTGATTGCGCAGGACCGTCATGTATTTCTCTTGCAATCCTTTTTCTTTCTTCCTCATGGGCTTTTAATATTTTGCCGCTTAATATTGTAAGCTTCTCATTTTGCTCCACATACCGTTGCAATAGCTGATTGATATTTTTGTAAAGCAGGTTGTTTTCAAGAGCCACTGCTGCTTGGCCTGCAACGGAATTCATAGTTAACTCGTCAAAATAATCAAAGGGGATTATTTTGTTTGTCCAATTCTCATCTCTATAGTCTGCAAAGCTGAAATCCCTTTTCTTATTTATGAGTTGTATTACACCGGCTACATTATTATTTCTATCCTTCATAGGAACAGACAGCATAGAAATGGTCTTGTATCCCGTAAGCCTGTCAAAGCTGTTATCGTGATTATATTCCATCTCGGAATTGATGTGATATGCATTATCAATTCTCAAGGCTTTGCCATAGATTGCGGTATAACCTGTGATGCTTTTTTTGGTAATGGGTATGCTAAAGGATTGAAAATCAGTATTGACACTCATATTCTTTGATATCACAAATTTCATAATCTTATTGCTGCTATCGTTGTTTTCAATAGAAGACCATTCACCGGTATCCTTATCTGCAACAAGATAGAGGGTGACTGCATCTGAGGAGGTTATACTTAAGCTGGTGCTTATGATCATATCGAAAAGCTTGAAAATATCTCTTTCAGAGGACAATAGCTTTCCTATCTCATAAAACTCTCTTATTTGCAGCTTTAAAGCTGTCATTCTGTTTTTTCGAATAATTTCAGCTTCCAACCTGTTAAAAACAAGGGCTTCCGATGCTTGGATATCAGCTAATTCAATAAAATCAAAAACATTACTGCAGCTGCTTAATACATTAGGTCTTTTTTGCCCAAAGGAAATAAGCACATAATTAAGGTCGTCCAAGTTTTCCTTTAAATACTTGCTTATTTTATATTCGAATTGAGCCTCAGCAAAAACGACGAATATATTATTATCTAAATAAGATTGATTCTGAGATAAAAACTCAATGCTTTTTATGAGGCTTTCCTTATCATAAAAAAACTGTAGGTTTTTACATCGTTTTTCTAAAAGTTCAGCGACAGTAGAATAGGTGTTCAAATCGCTGATGATAAAATAATTGCAGTTTAACATGTCATCGCCCCTCATAATACCATATGCACCCTACTACTGCCTCTAAAGAAAACGGTTGCAAATGAAATTTATAATTAGATAGTCATACAATATTAGTATACATGAACCGAATATTGTTTTCAATTATACAAATATCTACAAATTATATCGGCAAATATGTTTTTTTTATTAGTTTTATATTTTTCCAGTGCCAACAGGGTTCATGGGCAGAAATAAAGACATCCATAAAATGAACCTTCTTGACTATCAAAGCATAAATATTTATAATTTAGTTATACAAGTTTTCTAAGGCTTGAATGAAAAGTGAATAAAAGGAATCATATGGTGCTCAATATAATTGGGTTAAAAGGGAAAACGGTGAAAATCCGTTGCAGCCCCCGCTACTGTATGTGGGTATGAAATCCGACAAGCCATTGCATGACGAGAAGGCCGGAGAGTAAGGTGATCCACGAGTCAGGAGACCTGCCAATGATTTTTTTCTACCTTCGGCGGGAAGGGATGAAAGTACAGTAATAATGTATAATCCCGCACCTAAGGTGCGGTTTTTTTATGGAGGGAAAACATGGAATTATTAAACAAAACAATAAGTGGCATCAAAGCAGCGGATGAACTGGCAAAAAGTGAGGCTGTCAGACACATGGATAGTCTGATAAAGCCTATAGGCAGTCTTGGTACATTAGAGAAAATTGCGGTTCAGCTATCAGGAATTACGGGTCAAAGAAGCAATACCTTTGAAAAAAAATGTACCATCGTGATGGCTGCAGACAATGGAGTCCACGAGGAGGGCGTAAGCTCTTGTCCACAAGAAATAACTGCAGTACAGACAATCAATATGACAAAAGGTTTAACAGGTATTTGCGTTTTATCCCAGCATGCAGGTGCAGAGGTCGTTATTGTTGATATAGGCGTAAAAGGCGATCTGAATGCTGGTGGAATCATCAATAAAAAAATCAGCCATGGAACAAGAAATATGGCAAAAGGACCTGCAATGACAAGAGAGCAAGCTGTTAAGGCCTTTGAAACAGGTATAGAAATCGTGGGAGAACTGGTAAGCAAAGGCTATAAGCTTTTTGGAACTGGGGAAATGGGTATTTGCAATACCAGCACCAGCAGTGCAGTATTAATGGCATTGACGGATATCAGTGTTGAACAAGCTGTAGGTAAAGGCGCAGGATTGACGGATGCAGATTATGAAAATAAAAAGCGTGTCATTGAAAGAGCTTTAGAAACGAATAAACCGGATAGTAATGATGTCTTGGATGTAATTTCCAAGGTTGGCGGTTATGATATAGCCGGTATGGCAGGGTGTTTTCTTGCGGCAGCCTATTATAGGGTTCCAATCGTAATAGATGGGTTTATTTCCACGGTGGCGGCTTTTGCGGCATACAAGCTAAATCCATTGGTAAAGGATTATATGTTTGCATCTCACAGCTCAGAAGAGATCGGTTATAAGCATGCCATCCAGATATTAGGATTGGAGCCGATGTTGAATTTACATATGCGTTTGGGAGAGGGTACAGGCTGCCCTTTAGCTTTTAATATTATTGAAGCATCACAAGCAGTAGTTAAAAATATGGCTACCTTTGAACAAGGTGCAATAAATGATGATTTTCTAGTAGATATTAGGTAGGTGTGACAATGGGGAAGTTGATATTGATAACAGGCGGTGCCAGAAGCGGCAAAAGCTCTTTTGCCGAGAAAATGGCAGCAGGCATTTCTGATAAAGTGCTGTATATAGCTACGGCTGTTGCTTTTGATGAGGAAATGCAGGAACGAATTATGAAGCATAAGCAAACCAGACCCCAGTCTTGGAATACCTATGAAGGCTTTAGAGATTTAGATAAAGTTATTTTGGATGCAAATTGTTATGAGGCGATACTGTTGGATTGTGTTACTGTTATGCTGACCAATCTTCTATGGGAGTATCCTGGTATGGACTTTGAAACGCCTTCGCAGGAGCTTTTGAATAAGGCGGAGGATTTTGTTCGATGTGAATTTGACAAGCTGCTAAAGGCAGCTCAGGTCTATCAGGGAAGCTTGATTATGGTAACCAATGAGCTAGGAAGCGGTCTTGTGCCGGAAGCACCTATTGCCAGAAGCTTTAGGGATATTGCAGGAAGAGTAAATCAGCAAATAGCTGCCCACTGCCAAGAGGTATATTTAGCTGTTTGTGGAATACCGATGCAAATTAAATAAAAGGGGCAATGCAATGAAGAGTTTAATATTGGCCATACAGTTTCTTACGAGAATACCCATTAACATCAATATAGAAACAAAGGAAAACAGCTTTGCAGACAGTGTCGTATGGTTTCCCACTGCAGGCTTACTCATTGGTGCATTTAATGCTTTGGTTTATTGGCTTTCATCAAGAGTGCTTGAAGGAATGCTGCCTGTCGTTTGTGCTGTTCTGGCAAATGTTTGCATTACTGGAGCATTACACGTTGATGGCTTGGCGGATACCTGCGATGGAATTTTCTCAGCTCGTAAAAAAGAGAGAATGCTGGAGATCATGAAGGACAGTAGAATTGGTTCCAATGGAACCTTAGCTGTGGTTTTTGATATGCTTATAAGAATTGCCATATTGCTAAGCGTACCGACCTTTAAGATGATATGGTTGATTTTTTCTGCACCAATAGCCTCCAGAGCGTTGATACCATTGCTAATGAAGCTGTCAGTTTATGCAAGAGCAGAAGGTGGTATGGGGGGGCTGTTTCTGGGCAAACAGGGCTGGAGCAGAACTCTTGCAGCCTTTGCAGCAGGCATGATTATGGTTTGGCTATCCTTGGATTTTGTTGGATTAGCAGCCTTTGCAATGGCTATGCTGACAATAATATTATTTAGAAGCTACATATATTCAAAGCTGCAAGGCATGACAGGAGATACGCTGGGGGCTGCCAATGAAATAGCAGAAATAGCATATCTATTGACTGCTGTAATCATTTGGAGACAATTCATATGACAAGGGTTTATTTAGTCAGACATGGGGAAACAGATTACAATAAGAAGGGCTGCTATTACGGTTGGACTGATTGCAGTCTTGCGCCGGAAGGAATAGAACAGGCTGAAGCGCTTAAAAAGGTTTTTGAAAATATCCAATACGATGTGATGCTGTCCAGTGACTTAAAAAGAGCATTAGAAACAGCTGATATCATAAGCGGCACTAGGGAGCTGCTTATTGACAATAGACTTCGTGAGCTTAACTTTGGGAAATGGGAAGGGAAGAATCACCAAGAAATTATGACAACCTATAAGGAACATTGGAATTTGTGGATGGAAGATTGGTTAAATGCAGCGCCTGAAGAGGGAGAAAGCTTTGCGGCTATGTACAATAGAGTACGCCAGTGCGTGGACGAAGTACTAAATAAATTCAAGGATAAAAATATAGTTATAGTAAGTCATAACGGCTCCTTGAGAATCATTGCAGCTTACTTATTGGGACTGGACTTGGAAAAAACCTGGTGCTTTAGCTTTGAACACGGAAGGTATAGTATGCTGGAAATCCAGGAGGGGCACTGCACAATTAAAAGGATCAATAATATGGAATAAAGGTGGAAACGATGAAAAGTATTAAAATTAAAAATAAAGCCCTGATGATACAAGGCACTGCATCCTCCGTAGGTAAAAGCATGCTTACCACTGCTCTTTGTAGAATTTTTACTCAGGATGGCTATAATGTCAACCCATTTAAGTCACAAAACATGAGTTTAAATTCCTATATAACTCATGAAGGTCATGAAATGGGCAGAGCTCAGGTTATGCAGGCAGAAGCGGCAGGAAAGGCTCCTGTAGTCGAAATGAACCCAATTCTGTTAAAACCCACCTCGGATCGTAAGTCGCAGGTTATTATCGAAGGCAAAGTATTTAAGGATATGGATGCTGTAGACTATTTTGCTTTCAAAAAACAGCTGAAGAGTAAGATCAGTGAACTATATTGGGGACTTGCCCATAAAAGTGATGTTGTTGTCATTGAAGGAGCGGGCAGCCCTGCTGAAATAAATCTTAAGCAAGAAGACTTTGTAAATATGGGGATGGCACAAATAGCCAAGGCACCGGTAATATTGGTTGGAGATATTGATAGAGGCGGTGTATTTGCATCCTTGGCAGGCACTATGCTGCTTTTGGATGAGGAAGAGAAAAAGCTGGTGAAGGGCGTCATCATCAATAAATTCAGAGGAAGTTTGGAGATCCTGCAACCTGGGTTGAAAATGCTGGAGGATATCATTAAGGTGCCCGTGTTGGGTGTTGTACCCTATTATCATCACTACCTTGAGGATGAGGACAGTGTAGCAGACTGGCTTCAGCACGTTGGGGACAAACAAGGAGATATTGAAATAGCAGTTGTTAGCTTGCCTTATATGTCTAATTTTACGGATTTTAATGCATTAAGACTTTATGAGGGGGTAAGAGTAAGATTCGTCAGACTTCATGAAGAATTGGGAGAGCCGGATGCTGTCATAATCCCAGGTACGAAAAGTACTATAAAGGATATGCTGGAACTGAAACGATCCGGCATGGATCAAAGGATTTTGTCCTGTCATCAAAAGGGAAGTGTGGTTTTTGGTATATGTGGAGGCTTTCAAATTCTTGGAAGCAGAATATACGATCCGCTAAAAGCAGAGTCAGAGCTGGAGAGCATTGAGGGCTTGGGCTTGTTGGACTGCGAAACAGTGTTTAAGACAGAAAAAACGACTACCCTTAGCGAGGGTGTAGATCAGGTATTCGGCTGCAAGGTAAAAGGCTATGAAATCCATATGGGAGAAGCACTTGTTAGTAATAATGAAAAATCCTTCATTGATTTGAATATAAGAAATGGGAAGGAATATAAAGGTACTGACGGTTTTGTAAATGAAAGCGGTACAGTATTTGGCACATATATTCATGGAATATTTGACAGTAAAGGTTTTACAGGAAGCTTTGTCAACATGCTGAGAAAGCGTAAAGGATTGGAGACTTTAAGCTTTGAGGTTCCAGACTATTGGGAGTTCAAGGAGCAGCAGTATGATGAACTGGCAGATGTTGTAAGAGGTAGTTTGGATATGAAAAAGATTTATGAAATTCTGGAGGAAGGTATCAATGCTTAGCATTTATGCAGCGGTACTGCTGGATGCATTTCTTGGTGATCCATATTGGCTGCCGCATCCAGTGCGGCTTATTGGGCTGTACATCAGAGTGTTTGAGCATTGGGCAAGGCGTATTGCAAAGTCTCCTGAGGCCTTGAAAGCAGCGGGTATTCTGCTAACTCTATCTACCGTTATACTTTCTTACGGCATGATTTCTGTTATCTTGCATTTGGCAGCAGGTATCAGCTCAATTCTCTATTTAATTTGTAATATCATAATTATGTATTTTTGCCTTGCTGCTAAATGCTTAAGCAGCGAGGGGAATAAGATATACAACCTGCTAATGCAGGGTGATATAGAAGCTGCCAGGAAGCAGACCTCCATGATTGTGGGTCGAGATACAGAACGCCTTGATGAGAAGGAGCTGACACGAGCGGTTATTGAGACGGTGTCAGAGAACGCATCGGATGGAGTGATTGCGCCGCTCCTCTATATGGCAATAGGTGGGGCACCCTTGGCTATGGTATATAAGGCAATCAATACCTTAGATTCTATGGTGGGCTATAAAAATGAAAAGTACCTCCACTTTGGATGGTGTTCTGCCAAGCTGGATGACTTGGCAAATTATCTGCCTTCAAGGATAACCGGCGGCTTGATATCTTTGGCAGCCCTATTGCTGAGGCTGGATGTTATAAATAGCATTAAAACCATAAAAAAAGACGGTAGAAACCACAGCAGTCCAAATAGTGGATACCCTGAAGCCGCTACGGCAGGTGCTTTGGGAATAAAACTGGGCGGTACAAATCTATATTTTGGAAAACCTGTGTATAAGCCGACAATTGGAGATGACAGACGAGCAATCGAAAAACAGGATATTCAGAGAACCATAATGCTTATGATAGTTGCTTACGGCATTGCCTTAGGTTTCATTGGAATTATTAATTTTATATGTAGGTGATAGGAATGAATTTTCACGGTGGGAATGTGCATAGCTACGGACAAAAGCTGTTGGACTTTAGCTCAAACATAAATCCTTTAGGTGTGCCCCATAGCTTTAGAACGGCGTTGCAACAGAATATGGAAGAGTTTACAAAGTATCCTGATATCCATTATATTGAGCTGCGTCAGGCCATAGGAGAATACTTGAACGTGATGGATATACGCTATATTGTACCTGGAAATGGCGCAATAGAGCTTTTGTATAAAGCAATCCAACAGAGCAATAAGAGCAGACTAATCAGCTTAAAGCCAACCTTTTCAGAATATTCAAGAGCTGCACAGCAATGCGGAATTGAATATCATGCCATTGATGCTTTTGATATGGACTATCAGGATATTGATATAGATAAAATCCTGCATGCCGCTTGCGCAGATAGTGTCGTGATAATCTGCAATCCAAATAATCCAACTGGCACATTGACAGATAAAAAGAAGCTGATACAATTGGCTGCAGGGTTGAAGATGATTGGAGCACTGCTTATCATCGATGAAGCCTTTATGGAATTTACCTTGGACTATCCGAATCACAGTATGCTGAACCAATTAGATCAATTTGATAATTTAATAATTGTAAAAGCAGCCACAAAGTTTTTCGGCATGCCGGGTATTCGGTTAGGTTATGCAATAAGCCATGATCTCAAGCTAATGAATAAAATACGGGAAAGCATAGAGCCTTGGAATGTAAATACTGCTGCTGTGATAGCGGGCTGTACTGTATTGAAAGATATTGATTATATCAACAACTCCAGAACGTGGATTGCTGTTGAACGCAAGAATATGTTTAATGGATTGTATGGCGTGCGTGGTATTAAGGTAATTCCCTCTGCTGCGAATTTTCATTTGATAAAGCTGCTTCACGCAGATATAGATGCATGGCAATTGAAAGAGAGGCTGCTAGAGCGTAATATATTGATAAGAACACCTGAAGGATTCCAGGGGCTCGATGGAAAATACGTAAGGCTGGCCGTAAAGCAAAAAGAGAGCAATGGGATACTGCTGGAAGCATTGAAGGATGTATTCAATAAATAAAGTTTAAAAACATATTGCTAATAAAATACAGTCGTGCTATAATAAGTTGATGAGAGAGATTTAACAACTATAACTTTACCTGATATTTATTGGGAATAAAAGATTATGAAGTTGAATCCTTAATAAATAACAGGAGGTATAGTGTAATGGCAGATAAAAATTTAACTTGTAAGGACTGCGGTTCAGAATTCGTATTCACAGAAGGCGAGCAAGAGTTCTACAAAGAAAAAGGTTTCGAAAATGAACCACAAAGATGCCCAGATTGCAGAAGAGCTAGAAAAGCTCAAAACAATCGTGGCGGAAACTTCAGCAGAGATAGAAGATAATTAATGTTGAAATAAGAACCATTGAGTTTTAACTCAATGGTTCTTTTATATCTTTTTTTAAAGACAAAAAACAAAGAAGTCTGCATACCCAACAATGCAGACTTCTTTATATATGTACATAACCATGATTTACAAATTTGGCGGGAGTATGTGGGAATCGAACCCACCCGCGAGGCTACCAACCCCGTATACTAGTTTTGAAGACTAGAGGACACACCAGCACCCATCTATAACACAAATGTAAAATTTACATAATATATTTGTAATATTTCTTGATAAGAAAAAACCGAAAATCAACTTTTAAAGCTGTTTCGGTTGACCTTCGGTTCTTCTATTGATATTTATTGTTTCTCATACTGATTACCATTTCAGCCTTCATCTGATTTATAATTCTGCGCACCATCTCGCCGCCAACCTTGCCGCAATCCTTTGATGTAAAGCTGCCTTTATCCGGTGCTGAAAAATCTATTCCTAAGTCAGTTGCTACTTGAATTTTAAAATCTTCCAAGGCGTTTTTAGCTTCTGGTACAAGTATTCTCGCACGAGCTTTGCTGCGGCTTACGCCTTTTATTGTTTTATATGTCAACTCATTATTTCTGCTCACATAAAACACCACCTTTCAATATTAGTATTCTATGGAATAACAAAATAATGAGTTGTAAATTTCTCCTGTTTATTTAAAAATACAAAAGAAAGTCTAAATCTACCTTAAACATGCTTGAACCACATGTAGATCAATAAGCATCATGACTTTCTTTTTAAGTTGCATAAAATATATAAAAAATTTACTTAAATAGTTAAAAAATATAGCATCAAGGGCAGTGTAACGATGCAAAGCAAAGTTGTAATAAATACACCGATAGAAGCAAAGGTAGGGTTTACATCAAACTCTTTCGCAAAAATTGCATTGGTTGCTGCGGCAGGCATTGCTGCCATAATGGTACATATAGAAATAACAATTTCATTGAAATTCAGTAGCTTTAATATGAAGACCGTCGCAACTGGGATTGCTATAAGCTTTATGAAAGAAGTCCAGTATATTTTCCAATCGCTGAAAAGCTCTTTGATATTAACGTTTGCAATCATTGCCCCAATTAAAAGCATAGATAAAGGAGTTGTCATTCTGCCCGTTAAATCCAAGGCTGATAATAATGGTCCTGGAATGGATATTTGAAGTAAAAAAAGCAAAATACCCAGCAAGGATGAAATTGTTCCGATATTAATTAGGCTTTTGAAATTCAACTTTCCTTTGCTGTTATATAAGAGTATTCCATAGGTCCATACCATGGTTGAAAAGACTAAATTTGCAATGGAGGTGTAGAACACGCCTATTTCGCCATATAACGCTCTGGCTACGGGATAGCCCATAAAACCGACATTTGCAAAAAGAATTAGAGAGATATATACATTTGAAGTATTTTTTTCGAATTTAAATAATGAGGAATTTAGATAGCCAAAGGCTATAATTGCGGTATATGAAGCAATGGTTATTAGAAGTATATGAAGCATATTGGGCAAAATCTCTTTGCTGTACGCAATAGAGGAAGAGGTAAGCACCATTGCGGGCATTCCTATTTTAGTTAGTAGGGTAGAAATCGATTTTTCTGTAGTTTCATTGATAATATTTTTCTTTTTTGCAATGACTCCAATAAACATGATGATAAATAAAACTAATATTTGATTCACAGCTGCCATAAACATTCACCTCATAAATTATTAACGTGCAATATCTATATTGCACGTTCTGCTTGAATTGCTTGTTAAGTACATTTCATATAATAAGAAATTTATCATATATTTATATTATGTATATCAGTAGTATATCATATGTTTTAACCTTTACGATGAAAAGTTGTACTTTTCTAAATTATAGCATTATAAATGAAGTGTAGGTGATTGTGTGATTGATAAGCATATAGAAAAGTTCTATGATGATGTATTATGCAAGGATATAAAGATTTTGACAGAGATACTTGCTACCATCAGCAACTCCTATAGACTATTGGTTGGCGCAGCAGAAGAGTTCAACCGGATTTCTCTTGTACATAGGCATGATGCAGAAGAAGCCATCGACCGAGCCGATGATCTGGGTGAAATTATTGACGATGTTGATAGAGAACTAAAAAAGCTGATGAAGCTATACTTGCAAGAGCTGTCATGTAAAATTGAGTACCAAGGACTGTATAACAACAAAGCTTCAGTCATCATCAGCTCTAAGCCAGCAGCTGCAGAGTTTATTGAAGAGCTTGAAGACAATGAATAAAAAAGCTATGTAACTGAGTTAAAATTGTTACATAGCTTTTGTATGTACTAAAGAGTTTTTGAAAGGTTTGTTAAATCTATAATATGCTGCTTTTCCTCTGCAATAATAAGCTCCAGGGCGTTTTTGACCTCAGGAATATCAGTGCTTTTAAGTAGATCGTTGTATAGCAGAACTGAATTTTTCTCTGCATTAATACCTTCTTTGATTGCTTCAACGGCTGTAGCTATATTATTTGCATGATTCATTCTGTCTGGCTCAAAAACCTTCTTTTCTGTTAAAGCCTTGAAATAGCTTACTACATTCTCATCAAATAGATAATCAGCTTCAATTTTATTGGAATCCGACATCACTTTCAAAAGATTTGTAAAGGTTTCTGCGTGCTTTTTCTCCTGTTCCGCAAGGATAACAAATACTGCTTTTACTTTTTCATCAGCAGTATGCTTAGCAATGTCGGCGTAGGTCTCATAGCCCTCTCTTTCGACGTTGATAGCCATTTGGATAATTTCTGCCACATTATAACTATTATTCATTTTTCTGCACCTCCGATTATTAATATTTATTCTACACTAATAATGATTATTAATCAACTCAAATTAAAGCTATCAGCTTTGATTTAAGGGTTTCTACAGCTGAATCCAACGCCGCAGCAACATCACCTGTGCCTCCGCCCTGTGCTGACTTTGGGCTGCCGCCGCCCTTACCATTTAACAATGGCAATATGGTCCTTAGCAAATCATTCATGTTGACATTGATATTTTCAGAACGTGCAAAAATAAGCTGGCAGCTTTGGGTTCCTGCAGCCAGTAAGGCAAGGGTAGATGGATTAGATACCATTGCTTGTGCAATCAGCTTTACATCGTTAAAGTCCCTGTTTTCAAATATTTTGGATATTAACTTTATGCCATTTATATCCTGTGCACTTTGCTGCAGCTGCTGTGAATCGTAGTGAATCACTTCAGTTCGCAGTTGGCTAAGTTGCTTTTGCAAATTTTTATAATCCTCATTTGATTTAAAGAATGCATTTTCTATTTCTTGCTCTGGCGCAGAGAAATGTGCGCCAAGCTTATTGATAAGATAGTTTTTGTAGGTATAGTCCTTTAGTGCTCTGCTGCCGCATACAAATTCGAATTTGTAGCTGTTCTTCAGCTTTTCTATTTTTTTAACTTTGATTAATCCAATTTCTCCAGTTCTATTCACATGAGTACCGCCACAGGGACTGCAATCACAATCCTCTATACTGATAATTCTGATATTGCTCTCTACCTGAGGCTGTTTGCGCAAGGGGAAAGCAGCCAGTTCCTTTTTATCAACGATATCGGCGGTTACGGCAGTGTTATTAAACACAATTTGATTGGCTAATGCTTCGATTTTTTCTACTTTATCATTATCAAAGCTTTCTACACTAATTTCTATTGTAGAGCTGTCCTTGCCGATATGAAAGCTGCTGGTTTCACCGTCATACAGCTTATAGAAGCAAGCAGAAAGTATATGCTGTCCCGTATGCTGCTGCATATTGTCGAACCGATGCTTCCAGTTTATTCGACAATTGGCAGGGCCTGCAGCAGCCTGCTTTTGTACAATATGCAAAATGCTTCCTTGACCTTCTGTTACATATACGATTTCCATATCGTTTATAGTTCCTATATCAGCAGGTTGTCCGCCACTTTCAGGATAAAAGTAGCTTTTGTCGAGAATCAAGGCATATTTGTCCTCGTAGGGGATTACGTCTATAATGTTTGCTTGAAATTCTGTAACATAAGAATCATAATAATACAGCTTTTGTTCACTCATTTTAACCTCCGAGTTTTAAATAATATATAATAGTTTACCATTTTTTTTACTTTCATTTCAATTGTTGTAAATTATAGTAGAAAATATTCTTAAATGGTGTACATGTTTTTTGAACAAACATATTATATATAACAAGGAGTATTACACAGCATAAACAAGGAGGAGTGAAAATGCAATTTAATGAATCGATAATAGTACCTATTATCATGTCAATTGTTGAGCTAGCAAAAAGCGTCGGAGTTCCAAAAAAGTTTTCTGCTTTGCTGTCAGTGATTATAGGAATTGTAATAGGAATATTCTATCTGCATCCCTTGGATTTGAAACTGGGAGTATTTGAAGGAATTGTATATGGACTTACTGCTTCAGGTTTATATTCAGGAGCAAAGAATACTTTTCAACAATTTAGAGACCATAAAAATAAGATTCAATAAACCTGAGGTAAGTCTAAAAGCGGTAAAATATTTCAATTTCGTTGACGCAACTTAGCCCCAATGTTGGGGCGTTACATAGAGTTTTTGAATTTAAAATAAAAATATTATAAATAGAAATTCCACAATTTTATACCAGTATAGTATCAACCTCCTAAGTGCAAATTAATATTAGGAGGTGTATATAATGGGACACACAGTGAGACATGAAGCGCCCAAAAGACAGACTGGCACAGGATTTGTTGGTTTTATCATCAGATTTGCTGTAGCCGCACTTGTATTATGGGTAACATCATATTTGATTGCAGGCTTCAATATAAAAGGTGGGATTGTTTCTTTACTGATTGCTGCATTGGTCATTTCAGCAGCTGATTATTTGGTAGAAAAATTATTCAAAATTGATGCCTCTCCTTTTGGAAATGGAATAAAAGGTTTTTTAGTATCAGTTGTCATCATATACTTTGCACAGTACTTTGTTCCAGGAATGGAAGTTTCGTTGATGGGTGCAATTGTAGGCGCTTTAGTAATAGGTTTAATTGATGCAATTCTGCCTACAAGAGTGATGTAAAAAACATAAACAGCGGCGATGAGCCGCTGTTTTATTATCATCCAATAGGATAAATAAATTGATAAGATGATTAATTTGTGGTATACAATAAAATGTATTAATATATAATAAATAAGCAAACTCATTGGAGGGATATTTTTTGAAACTTACAGTATTGGGAAACTACGGCCCCTATCCAAAGGCAGGCTGTGCATGTTCAGGTTTCCTGTTGACTTCTGACAGTGCAAAAGTACTTATAGATTGCGGCAGTGGGGTAGTGGGCAAACTACAGCAATTTATAGATATAGAGGAACTGGATGCTGTTATTCTATCACACTTGCATTGTGACCACGCTGGTGACATGTTGACTTTAGGATATGCTGTAGATATTAAAATAAAGAAACAGCTAAGGTCAGCACCTCTTAAGGTTTATTTACCAGGGGAGCCTTTAGATGAATTTGATAGAATAGCAAGCAGAGCGAGCTTTGAGGTATCGAAAATTGGTGAAAATATGCAGTTAGAGTTGAAAGATATACAGATTACATTTAAGGAAATGAAGCATGGATTTCCAAACTACGCCATCAGTGTAAAAAAGGGAAATCGAAGATTTGTATACTCGGGGGATACAATGCCCAATGACGGACTGATTGAATTTGCTAAGGATGCAGATTTATTCTTATGTGAAGCAGGATTGCTGGAACGTGACGAAAAATGCATAAGAGCTATGCACCTAACTGCAAAGGAAGCTGGGGAGATTGCAGAAAAGGCTGGTGCAAAGCGATTGCTGTTAACGCACTTTTTACCAGACATCAAAGTAACACATTATATTAATGAGGCGGCTTCAGTTTATAATGGAATCATGGAAATAGCCGGAGAGAGCAAGACCTATTTTATATAAGCTCTAAAGGAAGGATTTTACAGTTGTTTGTAGAAGTTAGTCTGGATTACACCAGACTTTTTTTTATGGATGTGATTGCATGAATAAAGTGGTTTCTGAAAAATACAAATTGTTTGCCTTTGCAGGTGCTTTTTTTATTGGGTGTTTTTTAAATAGTATAAGCGTAATAAATAGCTATATCATACTGCCAGTGTTTGCACTTGTTTGTTTTCTGATTTTTATGAACAGACATAAAAAGGCGTTGCTGCTGATTCCTTTGTTAGTCATCGTGATGATTTTGGGGGCATTTGATTATCATCGAGCTGCTGGCAGACAAAGCAGTCTGCTGCAATTTACCGGAGAGACGATAACGCTTCAGGCAGTGGCAGCAGAAGATCCTATACCCACAAGCTACGGTTATAAGCTGTTGCTTAAGGATGTTTACTATGTACAAAATAATAAGCTGTACAAATGTACTGAGAAGGTGCAGCTATATATTGGCAAGGAGGATAAGCTTCGGTTTGGAGATCAGGCACAATTGCGGGTTGAGATTCTCCCTATAGCACAGCTTAGGAATTTCGGAGATTTTAATTTTGAGAATTACTACAAAAGCAAGGGTATTTATGTGAAGGCTTATTCTGTTGAGATTAGGAAGGTGGCATCAAATAAGGGAGGCTTATTTTCTACTTCACTATATCGAAGCAATCAAAAAGTGAAAAGCACTATATTTTCAGCATTGCCGCAAACGGAAGCTGCATTGTTATATGGAATCCTGACTGGCAGTAAAAGTGAAATAGATCAGGATGTGATGCAGGTGTTTTCACAAACCGGATTAGCGCACATTCTATCTGTTTCAGGCTTGCATATAGGCTTTTTAGTGCTGCTGCTTACGTATTTGTTAAAGCCGCTCAAGTTTAATAAACAGCTTCATGGCATCATCGTATTTCTAATCGTTCTTTTATATGTCTTGCTGATTGGGGCTCCCGTACCTGCTGTCAGAGCCTTGCTCATGCTAGCTGTCATGCTTGCAGGAACTGCCTTTGGGAAAAGGTACGATTTAAATGCTTCTGCTTCTTTTGCAGCGCTTCTATTGCTGGTGTATAATCCTCTTTTGCTGCATGACCCCAGTTTTATTATTTCCTTTGCCTGCATTTATTCCATAAGCTTTTTCCACCAGCCCATCAATCGTGCAATAAACTTTCTGCCTACAGGGATAAGAAGCAGTATGGCTCTGTCTATCGCGGTTTGGATAGGCATTACCCCTATACTTATTTATTACTTCAACTATGTTTCAATCATTAATATATTTCTTAATGTATTAGCGGTGCCTATTGTTTTTTTAATAACACTGGCAGGCTTTGCGGCAGTGGCAATAGGTATAATACTTCAGCCGTTATCCATATTTATTTTCGCATCTGCCTATTATTTGATGAAGCTTCTTTATAATATAAGTGAAAAATCATTGCTGCTGCCTTTTGCCGGCTACAACATTCCTTCTCTAGGAGGGCATATTTATTTCTGCTATTATTTAGGTGCCTTGATGCTGATTGAGGACTTTTGGAAATATAAAAGTCTGGGTTTTAAGAGAAATTATAGGTCAGCAGTAGCTATAGGGATCTGTATTGCAATTTTTACAGCCATCATACCGGGCACTGCATTGAAGATATATTACTTGGATGTGGGGCAGGGAGATTCCAGCATCATTCAAACACCTGATCACAAAACAATAGTAGTAGACGGCGGTGGCAGCAGCGATTGGGAAAAAAGCAGCTATGATATTGGTAAAAAGATTACAGTACCAGCTTTGCTGCATGTTGGAACAGGCTGGGTAGACACTGTCATAGTTTCACATATTCATGATGATCATCTGGGAGGGATTATTTCTATTTTGGAAAGCTTTCAGGTAAGGCAAGTCATGCTTCCCGCCAATGATCGGTATGGTGAGGGCGAGTTTACGTCAGCAAATTTCGAAAAGCTAATAGCGATCTGCAAGAAAAAAAGTATACCTATCTTATATTTGAAAAGCAATAGCAGGTTGGTGGTGAATAAGAACTTGCAGCTTCAGGTGTTGGCTCCGGAAGAGCCTTTTATTGAAAACACAGATTCCGATGTGAACAACAATTCAATCGTATTTAAACTTATATATAAGGATTTTGATGCTCTTTTTACAGGTGATATTCAGCAAGAAGCGGAGCAGCGGCTGCAGCATAAAGATATTCAAAGCGATGTTCTAAAAATTGCGCACCACGGCAGTCCCTATTCAAGCATTGAGAGCTTTATAGAAAAGGCAGATCCAGAAATCAGCATCATCTCTGTGGGAAGAAATAATTATGGGCATCCTTCCAAAGAAATTATAGAAAGACTGAAAGAAAAGGAAAGTCAAGTCTATAGAACGGATATGTCTGGTGCTGTCATGCTGTCCACAAATGGGAAAAGCATCAGAATTCGTACAGTGAGATGATTACTTTTATTTTAAAGAAACTTAACAGGCTGTTGCGCTGTTAGTACGGGTGAATTTATTATATAATGTTATATGTATGTAGAAAAATGCGAAGCTTCGCTTCCTGTCATTTTGTATGAAGTAATGCGTCATTTTGAATAAAATGAAGAATCTTGCAGTGAATATACTATAAGTAAGATTCTTCGCAGGCTCAGAATGACAATGCTGCGTTTGGGATGACAGCTAATGTGCCTCATTCACATGATTCTTATATAATGACGCAGCAGGGGTGATTTTGTGAGTATAAGAAAAGAAATATGGAAGCTTTCATTTCCGGTGATGGTTGTAATATTGCTTCACACTTTTTTTGGAATAGTAGATTTAAAGTTCATATCGACTTTGGGAACAGTTCCCACTGCCGGTACCGTATTGGCGACTTCATTGCTTGAGGTTATATTGGTATTATCCAGCTCAATCAGCGCAGGAACCATGGCTATAGCGGCCAGAAGTATCGGGGCAGAGAATACAGAGGAATATGAAGATGTATCCAAGCAGAGCATCATTTTTTCAATATTTCTGGGTCTATTGGTATATTCCATTGCTATCATTTTTAAATATCAGCTGCTTGGAATTTTCAATGGTACTGAAGAAGCCATTACATATGCTGTACAGTACTTAGACATTGTTTTTATAACAATCCCCTTAAATTTTATTACAGCAGTTCAAATATCAATACTGCATGCAAAGGGAGACACCAAAAACCCTATGGTGGCATTAGTGTCAGCCAACGTGATGAATATTTTATTGGATTGGCTGTTTATTATGGTGTTGAATTGGGGCGTGCGTGGAGCGGCAGGAGCAACCTTATTAGGCATCGTTTTTTCTTTGGTGTATTTGTTGGTGGCCGTGCTAAAGGCCTTGAATACAAATTTGGTGCACTTGTTCAGCAAAGCAAAGCTTACTTTGGGAATGCTGTTTAGAATTGTAAAAGTAGGTATTTTTTCAGTATTGTACGGAATAACCCGCCCATTTACAGGAATGCTTATGTTTCAAATGGCTGCCAGAAGCGGGGATAGTGCGGTTGCTGCCTTTGGTATAGGGGGCAGATGGTTTTCTCTGATATTTATCATTTTAGGTGGCTTGGAAGCGGCTATATCCATATTGGTGGGACAAAGCATG
>JAQSYD010000009.1 GCA_029256325.1 Clostridia bacterium
CATTACAGGAAACAATATAAGTGTAGGCAAGGTAGCCCATTCGGCGATCATTCCAAAGGATAAAAGCAGCAAGCCGGTATATTGAGGGTGACGGATATATCTATATACCCCTGTCGTTACAAGCGCACCTCTTCCAGTTTCTTTTGACCAGTATTTTTTATAAATGTTGTACCAGCCATTTAAAATTAATATTATTGCTATTGCAGCACATAGGATGTTCATATATAACCCCCAGAAACCTATTGACTTAACCAATGTATGCCCCCAAAGAGTACCTTCCGGGAGGTTTTTTCCTATAACCCAAGAAATGACATACATACTAAATGGAATGCCATGCATCTCAATGGCAAAAGCAATAAAAAATGCAAAATAAGTGCCCACCGGTTTTCTATCCACCTTTTTATAAAGAGGGATAAATAATAGCACCATACTGTACAGTACAACAAAGAGCCATACTCCAAACCAATTATAAAAATGACTTTGTAACGTTTCCATAGATGATACCTCCAATTTTATCCGGTACAAGAAATAGAAAACAGCCCCATTTCGTACCCCTTGTTAACAATATAACAAGGTACACTTAAATGAGGCTGTTTCTAATCTTAAACCTATCTTAAATTTTGGGAATTACTATTATAAATTCACATCCACAGTTTTCATCTGTTTTGAGACTGATACTTCCACCATGAAGCGCAATAATTTTCTCGACAATAGCAAGTCCTAATCCAGTACCGCCTGTTTGTGAATTTCTTGCACGATCTGCCCTGACAAAAGGGTTAAATATATCCTTAGCAAGCTCTGCCGGTATTCCAATCCCATTATCCTTAAAAATTATGATAACATCCTCACCCTGCTCAAGTAAGCTGACGGTCACCTTTGTGCCCTTTGTATTGTACTGAACAGTATTAGCAACAAGATTTTGAAAAACTCGGTCCATTTGCTTCTCATCGATTGCAGCAGCAATCTCTTTTTCCGGTATATCAAAATCATAAATAAATCCAGATTTATCGAGGGTACTTATGAAATCCCCCATTTTCTCCCTCATATACTCACATAGTTCAAGCTTGGTTTTGTTCATTGCATATTCGGAGCTTTCCATTTTAGACAACTCAAACAAGTCGGATATTAAACTGTTTGCCCGCAAGCCATTTTCATATATGACCTTCATATAGTTGTGGTATTCTTCCTTAGATATATCAGTCTTATTAAAAGCAAGCTCCGCATAGCCAATCATACTTGTCAGAGGATTTTTAAGATCATGAGAAATATCTAGTATAAGATTTTTGCGGTTTTCTTCCGATTGTTTTCTAAGAAAAATCTCCTGTTCAATTTGTTGTGCCATTTCGTTAAATATAGATTCTAATTCTCCAAACTCATTTTTTAGATTAAGATTAACCCTTGAAGAATAATCTCCATCCTTCAAGCGCCTTCAACAATAAAACCCGTTACCTCTTGCGTGTCAACCGATGCATAATCTTTGTTATGTACTATAGCAAAATCAATTCTAATCGATGTTGGGAATGTCACGACAAGCCAAAACTGCTCTTTGGGATTATATTTAATATTATAGCTGTAGGGTACCCCTATACTTTTGCTCATTATCAAGAAATCAGTAAATTCCGCCGGGGTGAGCTTATTTTTTAAGATGGTGTTAAGACCTGCCGAAAATACAACATCGTAATTGCTGTCTATTACCTGAACACCGCCGCCATTTTCAATAACTGAAGTTGTATCAATACTTCTAAAGTCGTCCCTCATAAGGCTTTCTGCAGTAAAGTTGTTTTTAATCAGGGTCTTAGACAGCACATCATTTGCAAAGCCCAATAGCATAAATGCAAATAGCCCTATCATGGTAGAGATCATAAACATGAGAATGTAGTTCGCAAGAAAACGGTTTTGGATTTTTTTAATCATAAGCCAATCTCCTTTTGCTTATGAAACTTATATCCAATACCTCTAATCGTTTTGATATACTCTGGATTCCTGGGATCCTTCTCAATTTTATTTCTTATATGGCTGATATGTACCATAATGGTGTTGTCGTCAAAGTAAATATCCTCATCCCACACTGCTGCATATAATTGCTTCTTGGTAAAAACTTTTTCTGGATTTTCCATCAGGTATTTCAACAGCATGTATTCCTTTGCATTTAGTTCCACTAAAGCATCACACTTATAGACACAGCAGGCATCCTTATCTAATTTCAAGCTGCCATATTCAATTTTAGATATGGCCATAGGTTTTTGGGAAGAATATTCGTGATTTCTTCTAAGCTGTGCTCCTACTCTAGCAAGCAGTTCTGCCATACTAAATGGTTTTACAAGATAATCATCTGCACCAATCCCCAGTCCTAAAATTTTATCCATATCATCACCTCTGGCAGTGAGAAATATGACAGGGAATTTGCTTGTCTGCCGAATTTTTCGAAGCAGATTAAAGCCATCCAATCTCGGCATCATGACGTCAAGAATGGCAAGGTCAATGGCCTTGTCCTGCATCATCTCTAGGGCCTCTAACCCATCCTTTGCAGCATATACAGAGTACCCCTCCTGCTCAAGCTGCAGCTTTAAAAGGTTTCTGATATCTTTTTCATCCTCTGCGATTAGTATATTCAAAAAAACCACTTCCCCATCCTGTATTTATATATCAATTATCAATATTATAGTATATTTTACATTTATTGTTAAGTAAGCTTCTTTTTTTATGACTTCAATAAAAAACCGCTGATTGGGATATTCAATGTATCCCAATCAGCGGTTATATTTCTGTCTGCACTTTAGTAAAACTGTTACTTTTTAATATATGCGGTTGATTCCTTTCCATGCAGTTCATTTGTTTTTACTAGTGAAGAAAAAAACAAAACTGATAATAGCAGCATCAATAAAGTAGCCGTTAATACTGTCCAATGTATTTCAACACGAATAAGAATCATTCCATATATTAATGCACCGAATGGCATCCCGCCCCTTGTTATCATTCCAACGATAGAAAAGACACGGGACATATATTCATTTGGTGTTCTCTTTTGAATAAAGGACTGTATCGGCACATGAATGAACATATTTGCTGCACTAAATAAACAAAGAATTATGGACAGCAGTACAAAGTATGAAACAGAAGCATTCCCTAATAAACCTAAAGTATAAGGAAACATTAGGAGCGAAAAAACAACCATACTGAATATAAGTAAGATTCCCCCAACCTTGAGAGGTTTTAGTACATTGCTGTCTTTGCCAAAAGTCAAACCCACAAAAATACTTCCTAAAAGCATACCCATTATGCTCATTGATTGTAAATAACCATACTGTGTATCGGAGTAACCCAAACGTGTTTTAAAAAATAGAGGGAGTACAACTGCCAATATTGGTTGTATTAAAGTATACATTACAAGAAAAAACAAGCATAGCTTACGTATTACTCTATTGTTATGAATGAATTGAATACCTTCAGATAAATCTGTTACTATTCCTGCTACCCCTTCTGCGGATTTCTTTTTAACATGCTGATACCGAATCAGCATTTCACTAATTCCTGACATCAAAAAAGATAATCCGTTAATAAGGAATAGCACCGTAATACCAAAGCTTCCATATAATGCTGCTCCAATAACCGGTCCTAAGAGGACAGATAATCCTCTCAAAGATGCAACCTTGGAGTTAGCTCGTGTCAGTTCCTCTTTAGCCACAATTTGCGGCAGCATTCCTCTCGTAGCCGGATCAAACATACCGTTCAACAAGGATACGATTACCTGACCACCCAGCAGTAAAGTCAGGTTCATATAATGAAAATGCGAAATAAGTGCCAGCCCCAATATTACCCCCCCACTGACAAAGTCTGTGCCAACCATAATCGCCTTTCTGTTCATCCTGTCACCAAACACTCCGGCAAAGGGATAGACCAAAAGAGCCGGTACTAAGGATGCAAAGGAAAAAAGTCCTATTGTAGCCGCAGAGCCACCGGCATCTATAATATAAAGAGGCATAACCATCATCTGTATGCTGGTGCCTGTGTCCGATACCATTCTTCCAATCAAGTATAATGCAAAGTTCAAATTAAAACCATTCTTATCTTTTCTCATAAAAGTTAAAATATCTCCTATAGTTATTGATATAGACTACTCTTTATCATAGCAGTTCTATATACCCCTCTGATCCGTTCACTCGTATTCTCTGCCCGTCTTTAATCAGCTTCGTGGCATTTTCTACCCCTACCACAGCCGGCAGACCATATTCCCGCGTAATAACAGCACCATGTGTCGCAAGTCCACCGATTTCAGTGACTAAGCCTTTGACAGATACAAACAATGGTGTCCAGCTGGGATCTGTAAATGTGGTTACCAGAATATCGCCCTCATCTATATTTGCTTCCTCCATTTTTAATACAACCCGAGCCCTTCCCTCTATGATGCCGGATGAAACAGGTATTCCTACCAAAGCGCCTTGTGGAATATTTCCGGTATTGTATTCTCCCGATATAACCTCGCCCTCTGATGTCATTACTCTAGGTGGAGTCAACTTCTCAAAGACTGCATAATCCTCTTTTCTCTTGCTTATGATGCTATAATCCAGCTGATTTGTGTTAATTGCATTCCTGAACTCCTCAAAGTACAGATAATGGACATCCTCCAGCTCCTTTATGATGCCTTTTTGCTGCAGCACTGCAGCCTCTTTCATAAGCGCATTTTTGTAGATTTGAAAGCGTTTTATAAAGGAGTATTTGGGATATTCTCTGAAGCCGGTAACATTTCTTAGAACACTAATCATTTTCTTTGCCTTTTTAGCCTTTTTCTTTCCTCCGGGCAATTGCTCCAGACGTTCTAAAATCTCTCGTTCCTTCTGAGCTGCTTCCCGCTGTCCTTGTTCAAATCTGATGCAGCTTGAATTAGGTTCAAAATTTCTGATGTTGCTAATAATCATTGGAATGAGAGCTGTCGGCGTTTCACTCCATCGTGACTTTGTAATATCTATCTCTCCTGAACAGCGCATGCCATATTTATCAAGATAAGTCCTCATTGATGCACTGACAGCTTCACCGCCTTCTAATCCAGCCAAGTCCTCAAAAAAGGTTTCATCCTTGGCATGATTGAAGTATTCCAGTACTGCAGGATATTGGCGGACAACATCTGCTACATCCAGCAGCGAAAGACCCATCTCGGATGTTACATTATTGGCTATCGACTTTGAAAGAGCGTCAACAGCATTCTTTTCCCCCAGCCATTTTTCCAAGTTTTTATTAAGCCAAGATGATACATATGCTATGACCACCATAACACTCATATTTTCAGGACCGGTCAGGACTGCTTTTAATCCCTTAGTGTCCTGTAAAATAAAGTCAAATAACTCATTACCTGTTACATTCTCAATCCTTTGCTGCATTTCTCGTATAAGAACCTCATTGTGTGCAATCAAGTTCTCAACAGTTTTAATATTGTTTTCCCGATAAGTTTTAATGGCCTTTGTTACCCATGACAATGCTCCGGTACCTGCATTGATAGATCCTTTTCCACGGGGCAGGGATTTAACAAAATCCTTTCGCTTGATTAAATTTAAGATTGCCTTTTGCATCAAAAAATCCGCTTTTCCAGCGCTGCTGAGTAAAATCTTTCTTCCAATGGGTGAAGCCAGATCATAGGTTCCATCTATAAACAGTCTGCCTCCGGCGATATCTGCATCCTTTCCCATTGAAAACCAGAAGGATAAAAACTGGCAGAAGGATATTCCCAAAGGCTTGATATCCTCTGTCATCATCTGCAGATGGCCTAAGGATATATATATGCGTTTTTCGCCGTCATTCGCCGGTATTGGATATAGCGTAGTGATGGGGCGGCTTTGTACAATGAAAAATACATCCTCCTCTAAGCACCATTCTATATCTTGAGGACACCCAAAATATGTCTCAATTTTTCTGCCAATGGTCTCAAGAAGCAGAATTTGCCTATCAGTCAGGGTCTGCATATTTTGCTGTTCTGCAGCAATCTCCTTTTCCTCCGTTCCGCCTTCCTCCATTGCATGTATAGCTAGCTTTTTGGCGGATATCTTCTTTTCAACAATCTTTTCTTCTCGAACCTTATAAATATCGGCATTTACAAGACCTGAAACCAAAGCCTCACCAAGCCCAAAGCTGGCATCAATGGACAGCACCTTCCTATTTGAGCTTATCGGATCTGCTGTAAACATAATTCCCGAAGCTTGTGGAATAACCATCTTCTGAATGACAACAGACAGCTGTACCTTGCGGTGATCAAAGCCATTTTGTATACGATAGGTTATTGCCCTATCCGTGAATAGGGATGCCCAGCACTTGCTGGTATGCTTCAGTATTTCCTTGGCACCCCTGATATTTAAATACGTATCCTGCTGACCTGCAAAGGAAGCTGTCGGTAAATCCTCCGCCGTAGCACTGGAGCGAACGGCATAGGCATTTCCTTCACCAAGCTTAGAGATATGTTCAATGATTTCTTTCTCTATACTCTTCTCGACTTCTATGCCTTCTATGACAATCCGAATTTGTCTGCCAATTTCACTAATTTTTTCTCTATCGCTTACCTGCAGAAGTGACAATTGTTCGATTAGTAATTTGAATTCTATATTTTGTTCAGTAATTCTTTTGTATGCCTCCGTGCTTACACAAAAGCCTTCAGGTACACGTATTCCCTCTATCCTGGATAGTTCTCCAAGATTGGCACCTTTACCCCCGACCACCAATAGCTTTGTCTTGTCAATCTCGTTGAAGCTAAGTACATATTTTGTCAATGAAATCACCCCTTTGAAAATTATGAACTATAACAGTATATATATTTCATAATACACTTAAATGAATAACATTGCAATAGATTATGAAATTTTTTTATTGAATTATTTCATAACTTATAGTATTCTATAAAAGAGGTGAGTTTATAATGGATGGCTTTGAACGTCGCAAGGAAAGAAAAAAAGAAAACATTCGTCAGGCTGCGCTTGAGTTATTCTCCATCTATGGTGTTCAAAAAGTAAGTATCGCTGAAATAGCCGAGAAAGCAAAAGTATCCCAAGTTACCATTTATAATTACTTCGGCAGTAAGGATGAATTGCTGAGGGATGTAATTTCTATTCTCCAGAATAAAAGGCTGCAGGAGGATACAGAGGTTATTGAAAGCAATCTTCCTTTTCCTGAAAAAATTGAAAGTTTTATAGCAGAAAAAACCGGTGAACTGGCCTCCTTGAATTCAGAATTTCTTAAGTCTATTATGTCGGAGGATCCAGCTATAAGACAAATGGCCGAGGATTTTACTAAGAATAAATTCATTCCATTGATGCTGCGATTGGTTGAAAAAGGTAGAGCCGAAGGCTACATTAATCATAATATCTCCAATGAAGCTATTTTACTTTATATTAATATGTTTAGAGAAGGTAAACGCTCCAATGCATTTCTTGATTTGGAGCAGAGCAAACAACTATTCAAAGAGGTAGTGACATTGTTTTTCTATGGTATTATGGGTAAATCCTC
Organism: Clostridia bacterium; assembly: GCA_029256325.1. Lineage (GTDB taxonomy): Bacteria > Bacillota > Clostridia > Lutisporales > Lutisporaceae > GWB2-37-7. The sequence goes on from JAQSYD010000009.1 coordinate 7,486, forward strand.
GGATAAAACATAATTCTTGCAAAATCTGAAACCAGTATTAAACCTCCTATGACTAAATCAAGCTGTCATAAGGAGGTTTTTTGTTTAAAATCACTTTTGCAGGATTAATCCATGTTCGTTGCCATACCAGTCTTTATATAAACCATTCCCTGCCCGCCGTCAACTATCACTCTATCACCTGTCTTAAGTCTGGTTGTGGCATTTCCACACCCTACTACAGCTGGAATTCCAAGCTCTCTTGCAACAATTGCGGCATGAGATAGTGGTGCTCCTATATCAGTAATGATGGCTGCAGCTTTTGGAAAAAGAGGTGTCCAACCTATATTGGTTGTTGCTGCAACCAGTATTTCACCCGGCTGAAGCTTTGCACCCTCTTCCGGATTTGCCAAAACACGTACCATACCTTCTATCTTACCTGCTGCACCAGCATAGCCTTTGAGGGTTTCTGAATCAGATACCCCAACTACAGGCATTGAAGCATCATAATAATCCAGCCTTCTATTGGGATCCATTGCCCATTCACTAGGATTAAAGCGCCCTCTGATCATTGACGGAAAGGTAGGCATTGCTTTATACTTTTCATAGTTCTCTCTTCTCGCGGAAATATTAATAGCTTTAGAAAGCTTTCCGGAAAGAAGCGCTTCTATTTCATCAATATAGAAGAAAAATACGTCATCTCCTATTCCAGTAAGTTCTCCTGCTTTAAGTGCGAAAGCACGAATCAACCTGAATACCCTTACAAACTCAGAACGGCCTTCCTCTCTGAGCTGAGCCCCGATTGCAGCTTTTTCTAATTGCTTCTCAATCCATTTTGCCTTATTAGGGAAACGTTCCTCAAACCGCATCCTGACAGCTTCATATTGAATATGCTGCTTCTTTAGTAGTCCCTCTACATCCATGTTTGATTTATTGGACTCCTCAATCTGCTTTTCCAGCCAATCGGTATCTTCCAGGGGATCAGGTATGGACAATTCATACTCATGGGCTCCACGATGGCCATACTTCATCAAGTATTCCTCTCGACTCATTTCTCCCTTGATAACCTTTGAAATTCCAATAACCGGTCCAAGACTTGCCAGCCCAGAATCTCCCCTAAGATTAGAAAGAAGCGTGTTGGCATCTTCAGTTCCAACTAATTTTGTAAGCTTTTTATCCAGTGATGTTATATTCATTAGCTTAATAGCCGCCGTAGAACCAGCATTCAATGCTTGAAAGAAATATGGCTGAAGCTCATTCTTCCATAAAGACAGCAGCTCTTCCTTTGTCTTTGCATTATTTATTTGTTCTCTCATATTGATGCACCAAGCTGGCGTATCTTTCAGGAATTCCGACAAATTTTTAGTAGCTTTTCGTGCTTCTTTCCCTATGCGAATGATCATGGGAAGCATCATCTTTAACATCCCGAAACGGGAAAAGGGGCGGATTGGCATATTCATTCCTTCCGGCAGCTGTCCGTATAGATCTCCCAGTAGTTTTAGAGCACTTTTGGCATCCTTGCCCGTTACTGAAGCTATCACAGATACCCTTCTGCTGATATTCATATACGGCCTTCCACAGATATTCCCGGAAAACACATAATATCCGGGAATAAAATTCATAGCTTCATCCAGCTGCCTTGCAATACTCCATGAAAATGGCGGATAAACGTCGGGGATTGCTTCTGCTACATTGGTATTAATCCAAAGTTCATCTCCCATTAAGGAATAATTCATTTCATAGGTGTCTAAGTTGCCTGCTGTCAATGTTGTGATAGGTCTAGCCTGCAGAAGATAGAGTTTTCCTTTTGCCACTGCCCATTCAATGTCCTGGGGACCGTCAAAATCCTTTTCAAGTCTTGATGCATACTTGTATAAAATTGATGCATATTTCTTAAACTCATCCGGGCCTTCATATTTTCCTTTAGGTCTTGTCAATTTAAAGTCATAAGCATTGGCTTCTCCTGATACAAGCTGTTCCCCCAGCCCATGAACATAATTGCCTATCATACTTGTATAGCTACCCGTAATAGGATCAGCTGTAAACAACACCCCGGAAATATCAGGCTGAACCATGAGCTGAACTACTACTGCAATCTGGTGAGCTTGCTCCATACCTTGATTAGAACTATATGCTTTTACTCGTTCTGACTCTCTTGATTTAAAGACGGTGTATATTGCTCTCAGAATCTCATCATCAGTATTCGTATTTAAAACAGTTTCAAACTCTCCTGCAAAGGATGCTGCTGCAGAATCTTCACTTAAGGCAGATGACCTTATGGCAAACTGCGCTCCATTATGGTTCTTTCTTATATTTTTTAAATAAGCTTGTACTTCGTTCCAAGCTTCACTACTTAGCTTTTCCTCTTCAAAAGCGGTCGGAAGAATTACAAATCCTTCCGGCACAGGATATCCGGCCTGATACATTCTAGCCAGCATATCACCCTTTCCTCCGGCTAGTGACTGCAGGTCAGGCGCCAATTCTTTAAAGGTTCTTACGATATTATGCATACAAACACCCCTTTACTTTTTTAATCTATTTACATAGCTAAAAAGCTCTAAATTCATTTTTCTAGTTCATTTTGATTTTAAGTCCTCGTTAAAATATCTGTATTTCCTTGCTGTCTATTCCCAATGCTCTGGCTATTACAGCTTCCAAAGAAGCTTTATAGCTTATTGATTTGGTTTTATCCTCCATATATTCTTTATAAAATGTACTTTGTGGAACAGAGGTCACAGCTCTTAATAAAATATCTGCAGTCTCATAAGGAAATTCAACTCTAAAAATACCTTCTCTCGCTCCCTGCTCAATAATTCTAGCAAATGGATCGACATACTTTTGTGTAATTGCAACTGAGTATTTATAAAATGTAAAATCCGACTTCATTAACATACATAAGTATGCAATAAGTTCTTTTTTTGGCTTCTGAAATGCTAACTTTTTTTGCATAAACTGTTTTAGCTTTTCCAAAGCATTGAGCTCTTGGTCATCAATTATTGGTTCAAGTTCTTTTAACAGGCTTTCTGCAAATTCATTGATACTTTCTGCCAGCACTTCTTCTTTAGATTCAAAGTAATGATAAAAGCCGCCCTTTGAAAGCCCTGAAGCTTTTAAAATATCCTCGATACTTGTTTCTTCATAGCCTTTTTCTAAAAATAACCTTTCAGCAATTTCTATAAGCTCTATTTTTTTTGCACTATGCTTTTTCGCTGTTTTAATCATATTACACCTCCAAAACCGACCGACGTCGGTATGTTTTTTAGTATATACCTCTAGTTAAAACTTGTCAAGCCTGTTTCATCCCATCAGCAGCATGTCTATGAATACATAAATCTTGCTTTTTCCATTCTTGATTTGCTTTAAAATTTCTTTCTCTTTATTCAAAAAAAGATGCCGCTTGTTGAGTGAGATCTCGAACCTTCGGCATCTTCCGCATTTATATTTTTCAATTTTTCAGCTCAATAAGCCTGTGCTTTTCCATTAGATTCATTTCCTTTTATACAGATAAAATCTGCTTCAAGCTCCTAAATAAAGAACTTAAGTATAAAAAGAGCTCCTACAATATATGTTGCAATTGTGACATCCTTTGCTTTTCCTGTAAACACCTTAAGAAATATATAAGAGACGATTCCAAATACAATTCCATCTGAAATGCTATAAGTCAAAGGCATCATGATTATAGTAAAAAATGCCGGAATGGCTTCTGTAAAATCCTCAAAGTTTATTTCCTTTATAGGTGATATCATGAATAGTCCTACCAGCACAAGGGCAGGAGCTGTAGCAGGTGCAGGGATTGCAATAAATAACGGTGATAAAATCAGTGCTATGGCAAACATAAAGGCAGTAGTAAGCGCAGTAAGACCTGTCCGCCCACCCTCTGCAACGCCTGCAGCACTTTCTACATAGGTGCTGACTGTGCTTGTTCCTAAGCATGCGCCCACAGTTGTACCTACAGCATCTGCAAGCAATGCTTCCTTCGCTCTCGGCACTCTTCCTCTTTCATCCAGCATATTAGCCTTTGTTGCTACACCTACAAGTGTACCTACTGTATCGAACATATCCATAAAAAGAAGTGTGAAAAGTACAATAAACATATCCAAGGTAAAGATGTTTTCCCATTCAAACTTTAAAAATATAGGCTCAATGGATGGAGGAAGGCTTACAAATGATTGCGGTAATTTTGTTATACCCATTGGGATACCGATTAAAGTTGTTGCGACTATACCCAGCAAAAGTGCCCCTTTTATATTTTTAGCCAGAAGTATTCCCGTGATTACGATTCCAATTACAGCAAGAAACCCTGCACCTTTCGTTATATCACCAAGGCCTACAATGACTCCTGACTGCGGTTGTACGATTATATTTGAATTTACAAGGCCTATGAATGCAATAAAAAGTCCTATACCAACAGAAATTGCCTTTTTTATATTATTCGGAATGCTGTCAATAATCGCTTCCCTAATATTGAAAACTGTCAGAAGTATGAAGATGACGCCTTCAAGAAACACCGCTGTTAAGGCAAACCTCCATGAATACTTCATACTAATTACAATTGTATAAGCAAAAAATGCATTCAGTCCCATACCGGGAGCTTGAGCAAAGGGTAGCCTAGCATAAAGGCCTGTCAGTACGGTGGCTACTATTGTGGCAAGTGCTGTGGCAGTGAAAACAGCCCCAAAATCCATTCCTGCTTCAGACAGAATGCCCGGATTTACAACAAGTATATATGCCATGGTCATGAATGTGGTTATTCCGGCTATCACTTCTGTTCTAACATTGGTACCATTTTCACTGAGTTTGAAATATTTATCCATCTATATTCTCCTAGTTCATAATACTATGTTGTTATTTTTACTATTAATTAGAAAATGATACGTTCTATTCAGCGAGAATGAAAAAAATGGATGAGACAATATACTGATATATTATCTCATCCATTCATAAAAGAACTATTTTATTTCTTTTACCCTGCCAACAATCCCATTCTCAAGCATTACCTTTATGCCATGATGATGCTCCGGTGAGTTCGTTAGAATTCGCTTCACTACACCTTCTGTTAACTTACCACTGCCTTGATCTTGTTTTTGTACAACCATTACAGTAGTCCCTATTTTAATATTACTTCTCTTTGTTCCGTCCATTGTTCTACCCCCTGATCACCAGCGCAATAGATGTTGTGCTGCTGTTAGCATACCGAAAATGAACCTCCCTGTCAATCTGGGAATTTAACGAGCTGTATGAAGCTTGATTATTTCAACTAATAACTCGGCTGTTCTCACCAAATCCTTGATATGAAGGTGCTCTTCCAGGGTATGTGGTTTTCTTTCCCCAATACCAAGATTTACTGCAGTTATACCATTGGTATTGAATATATTCGTATCACTTCCGCCACCGGAGGATGCAGTGTATGGCTTTATAGAAATATTTTCACAAGCCTTCTTTACTACTTCAACAATCGGGTCACTCTCACTGATTTTAAATGCACCGTACATTCTCTTTAGGTCTATTTCTACCTTTGCACCAAATGTCTCTGCTGCTGCTTCAAAGCACGCTACCATATGCTTAGATTGCTTGTCTAGTTTAGTATTGTCAAGACTTCTTGCCTCTGCTTGAATAGAAACCTCCGGTGTAACAATATTGGTTACACTTCCACCCTGTATAACACCGATATTTGCAGTTGTCTCTTCATCTATTCTTAACAGGTTCATTCTTTTAATCGCATCAGCAGCCACCATAATAGCACTGATTCCTTCTTCCGGTGCTACTCCTGCATGCGCTGGTCTTCCTATGACCTTCACATCCAGCTTATCCTGTGCCGGTCCCTGGATAATGATTTGTCCTGGGTCACCGCCGCTGTCAAGAACAAAGGCTCTCTTTGCAGTAATTCTGCTGTAATCCATGTTCTTAGCACCATGAAGACCGCCTTCTTCATAGATGCTTAAGGCAATTTCGATATCGCCATGAGGAAGATTGTTTTCCTTCAGGATTCTTATTGCTTCTATAATAGCTGCTATACCGGCTTTATTATCTCCGCCTAAAACGGTAGTTCCATCACTGTAAATAACACCATCTTTTATTATTGGCTTAATATTTAAGCCCGGTGAAACAGTATCCATGTGACAGCTGAAAAGAATTGCTTCTCCAGGTACTGTTCCGCTAATCTTAGCGATTACATTTCCAGCGTCGCTTCCAACAATTTCTCCGGCACCATCCATATATACATCTGCATCCAAAGCCTCAAGCTCTTTTATAATGAATTTTGCGAAGTCTCCTTCGCTTTTAGTAGGACTGGAGATTTGAACGTATTGACAAAATGCATCAACAACTCTATCTTGGTTAACCATTATATACCTCCTTCTTATATGAAAAGTATGAGACACCTCTAGATGCCTCATACTTTTATTATATCCTTTAATATTTATTACATCATGAATGCGCCAGGTCCAATTGGTAGTCCCAATAAATACCAAGCTATCATAAGCAAAGTCCATCCTAATAAGAATACGATTGAATATGGAACCATGGATGAAATTAACGTTCCAATACCTGTATCTTCATCATACTTTTGCGCAAATACAACTATTACTGCAAAATAAGACATAAGTGGTGAAATAATATTTGTTGATGAATCACCTATTCTATAAGCCAATTGAGTGAACTCTGGTGTAATACCTAATCTTAAAAGCATTGGTACGAAAATTGGAGCCATTATTGCCCACTTAGCTGAAGCAGAACCAATAAACAAGTTTATAAATGCTGCAACTATAATGAAACCTAGAACTAGCGGTAAGCCTGTTAAGCCTATAGCTTGTAAGAAGTTTGCTCCGCTAACTGCTAATATGATACCTAACTTTGTATAGCTAAAGTAAGCTACAAATTGAGCTGCTACAAATGCTAAAACTAAGTAACCGCCCATAGAAGCCATAGCTTTTGACATAAAGCTTACTATATCCTTATCATTCTTAATGGTTCCTGACGCATAACCAAAGGCTAAACCAGGAATTAGGAAGAATAACATAATAGTTGGAACTAAACCGTCATGAATATATGCATCCAATGTGCCATCCATTTTCAACCATGCATTTGCTGGAAGAGTTAAGAATAGCATTACTGCTGTAGCAACTATTAGAGATATTCCCGCTGCAACTAAGCCCTTTTTCTCAGCAGCAGTAACTTCCATAGATTCAACTGTTTGTGAACCCTTGTACTCACCAAGTCTTGGCTCAACGATTTTCTCAGTAACCCAAGTACCTAGGAAGGTAAGCAGGAAGGTTGATACCATCATAAAGTATAAGTTTGCAGTCGGTAATATTGTAATTTCATAACCGCCAACCTTTAAAGCTTCATTTGTGATACCTGCTAAAAGTGGATCTATAGAACCTAGCAATAAGTTTGCTGAGAATCCGCCAGATACACCTGCGAACGCCGCTGCAAGACCTGCCAGCGGATGTCTCTTAAAGCTTAAGAAAACAATTGCTCCAAGGGGTACTAATACAACGTAGCCTGCATCTGAAGCAACATTGGACATGATACCAGCGAAAACAACAACCGCTGTAATTAGTCTCTTAGGTGTACTTAAAACTAGTTTTTTAAGCGCTGCACTGATTAACCCAGTACCTTCCGCTACACCAACACCTAGCATAGCTACCAATACGGTACCTAAAGGTGCGAAGCCAGTGAAATTCTTAACTGCAGAGTTAATGATGTATCGCAACCCTGCTGGATTCATTAGAGAAATTGCATTTACAGTAGCATCTGCTTTAGCCTTTGCATCGTAGTAGCTCACTGTTACACCCGCTCTAAAAACAATTTCAGAGACCACGATTACAAGTAATGACAATATCATAAATATTGTTACAGGATGTGGTAACTTATTGCCACCTTTTTCTACGACATTAAGAAACTTGTTAAATAAACCAGTTCTCTTAATTGAGCTTTGTTTTGTACGCATAGTTTTCCCCCTTGATAATTATAATTTGTGCTATAAAGTATATTGTGAAATTTATAACTTCTTTTTAATTATACTTATAAAATTGGGGAAATCTATTTTCTTAACTTTTTTCTCTTAAGAAACTTTTAACTATTTTTATTTCACTCATTATTCGAGCAATTTATATTTATTTTTTGGACGTCCCAACTGACCATATGCTGGAATAACTTCTAATTTCTCGTTCTCCAGTAAATACTGAACATACCTGTGGACTGTTTGATAAGCCAAACCGACCCCATTGGTTATCTCTTCCACAGTCAAGTTTTCTTTCTGCAGCTTTAAAAAATCACATATAATTTTTAATGTTGAAGGACTAATTCCCTTATCAACAAAAGCACTTTTACGGGTCTCAACTATCTTCTTTTGCATTTCATTAATCTTTAAATTTACATTGATTCGAGCAATCAAATCCGGTGCTTTTATTGGTTTAATTGCAAAATCAGTAGCTCCAATCTCTATAAAGCGGTCTGAGACCTCCTGCCTTTCATCTACAGTCAACACAAGTATAGATGCCGTTGTGTCAATCTCCCTGATTTGCTTTACAGTTATAAGACCACTCCATCCCGGCATATGATAATCCACTATAGCCAGGTTGGGCTGATGCAGCTTGCATAATTCATAACCCTCTTTGCCATTTGTGGCTGTAAGTGTTTCATATCCTGCTATAGAACAAATCTCTTGAATTGTAAAAAGTATATCTGCCTCATCGTCAATAATTAAAATTTTTATTTTATTACTCGATTTCATTGTTATTCCTCCTTAGATCATCACTGTCAAATCCTTTAGCAGCCGGAAAAAACACTGTTACTGTAGTTCCTTTGTTAAACTCACTCTCAACCGCTACTGTTCCTTCATTTTCTTCTATGATTTGCTTTGCAAAGGGTAGACCCAATCCTGAAGTTTGTCCAGTAGAGTACCCAACTTCCCATATTTTAGGTAGTCTTGAGGGTTCAATCCCTATCCCATTATCTGTTATAGATATTTTTAAGCCATCTCCAAGTGCTCTTACCTCAATAGAAATATATTTGTATGCATGCCTATAAGGTGCTACAATTGCATTTTCGAGGAAATTAATAATAGCCCTTACTACACGCACTTTGTTTACCAGAATCTTAGGCAAGATTTCATCAAAGTCAATCTCAATTTTCAATTTATCATCTTCCATGGGGATCTGAGCTTGAATATAATTGATGAGCTCTTCCGGACTGACCAACTGCCTGGAGGAACCATATAAAAAACTGGACACCATTTCGTTCATTTTCACAACGGCGCCTTCAATCCTATGAGAATAAGTTTCTAATTTAGCTTCATCCTTTGTCATGGTCAAAAGAGAATTTAAACCTCTAATAGTTACCAATGGAGTTTTTAAATCATGGGCAAGCAGATTAATTTCTTGATAAATTCGATTTTCAATGGCCTTGGATTTCATAATCTGAAGTTCTCTTTCCTTTTGATAGTTTTCTCTCATTATAAAAATATTCTGTTCATGACTCTTAAATAATGTTGTTGTCAGTATTGCCGAGAAAACAAAAGGTAAAAAGAAACAAAATCCTATAAAATTTAGCATTGAAGTACTATTAATATACATACCAGTGATTTTAATGCTCAGTGGGATATCACTTTGACCAAAATAGTACATAGAAAATATAGGCATGATATTTAGCCATTGAAAAGCAATAAAGACTTGTACCGACACCATAGCTTCCTGAATGAAGTAGCCGTAGTTGGCTTTCCTATTTTTCGCAAGTATTAATAAAAGTGTAAGAGCTACTAATGTCGTAACCGGCTCCCAAGGTATTGAATATATCTTAGTGATTATGGCATTTATAGCAATAAAGCTTCCTATCTTTAATACGAATAGGATAACTGATGCCAATTTATGTTTCTTTTTAAAAAAAACCATTACCTGTGATACACTTAAAAAAATTAACGAATTCGAAATAGCAAATAAGAAACTGCTAAAGGCTGACGCGAGAACTAAATGCCCACTATCGCCAGTTACGGCGGCTTCTCTGATTTTTACAATAATATCAAACCACACATTCTCAGCAAGCTTAGGAAAAGTAAGACTTGCTATCAATAAAATGGCTGCCCATAATACACTTTTTTTCTCTGTATTCATTTTGTCTAGTAACATGATTGCCACCTCAATTGCTTACTTTTGTGTGTTTTTCAAATTAGCGGAAGGCTGAAGCGAAAGGCTCAGAAATGTTCTTTACATTCTTAACCAAGGTTATAGGTACTTTGTATTCATTGGATAAATTTGATAAATAGTAATCCTCGTCTGCTGATACTGTCGCTATCAAATATTGACTTTTACTGCAGGTCATCCGCAATAAAGTATCTGTATTCATATTTCTTCTATGCTTTCCACCTAAATATACCGTAATAATAGTAACTTCATTCTTTTTCAGACTCTTCAATAGTAAATCAACGCGCTTTTTTTCGTTTTCAAAGGTGATCCCATGCAACTTTTCTCCTATTTCACTAAATCCTACAACAAAAACAACAGTATTGATTCCTTCTAAATCTGGCTCCAATGCCTGCGGCATAAAAAAATTATGAATCCTCAATCTATTGGCAATATCCTTAACAATATATGTATCTGTGCTTTGTCCTGCAGAAGTGATAAGAACTGTCTCCTTCCCTATAGCCTGAGGCAAAGAAGGTATACTATTGTACCTCTTATAATCCCTCTGATCCATATTGTATGAGAGCCAAATTATGCATACTATTAAAAGGACATAGCTTATGACTTTTAAAACCTTAGACCGCATCTTAAGTACTCCTCCAATACCCTATTTTATCGCTCTTACTCTATCAAATCCAATTCTTCAAATGCCTCTTCACCGGTAAGCTGCGGAACATAGCCTGTTACTGCTTTTCGAGCGCCTATCAGCGGCATAGTGTGAACCAATGGAATCGAAGGGGCATCTTCTTTAACAATTTCCTGCAATTTTCTATATAGGCTCTTTCTAAAGGCCTGGTCACTTACTTGTCTGGCTTGAGTCAAAAGCATATCTACTTCCGGATTTTTGTAAAAAGCATAATTGCTTGCTAAACCAGGCTTTGCATTTTCTGACGCTAAAAGTGTATATAAGAAGTTATCAGGGTCTACATTATCTCCATTCCAGCCCATTAGTGCCATTTCATGCTCCCCGAATTTTATCCTTTCAATATACTCATCCCACTTAAGCCTCTCAATTTCTACATTTATATCCCCTTCACTCAAGCTTTCTTTTATAAATTCAGCTAATAGCATAGGTTTTGGAAAATAGACTCTTGGTGAGTCCATTACCCATAGTTTAATCGTAAAGCCATTAGAAAAACCGGCTTTTTCCAAAAGCCTTTTAGCCTCAGTGATATTATATTCAAAATCATATATATTCTCATGATATACCCAAATAACCGGTGGTATAAAGGTGTTAGCAGGTCGTGCATATTTGTTAAATACTTCATCGATTAATTGCTCTTTATTTATTAAATGGCTAATAGCCTGCCTAACTTCTATTTTGCTTAAAGGCTCTTTTGTGTTATTCAATGCCAGATAGCCGACATTGAAAAATGGCTTCATGTAGACCTTAAGCTCAGGATTATTTTGAATATTCTCTAAATCATCCGTCGTTAAATTGTCTGCCATATGAATAATTCCCTGCTCCAATTGAGACACTCTATCTATGTTGGAAGGTATCACTTTAAATTCTATTTCATTTAAGTTGGGCTTGGATTTCCAGTAATTCTCATTACGCTCTAAAATTATTGTTTGTTCACGAACCCATGATTGAAATTTAAAAGGTCCAGTACCTATAGGATGTTCACTGTATTTCTCATTGTATTTCATTATAGCCTCAGGGCTAGAAATTCCAAAGGGAGGTGTTGCTAAGGTGCTTAGAAATGGTGCATACGGCTTTTTTAAAATAATTTCCAGGGAATAATCAGAAAGAGCCACAACACTCTTTACAATACCTGGAAAACCGCCAAAATTGTAACTCCAATAACTAAAATGTCCGGTATGGTAAGGGCTATCAGAATTCATCCAACGCTCAAAATTAAATGCTGCTGCATAGGCATCAAACCTTGTACCATCATGAAATTTAACGCCCTTCCTTAATTTAAAAACCCATGTCAATCCATCTTCACTGGATTTCCAGCTTTCAGCAAGAGAGGGGATTAGCTCACTTCCCCCCTTTTCGTATGCAACCAATGTATCATAAATATTTGCAGTCACTTTAAAGGATTCAGATTCAGTTGTAATGGAGGGATCCAAGCTAATTGCATCATTTGCCCTTCCAATGACAAGTCTTTTATAGCTGGGTGATTTTATAAACAAATCTTTTAAATAGCTTATTACCGGTTCATTTTTGAATAGTAACAATGTTAATCCAAAGACTGCAATAGCAAATATAACAATATATCTCTTCATTTATCTTAATACCTCAACTTTGCTTTAATTACATATACCAATACTTTCCCTTGCAGCTAAATATTCTCACCTAAGTTCCTAACATTTATTATGACTAACCTATTATAGCATATACATTGTTTAGGTAAGTTTGTCTTAGTTAAAAAAATAGCAATTGTCATATAAGGCATAATAAAAAGTCCTTCTGATAGTATATTTTACGCATACTATCAGAAGGACTCATTTAGTCAGAGCTATTCCAGCGTCAATACCTTTGGTATTCCATAAGCCTTAAGCTTGGCATGCTCTCCATCCTCATCGTAGATGTAGGTCACATTATCTTTTGTATCAACGGTGATTCGTCCCATATAATCTTCATAATTTCCTTCAAGTAAAACAGATAGAGATGAGCTGCTTACTGTGACATTATAATCCACACCTGCTAATAGCACTCTGCTGTTTTTATCCCTGATAACAAAATCTGTGGATGCCAGTCCGGCATTCGTAACATTTATATCCTCATCAAATCTGATAGTAACTCTGCCAGCGCCTGTTTGTTCAATTTCAATAATATTTGGCGCAATTCCATCGGAAACTTCGTTATCTAAATCTTCTTCACAATATAATCCGGTCTCTGATTTCAGCACATTATCAACTATACTGACCTCTAGAATGCCTTGTGCATCGGAATCAGCCAATTGCTGGGAAGACTTCAAGGTGAGTGATGCTATAGTTTCAATGCTTCCATCCTCATCTGTATCTTCATATCTTAAACGTACAGCGGTAGATGCTGCCTTTGTTCCTCCATTCTCTGATATACGGAATCCACTGGTTGAAGCGGACTTGATTATTCCATCAAAAGTTACTTCTACCGTTTTTGTATCTACAACGACGTAACCAATTGCTTCTATTGGTGTATCCGGCTCTGGATTGATTGTAGCTGCGAATAATGGACTCTTATTGCCTGACTTGTCTGCCACTCTTCCAATAGAGATTCTGAAATCATCATCCTCTACTGAATAAATAGAATTATCTGCAAGTGTAATCCTAATTGTTTTTTGACTTGTCATCAGACTAATGGTATCCTTTTCTGTCAATGAATCAAAGTCTTCTCCTACATTCTCACTCAGTAAATAATTTTCCTTATTGAGGATACCATCCTCCCCTTCTGTCATCATTTCCTCCGGGAAGGTGATATAGATATAATCCGGCTTCGTACCGGTTCCTTCAACAGTAGTAGCTGTAATAGCTCTTAAGTCAATACCGGCTACATCCTTCACTTCTACCGAGAATACCTTTGCTGCTATTTCATTAGAATCAGCTGCCATATCTTCAATCCCTGATATTTCTATTGTATAACTGCCATTTAATTTCTCATCGAATTTTAAAGTCACCACATATTCGCTGTCAGCAGTATTTACGGTATATACAGCATCAAATACATCGATAACTTCATCATCGTCATCTTTGACAAGATAATTATTCAAGTCAACAGCGGTATCTACATTCAATGCTTCACTGAAATACACAGACAAAGTCTGTTCATCCTCAACTTCAATATCTGTAACCACAGGTTTTATCTGATCTGCTGTAATACTTAAGGTAAAGGTCGAATTGGCGTTCATTTCATTGCCCCATTCGTCAGTGATGGATGAGCCATCTACCTTATAGAGAACTACTAATTTAACATTACCTGCTGGCAATGGGTAATTTGAAAAATTCAGTATGTATGTTTGATTATCTTTTGTAGTCACATCCGGATGAATGGATGTATTGGAGTGATAAAAATATCTGCCATCCAATGCATCGTTATCTTCATCGGTAACCGGCCTGTTAAATTTCACAACTATTTCCTTCTCTGTACTGGAAGTAACACTGACAGTCGGCGGTGTAGTAATTTTCTTATAGGATAAGTTTATTGGTTTTTTAAGGCTGGAAAAGCCTTGATAATCCTTCGCTCCAGAAATAGTCAGGCTGTAAGTGCCTTCCTTCAATGTATCATATAAGGTTACAAATACTTCTCTTGTACCATCGGCGGCTTCTGCCTCTGCATCATATGCGCCATTATTTATTTCAACCTTTGCATTGGTTGTATCCTTTATTGGTTCGCTAAAGGTCACTCTTATCTTATATGGCCCCACCAGTTCAAGCTTTACTGCTGTTGGAGCAGCTGCATCTAAGGCCATGAGGGTTTTAGTCTTATAATCCTTTACAGTCTGTGTCTTCTCTAAGTTCTTAACCTCATCAATTTCCAATACATACTCTTCTTGCTGCTCAAAAGGTACTGCATTCTCAATTGTATCATCTATGTCCAGTGTTAGAATGACAGATTTTCCATCCGGCTGCATCAAAGCACTGCTTATTATATGTTCTTCTATGGAATAGTTTTTTATATTTTCTGCGGACAGCTTGTCAACTTCACCAGTAAATACCACTTTTACTTCAGCAAGGTTGGATGCCTCTACTTTATCTACTGCAAAAATTGCAGGTGCAGCGATAATTCCTGCAGCTATAGCCGCTGATTCCTCAATTTTGCCCATTTCCACCAGTTCTTCCGCCAACGTCTTTGAACTACCCTTTAGGTTTGCCTTCAGTGCTTCAAGTGTGGCAATTGCCATGTCATTCACTGTGTAGCGAGTAACGGTTGCTGTTTTCTTTAAGCCCTTTGATGCAGCAAATTGAAGAACCCCATCCCAGGTAAAATCTCCTGAAACGCCATTTGCCTTCTGCGTATAACCTAAAGATTCAAGCAAGACCTTATAATAAGCTTGCGCTGATATTAGACCTTCAGGGCTGAAATAGCCGTTGCTGCCAATCCATCCAAGCTCAGGATGCGCCTTCAGGTATGCCATAACGATTTTTCCTCCACCCCAGCTTGCTTTATCCATATCCTTAAAGTTAGTTGTACCTGAAAACGCTAATGCTTCGCCTTCAAGACCTTTAAGTCTTAAGAACATAATTGCCGCTTGCAATCTGGTTGGCTCCACTGCTGTATAGGCGGCATCAACGGTGCCTGTTGGTCCTTTCAGCATTCCAAGGGCTTCACATGCTTTTGCCTCAGTACTGATTTGTCCTGCTGCGAATACCGTTGATATTGTTGATATAAACAATACTACTACTAAAAATAGTGCTGTTAGCTTTTTCATTATACTAACCCCTCTTTTCATAATTAATGTTGATCCTCTTACCATATTATAACAAGACAAGCCTTCAGGGTCAATCATTCGTGGTATTCATACAGCCTATGACAATGAAAATTAAAGCCCTGTAAGCACGCAATAAACGTAGGATATGCACACTCATTTTATATTTTTAATATGATATAGAATAAAGAAAAAAGAGGTGATTTTATTGGCTGTCTTGTGTGCGAGTCCTCCGGAGTTTCAATCTAATGACAGAATAGTTTCATTGGTATATCATCATCCACCTGAAATAGAGCCTGGAACAAAAGGTACAGTTATTTCAACTCGTGTAGGCAGTTTATATGCAGTACAGCTTCCAAACGGAGAACTTCATCGATGGTTTGCCGGGTTCGAATTACAACCTGTAAAATCTCATTTTACTTATTGCGGACTGCTTTCTCCGGGATCCTTTGCCAGAATACTGACAACTGAAGGTCATCCACCCCTTATAAAAGCAGGGTCAGTCGTGAAAATAGTGAAAACTATTATTCAGGTACCATACTATGATTTCATAAAAGATGACAAAAGTTACCATAGATGGATGGCTGAGTTTGAAATTGTATCCGATTCTGTTGTATCCGTAAAATAGTGATTTTATTTATAATAATACAAATTTAAAAGCCCTCTGCAAAATAGTGATTGCAGAGGGTATTATTATGTATTCTCCCAGTGCAGCAGTCTTTTTTCCCCTTCCAGTGCCCGGATTTCTGTTATATCCTGACTGACCTCAAGAACGCCCTTGTACAGCCCCTTTGAATCTCTTAAGGCAAAATACTGTATCAGGATCATTTTCTCCTTTACATTTATCCAAAATGTAGCATGATTCTTTTTGCCATTTCTAAAAGAATCAATGATTTCATGAACCACATGAACGCTTTGCGGTGGATGACATTTATCTACATCTCTTCCTATGATCGCTGGGGACCTTGGAAATATCCTGTCTTTGGGTCTAGTAAAAAATTTCACTTTATTGTTTTCATCTACAAAAGTCATATCTACTGGCAGTGCATTAAATATCAACAGTATCTGATCAAAGTCCAAAATTCCTGTTTCTGTTTTAAACTGACAACCATCTTTAAAGTCTTCTATAAATTCATGGGTGTCAACAGCCATATTCACTTCCGTCATTTCTCCTTGAGGCCTTTTGATAAAAGGAAACTCATACTCTAAACTCTGTCGCTGCATTTCGATCCATTCATTTTGTTCTATGATTTCACTGGCTGCCGGAAAAAGAATCAACTCCTCCTTCTTAATAAGCCCATACATAGCGAAAAACAAATTTCCCAGATCTATATTAAATTCTTCTTTGCTGTCTTCAGCTTCAAGGGTTTCAATAACTTTTTTCAGTTGTGCCCTTGTCTCATCATGTAGTGCCCACATAATAGCCAGACCATCAAATTTCTTCATCTTCTTTTCTAAAAAAGGAAACAAGATATTTTCCTTTTTTAAATAGTGATGGTTGAATTGCTGAAGTTCGCGGATTTTCTGAAGCAATTCATTTTTTCCAGCTCGAAAATCCTTCTCCTTAATAATTTCCTTTATTGCTTCAAGCTTGAATATCAATGCACGATTTTCCTGTAATAAGTAATCCATAAAACTATTTTTTTCAGGTCTTCTCCAAGCGTATCCAATTAAGCTTTTGTAGAAAACATTGATTACCTTATCAAGAATAACTAGTATTTCTACAGGCTTACAGCCCTTCTGAAGAAGAGAGTGAAAAATCTCAAAAGCCTCTTGAGGTGTAACCTGCTCGAGATCACTCCTATATTTCAAATATAGGTCCTTGCCGTTTTCGCCATTCATAATGCCTTGTACATATTCTATCAAATGATTAATCCGATTCGGATCTATTTTCATAAAGATATTCCTCTCCCCTCGTTTCCAAAGGACAATAAAACAAAGTCTTGCTCCCTTGGCTTTATAATTTGTATTTACATATCAACTTTACTTACAGTACGTAGTCTGCCTTTGATTGGTGTTTTTTGCAGCTCTTGAAATACCAACTCTCCTTTATTATTTAAAATTTCTACAAAGGTGGATACATCAATGATATTGATAATTCCTATATCCGCTTTGGTCATACCCTTGATACTGCAAAGTGTACCTACAATATCAACAGCTCTCATCTTTGTTTTCTTCCCTGCATTAATATGTAATTTCATGATTTCTTTGCTGAGCTGTGCGCCTTTAGTTTCTTTAATTTCAGGTGTAGTATTTATTTTCTCAACAAAATCCTGTTTGGCATTATCCACTGTTTCTTTGTCCGGTCTTTCCTTCAAAGCAAGCTCTTCTCCGACATATTGTTGTATATCATTTAAAAATCTGCTTTCTATTTGTGTTACGAATGTGATGGCTCTCCCCAGCTTGCCTATTCGTCCCGTTCTACCTATTCTGTGAACATAGCTTTCACCGTCTTCCGGTATATCATAATTAATGACAAGAGTAATGTCGTCTATGTCTATTCCTCTAGCCGCCACATCGGTTGCTACCAGATATCTAAAATAACCTTGCTTAAAGTCATTCATTACCTTTAATCTATCCCGTTGCTCCATTCCTCCGTGTATCTTCTTACAAGTATACGCTAGATTTGCCAGTTCACGATAAACCTCATCTACCTTTTGCTTTGTGTTGCAAAATATCATACAGCTATCTGGGTTTTCTACAATCGTTAGTTCTCTTAATAATTCCATTTTATCTATTTCATCTACGTTATATCTTTCTTGAGTTATCCTTTGGACTGCTTGATTTTCTTCTTCTATTTCAATCTGTATGGGATCATTCATGTATTTGCTGCATAAAGCTTTTATGTCTGTGGGCATTGTAGCTGATAATAATATCGTCATATGCTGTTGAGGCAGACTCGTTATGATTGTCTCCAGCTGCTCTATAAACCCCATATCAAGCATTTCATCAGCTTCATCTATTACAAGATATTTTATATTTGATGTATCTAATATAAAATTTTCAATATGCTCTATCACACGCCCCGGTGTACCCACTACAATATGCGTTTTTTGTTTAAGTTCCCTTTGTTGATTATAGAAGGATGTGCCCCCATAAATAGCCGCTACTTTAAGCCTTTTGAATCTACCTATATTAAATAGCTCTTCTTTGACTTGGATAGCAAGCTCCCTTGTTGGTGTAAGCACTAATGCTTGAGGTTTATTTTCCTCCCAATCTACTAATTGACATATCGGAACAGCAAATGCAGCTGTTTTTCCGCTTCCCGTTTGAGACTTTACAATAATATCCTTTTGCGTTAGCACAGCCGGTATAACCTGCTCCTGGACTTTTGTGGGACTTTGGTAATTCAATATGCCAATTGCTTTTAATAACTCACTGCTTAGGGGATAATCTTTAAAACTTGCTTTTATCATTTGGTCATCTCTTTCTTTATCATACTATTTCTATTATTTTAATAATATCTACTCTTCCATTATTTCACATTCAATATTCTTCCATTTTGCTGCATTTGTCTCTATTTATCATTTATAAGCCTTGAATATGCCTTAAACGCCGTAGGAATAGAATATTGTTTTTTTATCTCTTCTCCTGTTGCCCATATGAAATTATTATATTCCTGAATGCTTTGGACAAGAATAAAATAGCCTATCATATGCCATTCCAAATGTGTAAAGATATGCTTAGAGGTCCCCATTGGCATTATTTCACAGGATGTAATCCCCCATTCCTTCAGCCTTGCTTTGCTTTCTTCATAGCTTAAGTGTCCTTCTACATTCGGAAATTCCCAAAGACTTGACAGCAGCCCCTCATTGGCTCTTTGTCTTATAGCGATATTTCCCTTATATTCGATGACAAAAATGGTTTTTTGCTCAATCCTTCTGTCCTTTTTCTTAGCTTTTACAGGAAGCTCTGCTGCAATGTCTTGAAGGTGCCCTTTACAAAGAGCTTGAACCGGGCATTCTGCGCATTTTGGGCTTCCATTAGGCAAGCAGACTGTAGCACCTAATTCCATCAATGCTTGATTAAAATCACCTGCACGCTCAACAGTTAGAATCTGGCTTACCAAGTCTTCAATTTCCTTTTTGATCCTAGGACTTGCTATATCTCCTTTGTTTGCTGTAATTCGAGCCATAACTCTCAGCACATTGCCATCTATGGCAGGCGCCTTTACACCAAAAGCAATAGAAGCTATAGCCCCTGATGTATAGGGGCCTATCCCTGGCAGAGATTTTAGGCTTTGGATATCAGAAGGAATCTGTCCTTCGAATTCTTGCATAATGGCAGCGGCAGCCTTTTTTAAGTTCCTAGCCCTACTGTAATACCCCAGCCCTTCCCAAAGCTTTAACAGCCGATCCTCTGAAATATCTGCAAGCTCCTGAATGGTTGGGACTGCCTTCATGAATCTTTTAAAATAGGGCTTTACGGTATCCACCCTGGTTTGCTGCAGCATGATTTCTGAAATCCAAACTCTATAGGGAGAAGGATCGTCTCTCCATGGCAGAATACGCGCATTGCAGTCATACCATTCCAAAAGCTTGATGTTAAATTGTTTCATTGATCCTAAATCCATTTATCATACCCCTACTATTCATCATTCAACTACTACAATTATACCTCATAATCTTTATTTATAACCATATAATAAGTGCCAGGCGCATATGTTGTTAAGTTATCATTGATTCTTGCTTAAATAACTTAATGACCCTTGCTCCTGGCACTTTTGTTTTAATTATGCGTATTTCTTTTTCTCCTTCTTGACCTTGTCAGCCTTTGGTTTTTTCTTGTCCTCGCTCTTTGGTTTTGGGTTTTTGTCTCCCATAATATTCCCTCCTAAATTATACAGATTAATAATCATTCATTTGCACTTCTATAAAGGCTCTTTTGTTAACCCCCTCCCCCCTGATGGATTTATTCTATTATACAGCAACTTGGGAAGATATGGTAGGGCATATTGTAAGAATATTTAGTTTTATTTAAACAATGCATAGTAACACTTCCTTAACCCTTGAGGCTTAAGGAAGTGCGACTATAAAAAATCCTCTTCTGACTGAATCAAAGAAGAGGATTTTTATTATTAGATTATTCTTTTATAGTAATTCTTAAAGGTCATTTTCTAATTTATATTCTGCAACGGATCAATCATTCTACTTGCACTTTCATACACTATTCAATATTTAGTGATTGGAACTTAAATGGCTGTCCGTCTCCGATTCTTTTTACCTTCTCAATGGTTTTAGTGATGTATTGAGTTAATTTTTCCTCAAAAACCTCCGCTGACGTCTCATGGTTTTCAATCATGAACAGCCCCTTTTCCCAACTGGCAGTAAGTGTTGGATTCAGTAGTTCCTTTGCCGTAAGACGAACCAGCTCTACGATAGCTTCTCCTTTTGGCTCCGGAGTTACGATTTGTGTCTTTGAATTAATTTTTATATGTCCGATATCCACCAGCTTTTTTATAATTCCTGCACGGGTAGCAGAAGTACCGATGCCACATGTTTTTAGCTGCTCTCTAAGTTCCTCATTTTCAATATACTTTCCCGCTTTTTCCATTGTAATGATCAAGGAACCATCGGTAAATCGAGATGGCGGTTTGGTTTCTTTCTCCTCCAAATCAAATTGAGTCACATCACACTTTTCTTTCTTAACCAGCTTTTGAATAGGGGACTCAGATAGCTCTTCCTCCTTTTTTGAAGAAGTAACTTCATAAACTTCCTTCCAGCCTTGAACATTCAGTGTTTTTGAATTGGTCACAAATATTTCTGCTTCTATTCCAGTCTCCACCCTCACTGTATTATACTCGGCAGGCGGATAAAAAATGGCTAAAAATCTTTTGACAATCAGATTGTAAATGTTTCTTGTATCTTCATCCAGCTTGGACAGCTCCGTTGTTACATAGGTCGGAATAATGGCATAGTGGTCGGTAACCTTGCTGTCATCTACATATCGTTTTGTTTTCTTATCAATGCCAAGTTCTCCAAATTCCTTAATCCTTAATATAAAATCCTTAAAGTTAGCATTTCCATATAAGCCATTGAGTACCTTGGGTAATTCCGGTATAACATCGGTGGAAAGCACCCTGCTATCCGTTCTCGGATAAGAGATCATCTTCTTCTCATAAAGACTTTGCGCAATTTCCAGCGTTTTATTTACAGGAATCTTAAACTTTTTATTGGCTTCTGACTGCAGTTCAGCAAGATTAAAAAGCAAAGGTGCCTGTTCCTTCTTTACTTTTACTTCAACCTTTTTGACTGCAGCTTCATGACCCTCCAGCTTTTTAATGATCTCCTCCGCGTCCTCTTTGCTGATATATTTATCTTCATTTTCCACATCTTCTGCCTGATCTTTATCTTCTTTTTTCTTTTGCTGCCACCTACCCTTATAGGGAATACCACTGTCTTTCGACAGAAAATTTGCTACAACCCCATAATAAGGCTTTGGCACAAAATTCCTGATTTCCAATTCCCTATCTACAATCAGACCTAATACACAGGTCATCACTCTTCCGATGGGAATGACTGAAGATTTTTCTTCTTTTAAAAAAGCTGATAGTTTCCTGCCGTATTGACAGGTATAGATTCTGCTGAAATTCATCCCAAAGAGCCAATCCTCTTTCGCCCTGCAATAAGCGGCTTTTGAAAGTGAATCATAGGCACTGATGCTCTTTGCCTCTTCTATTCCTTTTTTAACGGCATCTTCCGTCTGAGAAGAAATCCAAACTCTTTTTACAGGCTTATCTGATCCGCTTTGGTTATAGACCAATCGAAAAATGTACTCACCCTCACGTCCGCTATCGGTACAGGCATAAATCATATCCACATCTTTTCTGCACATCAGGGATTTTATTACATCAAACTGCTTCACAGTTCCTTTGTTATCTATGACAATATATTTATATTCCTTTGGAATGATCGGTAGATGCTCCACTCGCCATGACTTATACTCGGGATTGTAAACATCGGGATATGCCATGGTTACCAAATGCCCAAAACACCATGTTATAATGACATTGGCTGTTTCTGCATAACCCCTGCCTCTATCTGATGATGAAATCTGTACCCCCAGTGCACTGGCAAAACTAGCAGCAACAGACGGCTTTTCAGTTATATATAATTGCTTACTCAAAATCTCACCCTTTATAAATAAAATAATTGTGCACTTCCTGCATATTCCAGCTTGTACAAGGTCTCCACATATAAAAACCTTCTGTTTTATGCTGATACTATAATAACAGAAGGTCGGCAATATATCAATAAGCGGCCAAACGTCATGACTGGAGCTTATTTTTACAAAAAGGGTCCAAGCCCCCTTTTGTGCTGTAAATATGAACCTTAAGAGAATAATATCAGTTTGCATTGTAGACAATAGTAGAAAACATGATGTCGTCAAAGAAGGGATTTAAATGGAGGAGCATAATATATCGCTTACTACACCTGAAATTTCGAGCTTATGGAAAACTTATATACAACAAACAGCAACGTTATGTGTAGTTAACCACTTTATACAACATGTTCAAGATTCAGAAATAAAGCCACTTTTAGAAGAGCAGGCAAGTTTTTTAAAGAATTTCATTGAAAAAGCCAAAACCATATTTAACGAAGAAAACTTCCCCATCCCAAAAGGTTTTACTGAAGAGGACCAAAACTTATCAGCACCTGCTCTTTTGACAGATTTATATGGCCTAAGTTTTATTTATCGCCTGAACCAAATGAACTTAAGTGATTATGCCACTATTATAACAAAAGTAGCTCGTCAAGATATTGTAGCTTACTTTTATGATTGTATGGAGTTGACTGCAAAACTATATAGAGATTCTGTTATTAATAGGTTTTATACAGGTGACGAAAGACAAAGAAATTAAAAAATTTCTTCTTGATGGAAAAGATCTTGCCCAAAAGCAAATAGATATATTTAATAAGGTCTTAAAAGAAGCGGAACATCTAGGCAATATACCTGTCAGCATAGAAGTTACTGACTCTACATTTTCACCTTTCTCTGACCGCTTAATTATGTTTTGAATAGCAACAACAGTAACAACAGGTATTTACTTAGCCTCCTATGCCCTATTTGTTTCCATGAGAAAGGACTTGGCTGCTCATTATACTTCAATCATAGTTGATATACTAAAGTATGGGGGAGATGGCCTCAAGATTATGGTTAATAGAGGATGGATGGAGCAACCACCTCAAGCTTTTGATAGAGTTGCCGCATTAAAAAAGTAATTTATAGTGCATGTTACAGCACATTAGAATAAGTTTGCATAAGAATCATAACCACCCGTAAAACGGGTGGTTTGCACTGAGGCTATAAGCCTCTTTTACTAGCCAGCGCCTAAAGACGCTGGCTTTCACTTTGTTCAAGCCA